>NZ_JAJJBY010000022.1:0-77428 GCF_022625245.1 Bacillus sp. TL12 | reverse complement strand
TGGGGTCACTTCACCATAGTTTATAGTAAATCGGCTTTTTTTGCATGGGGTACCTGGTGCTATCTAATTAAGAGATATAATTCCCAAAGCAAAAAAATGAAAATTTCTTAATTTTATCGTTTTAGGGTATTAATTTATATTAGCTTGATGGTGATGTGGCGGTCCCCCTATTAGTACTACAGAAAATTTTGAAGATGATTTTTCGTGTTCTGGGGAATTATATGATAATTATGTGAAAAAACTTGAAAAATCGGTATCTGTAATTGAAAAAGAAGAGAAAGTAAAAAAACAAGAGTAGTCTCTTTAACTATTTTTGTTTCTTTATTTTAGCAAAATAAAGTCTTTAAAAGATTTTCACAATAACTTATAATAAATTAGTAAAATTAACCAAGTTGTATTTTTGCTGATTTTATTTTTAAAGGGGAGATTAAAATGGCTGGACAAATTCGTATGAGCCCTGAAGAACTAAAATCAAAGGCTGCTTTATATGGACAAAGTTCTTAACAAATTGATGATATTCTTCGTAAATTACAAGGATTGCAAAATGAATTACGCGGTGAGTGGGAAGGTCGTGCTTTTGAAGGTTTTGATCGACAATTTAACGAGTTAAGACCGAAAGTAGAAAACTTCTCACAATTACTACATGAGATTAATGTTCAACTTTCAAAAACTGCAGAAGCTGTTGCTTCTCATGATGAAGAATTATCACGTAATTTCGGTTTGAAATAAAAAACGTTTTACTCTACATAACAAGAATTTTAAATGAGCCATACAACTTATATTGTATGGCTCATTTGATTGCGTGCCCAGCTAAGCTGGGCACGCGTTTAAAAAGAGCGATATTGATAGAGAAATTTCATATATTTATTGGGATTTCCTTGGCATGTTCTGAAAATTAGAGAAAGGATTTGAGCGATGGGACAATTTCAAAGTAATTTTCAAAAGGCACAACAAATTGCTACACAGATGAAAGCAGCTTCGGATACCATCCAAAGTGCAACAAATCGTTCTATAAAAAAGGCAACGCGTACAACACTATCTGTTAACTCTAAAGCACAAGAAGCGAACCAACAAGCTTTAGAGTTGACGAAACAATTTTCTTCCGCCCTTCAACAAGCAGTCGATAATATTCATTCAGTAGTCCAAGAGTTTGAGAGAATGGATAACGAACTCCACAATACTTTTCGCTAATGTGACAACCTACGTAAAGATAAAACGGTAGGAGCAATACGATGAGTCAAGATATTGAAAAATAAATCAATCAATTAAGTCAAAAGTTACGAAGTGTATTTGAGGAACAGGACCGAAATCAATTCGCGATTCAAACTCTGGAACAAGCAGAAGCAGATTTTCATGAATGGAAAGGTCGAAACAATCGTTTATTTAATCGAATTCTAGAAACTTGGCATGGGGATAAAGAGTTATCTCATTTTTTTATGAATATACGCCAAGAAGCAGGGCACATTGAGCGAAAACTTACATTCGAATTGGAAAACCAAAAAGAAACGTTGTTTAAAGAGAGACGAGATCTTAGTGATTTAGAAAAAGACCTTTCCTATCAGCAACAACAATTAGCAAGGGAGGTCAACGCATGAGTTTAAATATGTATTTGGGAGAAGTACAAAGTCAAACTCAAAGTATGAACGCTGTATGTACTGCTACCATTCAAGGTATGGAACAAGCCATTCAGTCGATTGACGCTTTTGTAGTTGATACTGTTCTACAAGGACAAACATATAGTAGTGCAAAGGCATTTTTTGTACAAACTTTTCGTCCCTTAGCACAGGGAATCATTTATTTATGTGAAGAATTAATCCGTCAGAATGATGCTTTTCCAAGTCAATTTCAATCAAAGGTAGCTTCGACAGATGTCATTGAACAAGAATTACTAGAACAAATTCGAGAAATTGAACGAATGAAAACAAGTATGGAAGCTGTTAGTCAAGCTATGCCAATCCCGAGTATGGACGCTATGGCGAATCTTTTTACTGTCATGAGGCAAAAACTGCAAGAAAAGTTAGATCATCTGTATCAATTCAATCAGACCTCTAGTAATAACTATAATACAGCAATTCAATTAGCAGCTAGTATTGCGACGGGTTTGGCTGAAGTCCAAAGTGGGAAAGGTTTTAGTCCTGTAAGTGGTACATTTAGTACACAAGGATTGAATATGGAGTGGACAACCTCTATTCAATCGATTGGAGAAGAAAGGGCACGTCAGGCTGAAAACCATCTAAAGAGTAGTTCAATTGAAGAAGGGGCAATGTGTGGTAAGTTACCTGAAAAATCTACTTTCCGAAAAGTTATAGATGGCACTATAGAAGGTGCAGGAGAAGCATTTGGAGATACCATAGAAGGATTTAAAGCGCTTGGTAAACGGGAAACGTGGGATAACATGGGGAATGCTGCGTTGCATCCTATTGATACTCTTAGTACTATGTATAATGTAGTGTCAGATTCATTTATTAATGATGTAATAAATGGAGATGCTGAAAGTCGTGCGAAATGGGGAAGTTATGCTTTAACACAAGTTGCATTAGGTGTTATTGGCGATAAAGGATTAAGTAAAGCAAGTAAATTGGGTAAAGTAACAACTAAATTAGCAAAAGATAAAATTCCAGAAGGTATTTCGCATACTATTGGTAATTTACAAATGGGGAATCGTTTTGCTTTTGTTGGTGGAAATAATATACATTTTAGGTTTGATATACTTGATTTTAAACAAACTGAAGAAAAACTATCGACTTATCAGTTTGCTAGAAGTGATAATACCATAACTATACAACCTGGAGATAGCAGCCTACTTGCTCCAGGAGGTGGACTAGAAGCGCATAAAGCTAGAGGTGGACATTTAATCGAAAGACACGTAGGAAAAACAGATGAAGAGTTGTTGCAAAGATTACAGAATGATTCTAGAATAACAGGATCATCAACTTTTACTGATAGGGCTACCGCTGAAAAAATAGCGGCTACAGTCTTGAATAACCCTCGTAATCAAGCACGGATTCAAAGTTGGTTAAATAGTCCAAGAGATAATAATTTAATTTTACGTTATCATGGTATTGAAATAATTGGACGAGGTGTAATAAGAGGCTCTACAACAGTTGAAGATATGTCAAATGCAAAAATTATACTGAAGAAGGATAGAAATGGAAGTTTTATTTTGACTGGATATCCATCTTGATAATGGGAGGAAGATTATGTTATTAGAAGACAATTTCGATAATCTTGAAGATGATGAGGTATTTCAATTTCTAGCGGGTACTTTTCATCAAGATACTTTCTATGAAGAAGCGCTCCAAGAATTACTAGAAGAGGTATCAAAAGAGTATTTGCAAGATGCTGTTATTTTTCTAACTGAATTTATTCAAAGCGATTATAGTAATACAGAAAAAAATGAATACATAAGGTATTCTGCAGATGGAATATATTTTGATGGGTTAGAAATAACACCATTAGAATGGCTTGAACAAACAGTTAAAACCATAAAACAAGCATTAAAAAATACTTAGTAAAAATTGACCGCCCGTAATAGGCGGTCTTTCGTTCATATTACTTCACATTCACATACGTATTACTAGTCGTAATGTAGTATGTATTTCCTTTCGAATTGTGTACTTTATATTGCGGTGAGTCGTTAACGTCAATCTTAGCGTCGATTGCAAATCCTAATCCTGAATCTAAGATACCAGCAAAATCTTTATCCTGCCAAGATAGAAAATCATAGAAACGTAAGTTGCCCATTTTGGCCACAACACGTTTTCCTATAAGGGGTAGTCATGCCCATCAACTTAAGAAATTCGTTGTTATCCAAAATTAAAAAAATGAGCTTTTTTGTTACAAGTTAGTACAAAATTTCGTTCTGGGGGTACTTTAAAACCTTAGGTTGATGGGCATGGGGATAGCCCCTATAACGTAAAAATCATGTCTAGAATTCTAAATCCTAGACATGATTTTTTTGCTACGAATTAACGAATATAAATTTGTTAGTTTATCCCGCATTAACGGGTAGTAAGACCCCCACCTCAAGATTCAGAGAGAAATGAGGAAGGTAGGTGGGGGATCAACTGCCCGTAAAAGCCCGATTGGTTCAACTAATAATCAGTGGGGGATGAAGCCCCCCCACTGATTAAAGTTTCACTTTATTGAACGTTTGTAATGATATATTTTTCCTCTTCATTCTTATCGATTTCTGCGGCAAAAGATGAATCGACAGAAGCCTCGTTAATTTTCCAAGCTTTCTGATCTGTAGCATATAATGCTTTAATTTGAACATTACGGAATTGATCTTTTTCGGGAGAATACTTACCAGCTGGAATATGATATTTTGCGTGTCCTTTCATTTCTAAAATAGGGTATCCTTTCTCATTTGATACAATCTTTACTACTTTTTTATTTAAATATGATTTTACAAGATTTCTTTTCCAAGGCTCAATGATTGTATCACGTGCCGCTGAAGCGAAAGATTCCGCTTTTTAATTTTTATACTTTTCATTTATTGTAGTGAAAGGTTCAATACTTTGTTTGAGGCTTGCATCCCCATATTCTTTTAAAAATAAATGGAAAAATTGATTGGCTTTGTCTTCATCCACTTTAAATATATATTTTCATTCCTTTTAGTTTACTAGTAATATGGCGCTGAAACGTTCCGCAAGAAATGTAGAAAGTTCGTGAAATAACACTTCAAAATGAAAAAATAGAATTAATGTTGGATAAATGAATTATTTTAATAAAAGCGCTTAAAATTATATCTTTAAAAGATGATTTGGATATTAGATCGGTTCCATTTTTTTCTAGAGGATCTAATCTATTTTTGATACATTAATAGTTGAGATATATAAATAAGGGGTAGAGATGAAGAAATGGAATTATTTAATTATTATAAACGGAAAGGGAGATTTAAGCTTCTGATTGGAGCAAGTATTTTTCTATTTGCACTATGGGATGTATATGAAACTTGGGGAATGGTGGATTGGGGACAGGTTATCTTTATTATGATTGTTTCATCTGTTTTCCTCGGAATTGGATTTTGGCAACTGCGAAAAGGGAATGTGATTCAGAAGAGTGTAGTGAAAAGTAATGTAACGTTTTGGGATGTTGATACGTTTGTCGTATTGGAATTGCCGAAACGAAATGCACAATTTGGTTTATACCATCCTGATGGGGGATATGTTGCAGGAACAAAGATCATTTCATCTAACATTCTGTTTTCCGTGATCCCTTTTTTAGGGAATAGAGATGTGTATGGATTAGAAACGAACAGCGGGGAAATTCTTGCCTATTTTCATACGGAAGTGGACGGATATGATTGGGTAATCTATGATTCGAATTATAACCAGATTGGTATGTTTAAGGAAAAGATGATACAAGGGTTTGGCGCGATACGTGGTTCTTTAATGACGAATAAAGAAACGAAGTTGTCCGATGTTGAAGTCGAGTTTGATTTTATTCAAAGTACGCTCCGTACAATAGACGGACGCACACTAGCAATCGGTAAGCAAGGGTATATGCCGATAGAATGGAGCGAAAGGTTTATGGGTCTTAATGTACCTACTATTACATTCGGTTCCAATGCATCTAACAATGAAAAAATGTTAGGACTAGCGGTACTTCTTTATAGTTTACGTACAATTGAGATTCGAAAAGATAGAGCGAGTGTTTAACAGGAAAATGATATATATTAATCCTTACAAAATTGTCACATTTCTGTAAGGTTATAAGATAGTTTATTTTCTTTTTTAATGTAATAATAAAGCCATAAGAAACGTTCATACATAAGAGGAGAGTGTCAGTAATGATTGTAACAACAACATCTGGAATTCAAGGAAAAGAAATTATTGAGTACGTTGATATTGTAAATGGTGAAGCAATTATGGGTGCAAACATCGTTCGTGATTTATTTGCTTCTGTTCGTGACGTTGTAGGTGGCCGTGCCGGTGCATATGAAAGTAAATTAAAAGAAGCACGTGATATTGCGATGGAAGAAATGAAACAACTTGCGCAGCAAAAAGGAGCAAACGCTATTGTTGGCGTTGATGTAGACTACGAGGTTGTTCGCGACGGCATGTTAATGGTTGCGGTGAGTGGTACGGCTGTACGTATATAAAGTGAAACTTTAATCAGTGGGGATTTTCTTCATCCCCACTGATTATCAGCCCTCACCAATCGGGCTTTTACGGGCAGTTGATCCCCCACCTATCTTCCTCGTTTCTCTTTGAATCTTGAGGTGGGGGTCTTACTGCCTGTTAATGCGGGATAAAATAAAAATCCCTTTAGAGTAGATATACTTTAAGGGGATTTTTCGGCTTCTTTTAACTTTCTCAACATTGCAAGGGGATAAATGTGGTAAAATAGTAAGTGGATGGGAGTCCATACATATTATTAAAATTAAAGTGGTTATCAAGTCGGAGAGAAGGCACTCATGAGAGTGTCTTTTCTTTTTGATTTAAAGCAAATAAACTTTATCCCACATTAACAGGCAGTAGGACACTCTTTATTTTGGTCTACTTTTAACATAAAAGCATCTATTTAAGATGTTTTTTTCTTTTTAAAGAAAACGTCTCTTTTTTTATATGGAACATATGTTTGTTTTAGTGTATAATGATCTTATCAAATAAAATGAGGTAAAGACAGGTGAAGAAAGCGTATTTTTCGAAACGGATCTATAAGACAGATTTCCCCCATGAGATGGTAGATGCAGTCACATAGACAATCGAAACATGTAATCGGGCGAAGCGATTTGCATTTCAAACGATTGTTCAGGAAAAACGTTGGAACCGTAAGATGCATGACAAAGTGTTCTGCCTTCGATATAAGAAAAAGTAGCTGTACCTGTTTTGTTTTCCTGTCGTTGGAAGATAGAATGGATTGTCTCACATAAAGACACTACCGAACTCTATATCGTTGTATCCTCTTTGTTGAACGAGAGGAACTGTTTTTGCCTTGGCAGAAACAGGAGAATCCCCCACCTCAAGCTCGTTTGGAGGTAGGTGTGGGTAGTTCAATCAGTAAAAGCAGGTTAATTTTGTGACGGCTATTTTGGCTTCCTTTTAATTGCATAAGGATGGGTTTATTCCCCTTTACTCTGAATCACAGGCAGATTACCTGTGATTTTCTAATTTGAAGGAAAGCGGTATGGTGGTAAAAAAATAAAAAGTGCAGAGAACGTGATGGATTGATAATTAAGGTTATGCCTTGCCCAAATTATTTGAAGAACTAAGAGAAGGAGTTGGGATAAATTAAATAAGGAATGATGTAAAATATTTTTGCGTTTTATAAGGAATTAGAAAGATATATTATCTGCAAAATAAGCAAGCCGTGGCAAATGAGACTATTTCAGAAGGCATTTTAAATAATGATTACTGCTCATTATATTTGTTTATGGTAGAAATGTCGGAGGAACTTTATGGAAAAGAAGATTAATTCTAGAGTAATATTAATAACTTTCATCATTGGTGCATTTTTCGTAATATTAAACGAAACCTTATTGAATATTGCTTTAACTAAGTTAATGACTGTATTCAACGTTGATGCTCCAACTGTCCAGTGGCTGGCAACTGGGTTTATGCTTGTTATGGGTGTTTTAATGCCAATTTCCGCATCATTAATTCAATGGTTCACTACAAGACAATTGTTTATAGGTGTTATGACTATTTTTTTAATTGGAACAGTGATTGCTGCTTGTGCAGTGAATTTTCCAATGTTGTTAATCGGTCGTATGGTACAAGCTATTGGTACAGGGGTGTTAATCCCTGTTATTATGAATGCTTTGCTTTTACTTTATCCTCCTGAAGTGCGTGGGAAAATTATGGGGACCTTTGGTTTGGTTATCATGTTTGCACCTGCACTGGGGCCTACTATATCGGGGGTAATTGTTGATCTATTCGGTTGGCGATGGTTATTCTTATTTGTTATACCTTTCGTGTTATTTTCAATTGTATTTGCGTTAAAATATTTACAAAATGTCGGAGAGGTTACACGTCCTAAGATAGATATTCTATCGATTATTCTCTCAACTATTGGTATTGGTGGAATGATTTATGGTTTTAGTAGTGCTGGAGAACATGCAAGAGGTTTCTTATCAATAACAAGCATTTCTATTATCATGATTAGCATCATTAGCTTAGTCCTATTTGTTCTACGCCAGTTGAAATTAGAGCAACCACTATTGGATGTTCGTGTATTCAAATATAAAAATTATACAAGAGGTGTTAGTCTTTTTGTTATTGTGATTATGGCGATGTTTGCATCTGAAATTGTAATGCCAATGTATTTACAAGGACCTCTCGGATACACTGCGAAGGTAGCTGGATTATTGTTATTGCCAGGTGCGTTATTAAACGGATTAATGTCGCCAGTAATGGGAACTTTATTTGATAAATATGGTCCTAGAAAATTAATAATTCCTGGTACAATTATGTTGGTTGGGGTCATGATATTCTTTAGTAATATCACGCCTTCCATACCGATATGGTCTTTCATAATGGTATATATCATATTGATGCTATCTATTTCAGCAATTATGATGCCAGCTCAAACAAATGGATTAAATGAATTACCGAAGCATCTATATCCACACGGCACAGCTATTGCAAATACTTTACAACCAATTGCAGGAGCACTTGGAGTCTCTATCTTTGTAAGTATTATGACCCAAAGTACGCAAAGCCATATCGAAAAACAATCAGCTCCAATAACAGAACAGTTAATGAATGAAGCCATGACAATCGGCGTGCACCACGCCTACTGGTTTGCTTTATTCTTATGTTGTATCGCTTTCGTTATTGCGCTATTTATCAAAAAGGCAATGGCTCCAGAATCTGATACAGAGTCTTGAAAGTAAGGTTTTCATTCGATAAGTTAATAAATTTATCATGTATTGTTGAATCATTAGATCCTCATTTTTTATTGTTATGATAGAAATAATATGTAGGGTTATATGTTAATGAACAATGCTAGGATAATTAAACCAAATAGAAATAATAAAAATCCTAAAACAAGCCAAATTCCATTGAAATTAGACATAGTTGAGTGCTCCTTGTGATATAGGATTAGTTTAATATACGATGGTACCATTTGAAAAAGACAAGCATATATTATAGTGTAGGGCAAGCTAACTTAGTCTTATACTAGGGAAACTCCACTCCCAAAAGAGCATCCACTGATACAGGGTGCTCTTTTTAATTGAATAAAATGTTTGATGAAGAATTGGAAAAGGGAAAAGATGTTTATTTAATCAGCTATAGTCGGGCTAAATGTAATGACCAAATATATTTTAAATGACTATATAAAGTGAAACTTTAATCAGTGGGGGTTTTCTTCATCCCCCACTGATTATTAGTTGAACCAATCGGGCTTTTACGGGCAGTTTATCTCCCACCTAACTTCTTTGCTCCCGCCGAATTTTGAGGTGGGAGTATTTACTGCCCGTTAATGTGGGATAAAACTTAATAGAGGGCAAGTTGACGATTAGCTCCACACATAACGATAATGGTTTCACTATTAATGATACGGGGCGGGATATAGTATAATCTAATGATGGAGGTCGAATATGAAGAAATTAAATACAAATCTATTAGAAGCGATGTTTATCCCGAGGAGATTTATCGTTTTATGGATAACACTCGTATATATAGCTTCGCTGCTTTTAGAATTCCGTAACAACATTTTTTCCATTGATAGCTTGTTTTTTACAATCGTAATTGTTATACATACTATTTTTCATTGGTATGCTAGTTTGTTAAAGAATAGCCAGTGGTTTTACTTTTTTTTCATACAACTCTTTATTGTGTTTTTCGCTGCATTTATGGTGCCACATGCTTCGATAGCGGTTTTAGTTGGGTTAACTCCTATTTTAATTGCGCAAAGTTTATATATGTATAATAAAATATTTAAAGTAATTGCAGTTTTTACGATTATGTATACAATATTTTGCGTTGCCAGTAGTATCAATTATGGTGGCAATAAATTAGCTATTCTTATTTCTATGTTCCTTTTGATATTAGCTATTATTATTCCTTTTTCTTATATTAATAAGCAGCAATTTGAGGCGCGTAATCGCATTCAGAGGTACATTCAAGAGTTAGAATTTGCATATATGAGAGTGGAAGAATTGACATTAGCTAATGAGAGGCAGCGAATGGCAAGAGATTTACATGATACATTAGCCCAAGGTTTAGCAAGCTTAATCATGCAATTGGAAGCAATAGATGCCCATATGCAAAGAGGGAATACAGAGCGTTCGCAAGAAATTATTCAACAAACGATGGTAAGAGCGAGAAAAACTTTACATGATGCAAGGTTGGTTATAGATGATTTGCGCTATACAACCAATCCATTTCATAAAGCAGTAGAGGAAGAAATAAAGCGTTTTTCTGAGGCTACATCTATACATGTAAGATTTCATATTCAAAGTCCCCCTCATATTTCAAGCTTAGTAAAGGAACACTGTTTATATTTAATAAGTGAATGCTTAACGAATATCGCCAAACATTCACAAGCAACAGATGTAAATATAAAAGTCGATTATATGGATGACCTTAGAATACTAACGATCCAAATTGAAGATAACGGCATTGGTTTTGACACTGAGTATATCGGTAAGGTTCCTGGGCACTATGGTTTAATTGGTTTAAATGAGCGTGTTCGTTTGATTGAAGGGGAAATACAGATAGTAAGTGACAAGATGAAAGGGACGAAAGTATACATTCAAGTACCGATAAATAAAGAAGGAGATAGACATGAAGTATAATGTATTGATTGTTGATGATCATTTCGTTGTAAGAGAAGGTCTAAAATTAATAATAGAAACGAGTGATTCATTTCAAATCATAGGTGAGGCTGAAAATGGGGAAGAAGCTCTTTGTTTGATAGAGGAAAAGAAACCAGATGTCATTTTAATGGATTTAAATATGCCTAAAATGAATGGTTTAGATACAATTGAACATTTAAATAAAAAACAGGATAAAACTCCAATTATTATATTAACGACCTATAATGAAGACGAATTAATGATAAAGGGAATTGAATTAGGAGCAAAAGGATACTTATTAAAAGATACTGGTCGTGACAATTTATTTCGGACATTGGAGGCGGCTATTAGGGGCGAGACTTTACTACAACAAGATGTTATGGAAAAAATCGTTAATTATAAAAGGAAACAGGTACATACGAATCCTTTTCCTAATTTGACAGAAAAAGAACTTTTTGTTCTAAAAGCGATCGCACGTGGATATAAGAACAAAGAAATTGCATTTGATATGGGAATAGCAGAACGAACAGTAAAAGCGTATTTAACCAATATTTATAATAAACTAGGTGTGAATTCACGATCAGAAGCGGTAGCTATATCTATTGAAAAGAAATTAATTCATCTTTAAAACATGAAATATTATATATGCCCAATCGTACATGGAAGGCTTGCCCTTTTGTACGATTTTTTTATTTCTTCTTCATGCTATGCTCAGAAAGTATCGAAAAGTTACATGTTTGATAATGTTAATTTCACAAGTGAGCTTCAAGAAAGATTGAAACAATACAATCTCATTAGAAATACAGAAGCTTCTAATAGAGAAAGGAAATAGAATCATTAAATGATAACTTTGTTTTTGATTTCTACAGTCATTTTCTTTGTTTGGATTCAAATTAAGCCTCGAAAAATAAAATGGATAGATATTTTCATTTTACTAATTGTTGCAGGGATTGTAATATACACGATGCCTTATCCAATGACCTGGGATTTACAAGCTGAGCTGTTGGCTATTTCACTCTTTGCTTTTGGTATTGGCGTTTGGCAAGGGAGTGTCATGGAAGTCTATTATGATGATGGGATTTTATATATCAAAAGTGGAAGACAGTATGTAATCTCTTGGATCTTCTTAATAATCGGCCAGATGGTTATTATGGATGTATTTGAAGGAGGACTTCCATCATTAGGGAATGTGGCATGGTTCCTTTTATTTAGCGTTGTTATTGCATCTGGAATAAAAAGCTGCATTATATATATGTTCTATAAGGTATCTAGCAAACAGTAATATATGAGAAAAATCAATGCTGTTTCCTTCTGGTTTAATAATAAAATTTATGGATGTAAATTCGTTTCATTATATCAATTTAAGGCGTGTAGGGACACGGTGGAATATGATTGTATGCAATGGTTTAAATGAATGAAATATGTTTGAAGAAGTGGAGGGGAAGTTAGCGCAAATGCTTCCATATGGTTTCATTGACATATTGTATAGGTTTGGTTGGCAGAAAAATTTGAGTTTCAGACCCCAAAAGGCTGATATGAACCGAGAATTTCCAGGAATGGAAGATGTAACGGAAAAGAAGAATATTCAGTCTGCTGATTATGTTGATGCAAAAATAATTATAGATTCTGTGACACATGATGATAAATATGTGACAGGCCATGCGAAACCGTATTCAACAATAGTATTAATGAATGGTGATGTACTTATTGGAAGTGGCCGAGTTGATAAATATGGGAAGTTTCGTATATGTATGTGTAATCATTTGAAAAAGTATTCTATCATAAAAGCTCAGGTGATATTCGATGGTTCTTATCAAGAGAGCGTAACGATTCATGTTAATTAACGATGATGTAAGTTGTAAAATGGCAAACAGATATGTGAAACGATTAGAACAGAGTCCATAAAAGTGATTCTGTTTTTTTATTTATCAACCTTACAAAGATGTGATCTTTGTAAGATTGATATTCATGAGTGTCCGGAATGTGGTTGTAAATATATGGTTGACAACTAGGGATTACATTTGTAATATCGTATTATGGATTACAAATGTAATATGAGGGGTGAAGTTATAAACAATGAAAGAATTACCTAAAATATCGGAAGCTGAATTAGAAGTGATGAAAGTTCTTTGGGGGAAGTCACCACAAACGGCGAATGAAGTGATTGAAGAGTTAGAGAAAAAAATGGATTGGAAGCCAAAAACGATTCGAACGCTTATTAATCGACTAGTTCAAAAAGAAGCAGTTTCTTACCACCAAGAAAAAGGGCGCATGTATGCGTATTACCCTGTAGTGTCACAAGATAGCTATCTACAAGTGGAAACAAAATCTTTTCTGAAACGTTTTTATGGTGTGGCACTTAAACCTTTACTTGTGAATTTCTTGAAAGAAGAGAAACTATCTTCAGAAGACATCAATGAGCTGAAACGCATTCTGGATGAGAAAACAGAAGAAAATCAGCGGAAGAATAGATTGTGATGATGGATCTGTTTGTAAACATCTATCTGCATCGTTTTTTTGATTGGGTGATAGAAACGTCCATTATGGCAAGTATTGTAGTTGGCTTCATTTTATGTGTCAAAATCGTATTGAGAAACAAGTTGACTCCGAGGTGGCAGTATTTATTATGGATGGTATTAATTGTGAGGCTTGTATTACCATGGTCACCAGATAGTTCCTACAGTATTTATTCTATTCTTTCGTATAACAATGGAACTGAGGCTATTTTTCATCAAAAAGAATCTATGAACGAGAATGTGGCTATAGATGATACGAATGTGTCTGTAAACGAAAAGATTTACGAACCTAGTTTCATAAAAATACCTGAGGAAAATGAAATAGGGAAGCAGCACAATGAAAATAAAACTGAGGCAACATTTTCATTTTATACAATCTTTTTATACATATGGTTAGCTGGTATTATCATTTTAGGGTTTGCGACGATAGTTATGAATAGACGCTTACGTCTCTACATTAAAAAGCAGTCTGCTATTACGGATGAACGGATTGTCAAAATCTTTGAAGACTGTAAAAAATCTATGTCTGTTCGGAAGAATATTCCATTACTGTTAGCGGGGAAAGTTCCAAGCCCAACGGTGTTCGGATGTTTTCGACCAACGGTGCTACTATCGAATGTCCATATGAAAATACTAGATGAACAACAACTGAGGTATGTTTTTTATCATGAATTAGCTCATATAAAAAGAAGAGATGTTGGAGTCAATTGGCTCATGCATAGTTTGCTTATTTTAAATTGGTTTAACCCGATTCTTTGGTATGCCTACTCGTGCATGAGGGAAGATCAGGAACTGGCATGTGATGCATTCGCTTTGACATTTATAGATTCCGAGGAACAAATCGCATATGGTCATACGATTATTACGCTTTTAGAACATTATGCGAGTTATTATCAAGTGCCTAGCTTAGCGAATTTAAGTCGAAATAAACGGACGCTGAAAAGGAGAATCCGTATGATTAAGAGCTTTCAAAAGAAATCATATCGCTGGTCGGCGCTTGGAGTCGTCGTAGTGATTGCTGTATCATCCTTATCCTTATTAAATGCACGTGCAGATATGCCGGCTAATCGGCAGAAGGAACAGACTGTAGTAAAAGATGAAAGAAAAGAAACGAAAAACCAGCCTGATGTTTCCATTGAGAAAAGTGTAGAAACAACGATTGGAACACAAGAACAGGCATTGGCAGAATTGAAGATTCCAGAAAACCAATACAAAAAAATGATGGATGATATAGCAGCGGCTAAAAAGTATTTAACAAAAGAAGAATTTGATACATATATCAAGTTGCAAGGAGAGTGGTATGCTCTTCAAAAGAAAGCAATTGCTTTAGGAGAGAATCCAGAACTGCTAAGTGCAGAAGAGCAAAAGAAACTAGAAAAAACGGCAGAGGAAATAGGACCACTTTGGGAAAAGGTGAGGAAACATTTTCTATTTACAATAGAAGAAGCACAAAAAATAGTGGATTTTCCAATTAAAAAACCAACTTATATAGCAGAAGGCTATCAACTAAAAAAAGAAAGAGTTGATACATAGGCTACAGTGGGGAAACCGAACCCGATTATTCATTCAGAATATAGAGGTGAGGAGTTTGGATATAGAATCTATCAATCAACTGTTTTAGAAAAAGGAAAGGATCCATTTTACTTTTGGATTAATGATAAGGACAAAATTGAAAATTATGAGCTAGAAGGAGCAAAGGTCACTTTTGCGAAAATGACAGGAAGTAATGTAAAAGCAATGAAGATGGTTGTTCCTGCTAAAGAAAAACATAGTGCCTATCAAATTGTCATTGTTGATGATGTTTTAAATAAGGCTGAGTTAGAGAAGATTATGCTTTCTATGTTGAATTAAAAACGGCTTTTTATATGGCTGTAATTTTTTTCTTTCAATTAGAAAGTGAAGAAAGCCGTATTGATACATAAAAAGGAGCAACGCCAAAACAAACGTTGCTTCTTTTTACATGAGTATTAAGCCGATTCCCTCTGAACTCTCTCAAGCAAACTAGCTAAGATGTGCGTACGATATGATTCTAATTTTCTACCTTCATAAGTACGGATACCTAATTTTTTTAGTTCTTTTACATACCAACCTTTGCTTCCGAAATACATATAATCGCTCCCCTTCAAATTTGTTTTAGTTATTTGTCCTGATTTTTGGAGGTACGGGAAATAGATGAAGGAAATGAATTTCGTGTGAAAATGGTTAACTTTGATGCAAAAGACATATATACTAAAGGTAGTATATAACGAGGTGGGCACGACGTGATTATAGAGAAGCACGAAATTCAAATTGACCAAATTACGAGCGGAAAGGTGAATATATTTACTTTCTACCGAAATCGAAAGCAAATTGACGATCCGTTTTTGAAATTGCAAGAGCCATCGCTTACGGCAAACTACTATTTCCATTTTCATTTTGATGCGGAAAGCCTGAGTCTTCTGCAGGAAGAGTTTCCTAGCGTATATCCGTACGACGGGAATGGAACGATTCACGACTGGACGGAAAAGATGAAAGATGAGCTAATGCGCCAAATTCAAACTGGACAGTGGAACAGACGCGTGCGTGTTGGTAACCGGATTCTAGATGTGGTATTTACGTGGTGTGATGAAGATATAGTATGAAAAAGAAGCGGATGACGCTTCTTTTTTAGCGCTGGAATAAAACAAGCTTACCAGCTGAAGATGTGCAGCGATGTGTTTTCTCATACAATCCTTTTTCTCGCAAAATGGATTCGCCTTTTGACTTCGCTTCTGCTTCTGTCGCTACCTCAAATGATTCGTCTAGCACTTTTGAACCATCTTTTTCAAAGACTGTTAGAACGTATACTCCCATGAAAATTCCCCTCCAAAGATTAAAATCAGAATCTTATAACTATTTTGTCATAAATCGCTAGAATATGCAAAGAAATATGTGACATTGCGTGGTAAAATAGATTGAAGCTTTTATCGGATAAGGGAAGGATCGTTTATTTGTGAAACAAGTGAAGTTTATACATGCGGCAGATTTACATTTGGATAGTCCGTTTAAAGGAATGGAAATGAATGTGCCGTCATCTGTTTGGGAAAGAATGAAGCAAAGTACGTTTCAGTCATTTGAGCGTATTATTGATAAAGCAATTCAAGAGCGCGTGGATTTTGTGTTGATTGCGGGAGATTTATATGATGCGGAAACGCGAAGTCTCAGGGCGCAAGTGTTTGTGAGAGAGCAAATGAAGCGTCTTTCGCAGTATGAGATTCCAGTTTATATCATTCATGGTAACCATGATCATTTAGGCGGAAGCTGGGCGGCAATTGATTTTCCTGAGAATGTTCATGTGTTTACAGAGCCATATGTAGAAGCGAAGTCATTTTATAAAGATGGGGAACTGCTTGCATCAATTTATGGATTTAGTTATCTTCAGCAAGCTGTTACGGATAATATGACAGCGCAGTATGAAAAAATGAGTGATGCACCATTTCATATTGGGATGCTTCACGGGAGTGTAGAAGGCGATGCAGAACATAATCGTTATGCGCCGTTTCAAATTCGTGAACTGAAAGAAAAAGGGTTTGATTACTGGGCTCTTGGCCATATACATAAGCGCGAGATTTTAGCAGAGGAGCCGTATATTATTTATCCAGGTAATATACAAGGACGCCACCGGAAGGAAACGGGAGAAAAGGGGGCGTACCTTGTTGAGATATCGGAACAGGGAACGAATTGTTCCTTCTTCCATACGGCGGATGTCGTTTGGGGAGAAATAGAAATTTCTATTGATGAACTAGAAACAGTTGATGACCTTATGATAGCTTGCACGGAAGCGCTGAATGCGTGCCGTAAAGAAGAGGAAGGAACATTGTTGACAGCTGTGTTTACTGGGCAAGGACCACTCGCTTCTTATTTGCGCGATGAAAAACGAGTGGAAGAGATTTTTCATATTTTAGCAGCGGGAGAAGAGCGTAGAGATTTTGTATATGTGATGAAATGGAAGAATGAGACGGTTTCATTTGCGGAAACGGCGCGGTTAAAAGAGGAGAATCATTTTGTCGGTAGTGTACTGCAAGAACTAGAATCTTTTACAAATATGGATGCGGTGCTTAGGACAATTTGGACATCTCCTGTCGCACGTAATGTGGTTGAGTCTTTTTCAGAAGAAGAGAAGGCAGAGATTCAAAAGGAAGCGGAAAATATTATATTAGAGCAATTATTCCAGCAAGAGAGGGATAAAAAATGAGAATTGAAAAACTCCATATTTATGGCTATGGGAAATTAGAAAATGTGGAAATGGATCTTTCATTGCTGACAGTGTTGTACGGTGAAAATGAAGCGGGAAAATCAACGATTCGTTCGTTTATGAAAAGTATTTTATTTGGGTTTCCAACAAGGGGACAAAGACGCTATGAACCGAAAGAAGGCGGGAAGTACGGCGGTGTGCTGACGGTGATGGCAGAGCAGTACGGGAGAGTGAAAATCGAGCGTCTTCCGAAAACGGCTGCTGGGGAAGTAACGGTTTACTTTGAAGATGGTAAAACAGGCGGCGAAGAAGTACTGCAGACTTTGCTGAGCGGGATGAATGAAAGTTTGTTTGATTCGGTCTTTTCATTTGATATGCATGGTCTTCAAAATATTCATCATATTGGAGAAGCTGAAATCGGAAATTATTTATTTTCAGCGAGTGCAGTTGGAAGTGACGCGCTGCTGCAGTTAGATAAAAAGTTAGAAAAAGAAATGGAGCAGCGTTTTAAGCCAAATGGTCGTAAGCCCGAGATTAATGCGATGCTGCAAGAAATAAAGAAGCTCCAGGAAAAGCTTCAGGCGTGGCAAGGGAAGATTGGTACGTATGAAAAGGTGATGGGGCAGTTAAAAGAAAGTGAAGGGTGCCTTGCTCATATTCGAAATGAAAAAGAGATGGCAGAAAGGCGTAAGCAAGACTATGAAGTATTGGCCACGCTGCAACCGCTTGTCATTGAAAAGCGCGCATATGAAAAGGCGTTAGAAGAGCAGGAAAATCCGTTTCCAGTTCGAGGTGTGGAGCGCTATGAAACAATAAAAGCAAAGCTTGAGCCGCTCAGTGTACAACTCGATTCCATCCAAAAAAGAATGGAAATGGTACAATCGGAACTAGATGGGATAGAAGTACAAGAAGAGCTTCTGCAAAAAGATAGTTATGTGGAAGAACTTCTGATGCAGCATATGTCATATGAAAATGCGCGCCAAGAAATGCGTGATATTACAGCAAGCACCCGAAATATGAAAGAAGAGATAAAAGAACTTGAGCAACAAATTGGTGCTACTTTTGAAAAGGAAAGTGTACTGTCATTTGATACAAGCCTTGCAGCAAAAGAAATGATAACGCAAACGGTGCAAAAGGCGAGAGAATTAGACAAGCGGAAAGAGCAGCTTGATGAGCGTTTTAAAGTAGCTCAGCAGCAATTAGAAGAACAAGAAGAGAATGTCGGGCACATTCGAAAGCAAATGTTAGCGGATGAAGAGCGGCAGAAACTTGTGGAAAAGAAAAAAGAGTTTCAAGGTACAAGTTTTATTGGGACTAGTAGTCAATATGAAGAAAGAATGAAAAGTGCGCAGGAAAAGAAAAAGCGCTGGCAGAAAGTTTGTTTCCTTTTGTTAGCTATTAATACAGTGATGTTGCTGACAAGTGTATTGTTAGATAACCGCGCATTGATATTTACGAGCGTTGTTGTTTTTGTTCTTATTGTACTTGCCCTTGTTTTATATAAAGATAATTTTTCAGATCGTTTACAAGCGGAACTGCTCTCGCTAAAGCAAAGTGCAGGGGGAAGGCAAAATGAAGAGGCGCTATCCATTCGTTATCAATTAGAAAAAGATGAAGAAATGCGTAAATTATTTGAGCGCGAGTCTTATAAGCTGCAACAAATAGAACGGGCCTATGATAAAGTGGTTTCTGCATACGAAGAATGGGAACAGGGTACGTTTCATGTGGGAGAGCAGATAGATACATATCATGCACGCTATTCTTTCCCGCGCTTTTATACATATGCACATATATTGCCGGCATTTGAACGTATTGAAAAAATGCAGCAGTTATATCGCGAAGTAGGAAAATTGGCGGAGCGAAAAGGAATTTTATATGAAATGATTTCGCAGTTTGAACATAAACTAGAGAACGTTATGGAAAATACAGATTTTGATCATCTGCATATGATTCGTGATCGTATTCAAAAGGAAAAAGAAAAAGGGCAAAAGAAGGAACAACTTTTAGGAAAGCTTGCTGATTGGAAAGAAGAACGAGAGGTACTGCAGCATCAAGTAAATCAGCTCATACTAGAAAGAGATGCGCTATGGAGGGTGGCGGAAGCTACTGATGAAGAAGCGTTTTTAGAAGCTGGCAAGAGGGCAGAAAAGCGTGAAGAAGCAGAGAAGCAAGTAGAGCGGTTATCACCTCAAATTGATATGCTAGAAAAGCGTTTAACAAGCTTATCATTAGTGGAACACTACCAAGTGGAAGGGTATGAAGAAAACTTAAATCAAGAAGTGCTTCATATACGAGACTTCCTTTCAGAAGAGAAGAAATTGACGGAGCGTATTGCGGAGTATCGTGTAGAGATTGCGAATTTAGAAGAAGGCAGTACGTACGGTGATTTATTACATGAATGGGAAATGAAAAAATCACAAGTACGTGAGCAAGTGAAAAAATGGGCTGCGTATGCCACGGCAAAAACGGTGTTAACAAAAACGAAGCAATATTATCATGAAGTACAGCTGCCACGTATTTTACAAAAGGCCGAAGAATATTTTGTATACTTAACAGGCGAAAAGTATAGTAAAATATTTTCACCATCTGAAGCAGAGCCGTTTATTGTTGAGCGGAGTGATGGGATTCGTTTTTACAGTCATGAACTGAGTCAAGCGACAGCGGAACAACTTTATTTATCACTAAGATTTGCGTTAGCGCGGACGTTTGAACATGATTACCCATTTGTTATTGATGATAGTTTTGTGCATTTTGATGCGATAAGAACAGAACGAACAATCCAGTTAATAAAAGAAATTGCGAAGGATAGACAAGTGATTTTCTTTACATGTCATGCCCATCTATTATCCTTCTTTACGGAAAAACAGATTATAAAATTATCACATGAGCGTAAAGAAAATAAGGTGTAGTGTGCTATACTAAAAGTACTTAAGTTGGTGGAGGAATCAGAATGAAAAAGAAAATTGCAGAGTATGAAGTTGGTGAACAAGTCGATATCTTCCTGCTAATTAAAACAGCGACAAAAGGTATCGCGAGTAATGGAAAGCCATTTTTAACAGTAATCTTACAAGACCAAAGCGGCGATATTGAAGCGAAGCTATGGGATGTATCACCAGAAGTTGAGAAACAATATGTTGCAGAAACGATTGTGAAAGTAGCTGGGGATATTCAAAACTATAAAGGGCGCATTCAACTTCGTGTGAAGCAAATCCGCGTTGCAAATGCGAATGAAGTAACAGATATCTCAGACTTTGTTGAAAAAGCACCAGTGAAAAAAGAAGACATGGTCGAAAAGATTACACAGTACATATTTGAAATGAGAAACCCGAACATTCAGCGTCTTACAAGACATTTGTTGAATAAGCATCAAAATGAATTTTTAGACTATCCAGCAGCAACGAAAAATCATCACGAGTTCGTATCAGGACTTGCGTATCACGTTGTATCGATGCTTGATTTAGCGAAAGCAATTGCTACGCTATATCCATCTTTAGATAAAGACTTACTGTATGCAGGCGTTATTTTACATGACCTTGGAAAAGTAATTGAATTATCTGGCCCAATTTCAACAACATATACACTAGAAGGAAACCTATTAGGTCACATTTCTATCATGGTAAACGAAATTGGAAAAGCAGCAGATGAGCTGAAAATTGACGGAGAAGAAGTATTAATCCTTCAGCACATCGTTTTATCCCATCACGGGAAAGCGGAATGGGGTAGTCCAAAGCCACCACTAGTAAAAGAAGCAGAAATTCTGCATTACATTGACAATTTAGATGCAAAGATGAATATGATGGATCGCGCGCTTGGACGCACGAAACCAGGCGAATACACAGAGCGTGTCTTCGCGCTTGATAATCGTTCATTCTATAAGCCTTCTTTTCATAATTAAATAACACTTATGAGGCAAGTGATTTTAGCGTATAGCTGAGGTCGCTTGCCTTTTTTATTTTCAAAAGTAAGGGGGATATGAAAAGCAGATTTTATGGGATGATTTTTAATTGCGCTCGAATGGTGAAATATTCTGACAATTATTTTTCAATTAACGTAAAGAAGGGGTTTGATATACAATTTGTGTAATTGTATTAATATTCAGGATATTTCACGTGGAAAATAAGAAGGAGGAATCGTTATGAGTGCACATGTAATAACGAAAGAACAGATTAAGCATTCATTAGACGCTTGGTATCAGTCGATGTTGCAGCAGCAAGTGGAGAAAGCGACACGATTGAAAGAAGAGATTGATGGGAAGATTGCTAATATCGAAGAAGATCAAAATTTATTGTTATATTATGCCTTATTAGATTTTAGATGTAAAGTGTTGACTGATAGTTTAAGTATTACAAAAAATAGTTTTGATGTAATTGAATCGTATAACACACCGTCTGATGGGGTTCTTTTGTATTATTACCACTTTTTTAAAGCGATACATGCTACCTTAACAACGAATTATAATGATGCTAGTGAATATTACGAGAAAGCCGAAAAACTGTTGAAGCATGTGCCTGATGAGTTAGAACGTGCAGAATTCTATTATCGTATTTCTGCATTTTTTTACTATACAACGCAACCAATGAATACTATAAAATATGTAAACAAAGCTAAAGAAATTTTCTTAAAGCACACAGGATATGAAATGAGTATTGCCTTATCGGAAAACCTTTTAGGATTAACTGCTATCCAAATAGGACAATACGAACAAGCTGAGGAATGTTTGAGTTCCGCAATAGATATTTTACAAAAACAAGATAATGAAACTTTGCTTTTGAGGGTGCGTCATAACTTGGGATGGTTATATGCAAGTCAAAACCTTTCAGCATTGGCAATTCGTCATCTATCCGAGGTTACAACAAAAATGTCGACACACTTTAAAGCTATTTTTCTACAAGCTAGGGAACATCGTAAACTAGGCGAAATAAATATTGCTGAGGAGTTACTTATAAAAGGCTTAAATATTTGTGCTGAATTGAATAATGAAGAATATATACATCACTTCACTATTTTAAAAGCACTAAATAATAATATTTCAACAGAAGAATTAGAAAAGATTATTCTTGAAGGAATTACCTATTTCGACAAAGAATCACTATATAATTACACTCAAGAATATACAGAAAAGCTAGCAGTTAAGTTTTACGGTGAAAACAATCATGTCAAAGCAAGTGAGTATTTCCACACAGCATTACAGGCAAAAGAAAAAACGTTTGAGAAAGGGGCATTAAAATAATGTTTAAAAAAATTCGTGTTGTGGTAACAGGAGTAGCGTTAGTTGGTATCATATCTGTTGGTTTAAATAGTTCATTTTCACAACAAGCTAATCACGGGGATGTACCAGCACCAGCAAGACCTGACTTAGCATACAATGTTGGAGATGGTGGAGCACCTTCCAACTCACATGGGAACACTGGTGGAATTGTAGCACAAGAAATTTAAGTGAATTTACAGCAAAAACAGAAGAACGTTTACCCTCACTAATAGACGTTCTTCTTTTATTTTGCACTCTTTACCTCCAGCGCCATGCGATTGTTGTATCTTCTATGTAAATGGCCGGTATATCGATTTCTAAGTATTTACCTTCATTTTCATCAAAAATAGACCAATTACTTTCCGCTAAAAATTCTGGATCTACGACTTCAAAATCAAATTCATTTTCCTCATCAACCATCCCACGGAAATATTCATGAAATGGCTGACTATTTTCATTTAAGTGAATCGTTCCATGCATCCACGGTGCATCTGTGGATACTTCTGTGATTTTACCTAATTCAATATCTTTAAAGTATAGTTTCATATGGACACCTGCTTATCTGTAAATTTTATCCCGCATTAACGGGCAGTAAGACCCCCGCCTCAAGATTCAGAGAGAAACGAGGAAGGTAGGTGGGGGATCAACTGCCCGTAAAAGCCCGATTGGTGAGGGCTGATAATCAGTGGGGGATGAAGAAAACCCCCACTGATTAAAGTTTCACTTTATCATTTCCCGACAGAAAACTCCCACCTCAAGGAATGGATAGGATATGGTCCAATGAGTAGGTGGGAGATGAATGGCGGTTAGGCAAAAGGCTAAGAGTTCTTCTTGTTGAAGAGTTAGTATGAGGTATCGGAATTCGTTCGTTCCTATAGAAGGAAAGTGATGCAGTAAGAAGCATTCTTGCATATAAGGAATTGTTCCATCATAAAAGTCCGTCCATATGTATACATTTTTGAAGGGCGGGAGAGGAATTTCGACAAAAAAGAAGAAATGATACGAGAGAAGTATTTTTTTGGGTACATTCTAATATCGTTCTCATGAATAACGTGAAAAAAGCATGTAGAAAAACCAAAATAGGAAGTGAGGTGGAAAGTGGTGCTCGTCCATAAAGCGTATAAGTTCCGGATCTACCCTAGCGCAGAACAAAAAATACGTATTGCGAAAACAATGGGTTGTTCTCGTTTTGTATTTAATTACTTTTTGGCAAAATGGAATGATAAATATAAAGAAACAGGAAAAGGATTAACCTATGGCACTTGTTCTTCGCAATTACCTGCTCTCAAAAAAGAATTTGTGTGGCTCAAAGAAGTGGACAGCACGGCTCTTCAATCTTCTCTTCACAACCTCGCTGAATCGTATTCACGATTCTTCAATAAACAAAATAAAGCACCTCGGTTTAAGTCGAAAAACAATACAGTCCAATCGTATACAACGAAGCATACGAATGGGAACATCGCGATTGTAGGTAATAAAATAAAGTTACCGAAACTTGGCCTTGTTACGTTTGCCAAAAGTCGTGAGGTAGAAGGACGTATTTTGAGCGTTACTGTCAGAAGGAATCCAAGTGGGACATACTTTGTCTCGATTCTTGCCGAAGTAGAAGTGCAAGAATTGCCAAAGACAGGTTCTGCTGTTGGTGTGGATGTTGGCGTGAAAAACTTTGCGATTCTTTCAACTGGAGAGGTATTTGGTAATCCGAAATGGTTTCGGGTATTAGAGAAGAAGCTCGCTCATGCCCAACGTATTTTGTCTCGCCGTACAAAAGGTGGAGCGAACTGGCATAAACAGCGAATCAAAGTGGCTCGTATTCATGAACGACTCACAAATGCAAGAACCGATTACTTGCAAAAACTCTCTACTATGATCATTAAAAACCACGATGTGATTGGGATAGAAGATTTGCAAGTATCCAATATGTTACAGAATCACAAGCTAGCAAAAGCGATTCAAGAAGTATCTTGGTCACAATTCAGAGCGATGCTTACGTATAAGGCAGAGTGGTATGGGAAACAAGTCGTCGTGGTATCAAAAACATTCGCCAGCTCTCAACTTTGTTCGCATTGTGGAAACAAAAACAAAGACGTGAAAGATCTGGAATTGCGTGAATGGAAGTGTCTTTCTTGTGGTATGCATCATGATAGAGATATCAACGCAGGACAAAATCTGAGAAAAGAGGCCTTAAGGCTTCTAACCGTAGGGACTACGGGGATTGCCTACTTATAAAGCCGAGGGATACTTTGGTGTTCGTAGGAATCCCCCACTTCAAACAGTTCGTTAGACTGTTAAGTGGGGGTAGTTCAAAAGACTAACGGTGTTTGATAAATCATCTCAATCTTTTAGTAGAGTACAAGGAGTATAAATTTCGTAGAAAAGAATTGACTTACTTTTTGTTTGTAACTATAATGATTACAGATAGTTAAATAGTATGAAAGTAATCTAATGTATTCTTATATAGACAGAAAACATATTTTTTTGTTATAGTTGTAACTGATTTGATTACAACTGTAGTGGCTATAAAATATGTGTAAAAAGTGAAAACTAATTTTAAGTATATGTGTCCATAGTTACAATGGCAGAAAGGAGATATTTTATTTGAAGCGATTAAAGTTCTATATAATTAGTTGCCTTGCGCTTGTTGTGCTGGTCGTTTGCAATATCGTTGAGAAGCCGACAGCGAAAGTGGAAGAAGTGAAAGATGTTTTTGTTACGAAACTACACACAAAAGAAAAAATGGCAGAAATCGATGGGCAAACAATCTATTTTAAACAGATTGGGGAAGGAAAAACGCCGCTGCTTATGCTTCATGGCTTTGGAGGTTCTTCGGATGGATTTCGTGATATTTATCCGGAACTCGCGAAAGATCATACGATTATTGCGGTTGATATTTTAGGGTTCGGACGTTCTTCGAAGCCGGTGGATTTTCAGTATTCCTTCCCAGTGCAAGCAAATTTATATTATAAGTTAATGAAAAAACTAGGCTATGATCAGTTTGCGCTGCTCGGTCATTCGATGGGGGGAGAGATTTCTCTTAATTTAACTTATTTATATCCTGAGGCGATTACGCATCTCATTTTAGCGGACTCGACAGGAATCGAATCTTTTCAGCAAAAAGGAGATATTCAAAAGCCAAAATTATCAGCTGATATAAATACTGTATCTACTATTACGGATTATGATAAAAATGAAGTGAAAAATAGCAGAGATGATAAAGAACATTATCGTGAACTGACGAAAATGAGAGAGCGCCGCATGGTGATGGATGCAGATACGATTCAGGTGCCGACGTTAATTATTTGGGGGAGAAATGATAAAAGTGTTCCGTGGAAAAATGGTGAGACCTATCACCAATTATTCAAAAATAGTACATTCCATATAATCGAAAAAGGATACCATGCGCCATTTCGTCAAGAGCCGGAAGAATTTATGAAATATGTCCAAGCTTTTTTCGAACAACATGCGAATCATTAACTGATGTTTCATTATGAAAAGGTAACAGATTTTTGTTTGTGTCGTTATTTGCCGAATGGTCGATATATTTCAATTTGCGCCGATATATGGTGAGGAATGATCGATATATTTGAAAAATCGCCGATAAAAATTTCTCCACAACCTGAAAAAGGTTCTGCTTAAGCAAGCAGAGCCTTTTTTTTGTATGTTTAATTATCAGAAAAATATTTCTCAACCTTTTTTATATCTTAATTTTTAAAATATATTGAAAATTGAATAACCAAACAATATTATTTAAATATCGACAAAAAATGATAATTCGCAGGACATAGGGAGGGAATGGATTGAAAAAGAATAAGAAATTAAAACCTTTATCAGTATTAGCAACAGCGGCAGTGTTAAGTAGTACGTTTGCATTTGGGGGGCAATCTGCATATGCGGAAACGCCATCAGCATCGTTGCCGATTGACGAGCATTTAATACCGGAGGAACGTTTGGCGAAAGCGTTGAAAGAGCGCGGAGTCATTGATCAATCAGCATCACAAGCTGAGACGTCAAAGGCTGTAGAGAAGTATGTTGAGAAAAAGAAAGGGGAAAACCCTGGGAAAGAAGTAATAACAGGGGATAGCCTTACGCAAGAAGCTTCTGATTTTATGAAAAAAGTAAAAGATGCGAAGATGCAGGAGAATGAAAAAGCGCAACAGCCAGCAGTAGGTCCAGTAGCTGGTCAATATGCGGGAGTGAATACTAGGAAATTAAATGGAAAAGTTCCGACTACACCAGCGAAACAAACAGAATATAACGGTGCAGTTCGCACAGATAAAGTGCTTGTTTTACTTGTAGAATTTAGCGATTTCAAACATAACAATATTGATCAAGAACCGGGATATATGTATTCGAAGGACTTTAATCGTGAGCATTATCAAAAGATGTTGTTTGGCGATGAGCCATTTACGTTATTTGATGGGTCAAAAATTAATACATTTAAGCAATATTACGAAGAGCAATCAGGCGGTAGCTATACAGTTGATGGAACTGTAACGGAATGGTTAACTGTTCCAGGAAAAGCTTCGGATTACGGTTCGGATGCTGGTACTGGTCATGATAATAAAGGGCCTTTAGGACCACGTGATTTTGTGAAAGAAGCATTAAAAGCTGCAGTAGCAAAAGGGATTAACTTAGCTGATTTTGACCAATTTGATCAATACGATTACAACGGAAATGGAAATAAAAACGAGCCAGACGGCATTATTGATCATTTAATGGTTGTTCATGCGGGTGTAGGACAAGAAGCTGGTGGCGGTAAGTTGAAAGATGATGCGATTTGGTCTCATCGTTCAAAACTTGGATCAAAACCATATGCAATTGATGGTACAAAATCTTCTGTTTCGAACTGGGGCGGAAAGATGGCGGCATACGACTATACAATTGAGCCTGAAGATGGAGCGGTTGGTGTGTTTGCACATGAGTACGGTCATGATTTAGGTTTACCAGATGAATATGATACAAAGTATACAGGGAACGGTGAACCTGTTGAATCTTGGTCTCTTATGAGTGGCGGCAGCTGGTCTGGAAAAATTGCAGGAACAGAGCCAACGAGTTTTTCACCACAAAATAAAGAGTTTTTCCAAAAAAATATGAACGGAAACTGGGCGAATATTTTAGAAGTAGACTATGATAAGCTTCGCGGTGGTATTGGTGCAGCAACATATATCGACCAAAGTGTTACGAAATCTAAACGACCAGGAATCGTTCGCGTGAACTTACCTGATAAAAATATTAAAAATATCGAAGCAGCATTCGGTAAGCAGTTTTATTACAGTACAAAAGGGAACGACATGCATACATCACTTGAAACACCAGTATTTGATTTAACAAATGCGGCGAATGCTAAGTTTGATTACAAGGCATTCTATGAGCTTGAAGCGAAGTATGATTTCCTTGAAGTAAATGCAATTACAGAAGATGGAACAAAAGTGCGTATTGATAGAATTGGTGAAAAAGATGTAAAAGGCGGTATGGATACAACTGATGGTAAGTGGGTTGATAAGTCATACGATTTAAGCCAATTCAAAGGAAAGAAAGTAAAATTACAGTTTGAATATGTAACAGATATTGCAGTGTCTTACAAAGGATTTGCGTTAGACAATGCAGCATTAACTGTAGATGGTAAAGTTGTTTTCTCTGATGATGCAGAAGGACAATCAGCAATGACATTAAAAGGATTTACTGTATCTAACGGATTTGAACAGAAAAAACATAATTACTATTTAGAGTGGAGAAATTATGCTGGTTCTGACACGGCATTAAAACATGCGCGTGGTCCAGTATTTAATACAGGAATGGTTGTATGGTATGCGGATCAAAGCTTTACAGATAACTGGGTAGGCGTTCACCCAGGTGAAGGATTCTTAGGAGTAGTAGATTCTCATCCAGAGGCAATTGTAGGGACATTAAACGGAAAGCCGACTGTGAAGAGCAGTACGCGTTATCAAATTGCGGATGCGGCATTCTCATTTGATCAAACGCCAGCATGGAAAGTAGATTCACCAACTCGCGGAATCTTTGATTACAAAGGATTACCAGGGGTTGCGAAATTTGATGATTCTAAGCAGTATATCAACAGCGTCATTCCAGATGCAGGACGTAAGTTACCGAAACTAGGATTAAAGTTTGAGGTAGTAGGTCAAGCTGAAGACAATTCTGCAGGAGCAGTTTGGATTCATCGATAGAATAAGGTGAAACTAAGAGGAGTTGTCCCATAAGCCGGTGAAACCGACTTATGGACAGCTCTCTTTTTATTGTGGAAACGGGGCAGTTTAGTTTAGGAACCAGTTCATTGGATAGGAAGATATAAAGTTCATTTTCAATAAAAACGAGAAATGATATTGCTAGAGAATTGCCTATTCTTTTAAAGTGAAAGAGACCATAGTAAAAAAATATATAGACTATCAAAATATTAAGAGATGAGCGCATGCTACTATATAAATACAAATTGAAAAACCGACATAAAAGCCCTCCTTTCTTTTTAGGGAGGACAAGAGCATCTGGCCGTACATAGGAGTGGTCAGTGCCTTTTCCTGCCACATGCGAGATTAAAACAAAGGGAGCAAGCCAGTAGCCGTCCTGCTATATTCTGCATAGCAGCGATTTGTATGTCGAGAAATCAAAATGGATTTATATAGCATGTTGCTCTCTTTTTTTATTGTATGAGAATAAAAACACTCAAGTCATGCCGCCTTTTACCCCCTAAATTCCTCTATCCATAAATCATTGTGAAAAAGGATGTTTCTATAACAAAGAATAGAATTACCGAGAATGAAAAAATGTGAAAATTTAAAATTTAATATATGTAATTTTGCATAAATAACCACAAGATAATGTTTTATTTGTATACTCCTTAACAAGATGCATCTTTATTATTTGTAGTATTGAGAGGAGAAATAGAAATGAAGAAATCCGTCGTTACATTACTAGCAACAGGGATGGTTTTAGGTGCTCCATTTTCAAGTGCCTTTGCAGAAGAACAAGTATCGCAGCAAGAAGCTTTGGACAAAATGGAAGTCGTTCAAAAACAATGGAATGATGAGCAAGGAAATCCATCCTTCCTTTCGGGAGAATTATCTGATAAAAAAGTGGATTCAGAAAAAGCAGTAAAGGTGTTCCTTGAAGAAAATAAAGAATTATTTAAAATCAACCCACAAACGGACTTAACACTGAAAGAAGTAAAGTCAGATGATTTAGGAATGAAACATTATGTGTACATTCAATCTATTAATAAAGTTCCAGTTGATGGTGCACGTTTCATTGTTCATACAAATCGTGATGGCAAAGTAACAACGGTAAATGGAGACGTACATCCCGCTGCCGCTGACCGTTTGAAAGGAAATACAAAGGCAAAGATTTCAAATGAAACTGCCCTTTCAAATGCATGGAAACATATTAATCTAGCAAAAAAAGATACACTTGTAGAAACAAATGGGACTCCGTTAGAACAAATAAAAGAAAAAGCAAAATCTACAAATGAAAAAGCAGATTTAGTTGTTTATGAAAAAGACGGGAATTATTACTTAGCTTATAAAGTACAATTACAATTCATTAAACCTTATGGAGCAAACTGGCAAATCTATGTAAACGCGGAAGATGGAACAATTGTAAATTCATATAATGCAGTTACAGATGCAGATACTCCGCAAAAAGGCTATGGCACCGGCGTATTTGGGGATCGAAAAAACCTGAATACAACTTATAGCAGTCAATATGGAAAATACTATTTAAAAGACACAACAAAGCCGATGAATGGTGGCTTTATTGAGACAACTACAACTAATCATGGCACTGACTGGCAAAATCCAGATAATTACTATCTATTCGATAAAGATAATGCTTGGATAGATAAGAGCCAAGCTCCTGCAGTTGATGCTCATTTTAATGCAGGAAAAGTATATGATTATTATAAAAATGTTCATAACCGCAATAGTTTTGACGGAAAAGGTGCAACAATTCGTTCTGGAATCAATTTCGGAACCAACTACAATAATGCATTCTGGAATGGACAACAAATGATTTATGGTGATGGCGATGGTGTTGAATTTGCACCGCTGTCAGGTTCGCTTGATGTTGTTGCACACGAACTAACACATGCGGTAACTGAAAAGTCAGCTGAGCTTGAATACCTAAATCAATCCGGGGCACTAAATGAATCTTTTTCTGATGTATTTGGATATTTCGTTGATCCAGCCAACTGGGATTTAGGAGAAGCTGTAACTACGCCAAAAGTTGCAGGAGATGCACTTCGCAGCTTATCAAATCCTGAAAAGTATGGACAACCTGCTCATATGAATGACTATCAATATTTACCACCAACAGAAGAAGGAGACAATGGTGGCGTACATATCAATAGCGGTATTCCAAATAAAGCTGCTTATTTAACAATCAATGCTATTGGTAAGGAAAAAGCAGAAAAAATCTACTACCGTGCTTTAACAACGTACCTTACACCAACAAGTGATTTCAGCAAGGCACGTGCTGCTTTATTACAATCTGTTGCTGATTACGATGGCGTTAATAGCGCGACATATCAAGCTGTGCAAAAAGCTTGGAATGACGTAGGAGTAAAATAATAGTTTCATTGATAGAAAAATGTAAAAGGACACGCTTGCTAGGAGTATCTGGCGAGGGTGTCCTTTTTTCACTATCATTAAAGAAAGGGTTCTGGTGCAAAAACTTCAGGACAATTGCAATGAATCTATCAATCTTGGACATACTGACACTATTACTCTAAAAAGGGTGCGTGATTTGTATGGAAAAAAGTCATAATCTTGTCCTTCCTCTCATACAGTGAAACTAATAAGGCTTGTCTTAGGAAAGGAAGGAAATCAAGTGGAAACTTTACCATGGTGGATTTATCTTGTTATTATCGGGATTGTCGTAAGTGGCTACATGGTTTTATATACTTCTAAAAAAGAGCAAGATATGGATAATGAGTTTATTGAAAAAGAAGGGGAAGTATATATGAAGCGTTTAGAAGAAGAGCGCGAGAGACGGAATCAAGAAAGTGATAAGGATTCTGTGTTGCTTTAATAAAAATACTTTGAGAAGAGAAATGCACTATATTTCTCTTCTTATTTTATTTTGTAGGAAATAATGATAGTAACGATTTGCGTGTTACAATAGCGCTATTATATGGTGTAACGCATAAGTTGCGCAGTTTATGCAACTACAACTATCTTTACTCTTCATCATTCATTTACTCATACTAGAAATAGAGAGAGGCGGTGAACGCATTATGATTTTTAGCGAACGTTTAAAAGAAGAAAGAGAGAAAAGAAATTGGTCACAAAATGATTTGGATGAAAAAATTCATGTAAGTCGTCAGTCTGTTTCGAAATGGGAGACTGGAAAGAACTATCCAAGTATCGAAATTATCATTCATTTAAGTGATCTATTTTGTATTACGATAGATGAGTTATTGAGGAGTGATGAGGAGTTGAAGCAGAAAGTAATTCAAGATAGTAAACAATTAGCGCATCCAAAATGGAAGATGTTTTTTGATAGTGTATTTATGTTGGGATTATTTTTGTTACTATTAAAAATCAGTGTACTACTGTTAAATAAGTTTGCAGGAGCAAGTATAACAATTTTAGCAGGTGCACCGTATGTCATGAATTTTTTACCGTTAGTCCTTATGGTTATAGGCGGTATGGGATCTGATAAGTTGAAAAAAATATACCAATAAAAGCTGCCCCTGAATTGGGGGCGGTTTTTTATCGGCGATTTTTCAAATATATCGACCGTTTCTCACCGTATATCGGCGATTCGACATAGGATATCGACCATTCGACGCCGCGCGACAAGAAAGAGAGCTGAAAATTTCTCCTACTAGCTTTTCTTTTCGCCTAAATTGTGTACTATAAAAGGTATGATGACGTAAAGAAGGGGACTTTTTGAATGGAATTTCATGAACAAAAGATTTTGCCAGCTGTTCGGCAGATTAAGGATTTAGAAAAGTTACTACATAGCTCTTATGAGTATATGGTTATTTTAGATATTCATATCGGTCAATTGAAAAGTGTTGTGAAACTGGCGAAGCAACATGACAAAAAAGTATTTTTACATGTTGATTTAATTCACGGATTGCAAAGTGATGGCCATGCGACAGAGTTTTTGTGCCAAGAGTATAAGCCGTACGGGTTATTATCGACAAAGGCAAGTGTAATTATGAAGGCGAAGCAAAAGGGTGTTGTTGCGATTCAACGTATCTTTTTAATTGATTCGAGTGCGATGGAGAAAAGTTGCAATCTTTTAGAGAAAACAAAACCAGATTATATTGAGGTGCTTCCAGGCGCTTTAACAGGTGTGATCGCGGAAGTGAAAGAACGGACGGGTGTGCCGATTTTAGCAGGCGGATTTATTCGTACGGTGGATGATGTGGAAAGAGCGTTAGCTGCTGGTGCGACAGCGATTACAACGTCGAAAAAAGAACTATGGAAACATTACCAAAAATAGAAAAGCTTTCTTTTAGGTAGGAGAGAGGATCCACTAATGCATAGAAGCGGGTCAGTGCCTATTTTCGCTCCAAGCCGTGTGAAAACAGAGGAAGAAAATGAGTGGAAGGTTGCTTTTGTCTTCATAGCACTGGCTTGTATGTTGAGAAATTGAACCACCCCCACCTACCTCTAAACGAGCTTGAGGTGGGGGATTCTCCTGCTTCTGCTCGGGCAAAAACAGTTCCTCTCGTTCAACAAAGAGGATACAACGATATAGAGTTCGGTAGTGTCTGTATGTAAGACGACCTATTCTATCTTCCGACGAAAGGCAAACAAAATAGGTACCTCTACTTTTTCTTATATCGAGGCTAGAACACTTTATCATGCATCCAGTTCCTAGACTTATTATCTGCTCTGGTAATAAGCGTAAAAATCTGGGACAAAGTGTTCTTTTTTATCATGCAAATATTTTTGCTAATTTTTTCTTTTCATTTTCAAACAAGTGTAACCGTTCGATTTGTAAGACTTCTGTCGGCTGATCTACATCGTATAGCTGATAGAAATGATGCGTGCGAATATCCAATTGATTGTTTAATTGATGCCAATGGCTCCAGTGATGTGCTTCTTTATTTGGAATATAAGACTGCAATACCTTGGGCACTTTTTCTTTATACCCTAACCCACGGCGTCCAATCGTAAAAGCTGCGGATTGATGAATAGAGATGCCGAATTTCCGCATATATTTCATCTTTCCGGAGATTGAAGTGTACGCGGGATTCACTTGAAAGACAGCCACGCCCCTTTTATCTGCACGATTCAGAATGGCACTTGTCATCTTCTCATACGCAAACATACTCCTCATTCGATTCGCTCGCTTATTTCCGTAGCGATTCCCTGTTTTCGATTGGGTTGTATCTAACTTCTCGATGACAATCGGCTTGTTATACCGCTCCGCTAAGTCTACTAAGCGAATGGATTCCGCTTCGATGATTTTTGTGATTTGTCCTGTAGATTTCCCTATGATAGAAAAACGAAGGGAACCACTTCCTTTATAATTTCCATCCTTCGTTACATGTGCCCAAGCAAAATGCTCAAGATTACAATCTACACCGATGACACCATCTGATGTACTATAATTTGTGTTTGGATTTTCTGGTACATCGACTAAACATTTCACAATATAATAGGTACCATAGTCTTCCACAGACCATGCGATCGGTTTACCATGTTTCTTCTTGTTCTTACACTGTAATTGAGTTGTGATTACTTTCTCAATGACTTCTTGTCCATACGGGAACGTAACAGCTGGAAACATAAGTGTTTCCCCAGAACTTGTCGTCATCCATAATTCTTTTGTTTCCAGCACATACTGAAATACAAAATTGCCATGTTTGGCATCTTTCCGTCCAGATAGTATCAATTGTTTATTTCGAGCACGAGAAAATAATGTTTTCCATTTATCATGGTTACGTACAAACTCACGGATGGTAAATTGCGCGCGAAACAGTTTTTTGCTTCCAAATACTGCGCTTGGAATATTCGTTTGATCGGATGAAAGCTTTTGTATTAAACGGGATTGTCTGTGAGTGAGATGACCGATTTTCGCCTGAATTCTTTTCATTTGAACATCTAAGTATTGGTGTTCAAACAGATATTCACTTAGCCAAATTAAGGTGTCTTTTTTACGAGATAAGGAGATGAGGTTGTTGTGCTTCGCGAAGCGGGTGTTTTTCGGAAACGTCAGCGTTCCTTTCACACAACTTTGTTTGATTTTGCGAAGATTTGTTAGTTTTGTCCGTTCTTGTTTCAACTTTTTCTTGAGCTTTTTAAGCTTCTCTTGCGTTTGCTTTTCATATTGTTTTTGTAACGCCATTAAACCTGTAAACAGCGCCTTTGCTTCTTGCGCCGCACTGTTTGCATAATAATCATTCAATTGATAGTTTCGCTTGAGAACGAGATGAAGACTGTCTGGATACAACTTACGGTTCCAACGTTTTTCACGAACGATCGTTTGGAACGCAAAACGTTTTGCCTGATTAAATGTTTCGATTGTCTCTACCAATGCATCTACCATTTCATGTGGTACATCTATCTTGTAGATCCGTTTCGAAAAATACGCTTTCTTCACCTGTTCTCACCTTCTTTTATTTGATAAGATCATCATACAACAACACGAACGTATGTTCAACAAAAAAAGAGACGTTTTCTTTAAAAAGAAACAACCGATTCATCCCCCACCTTTACTTCGTTTAGAGGAGGGGGTCTTCTCGGTTAAAATGATAAAATGGATGTAAAAAGTGTCGAAAATGTGAAAAAATTTTATTGACACCGCTTTCATTTGGAGTTAACATTATAGATAAGTTAATAAACGTGACGGAGAAAAGAAGAGATCCACATTTCATTGTTTCTATATTGTTATATAGAAACGTGTTAGCTGTGGGTCTTTTTCTTTCGAAAAAAACGAATGGCCATTCATTTTCTCTCTATCACATTGGAATCATTTAAATTGAATGTGGAGGGATTTTATGTCAGCATTTTTAGGGGAGTTAATAGGGACAGCGTTGTTAATCGTTCTTGGTGGCGGCGTTTGTGCTGGTGTAAGTTTAAAGAAGTCGTTTGCTAAGGATTCTGGTTGGATTGTTATTACGATGGGATGGGGCTTGGCAGTTGCCATCGCAGCATATGCAGTAGGATCGATTAGTGGAGCACATTTAAACCCAGCACTAACAATTGGACTCGCATTTAAGGGAGCGTTCCCATGGAATGATGTACCAGGTTACATTGTAGCGCAAATGATTGGGGCAATCATCGGTGCAATTATCGTATATTTACATTACTTACCGCATTGGAAAGAAACAGAAGACCCAGGTACGAAGTTAGGTGTTTTTGCAACAGGACCAGCAATTCCGAACACATTTGCAAACCTTTTAAGTGAAATGATTGGAACATTCGTTTTAGTATTTGGTATATTAGCAATTGGTGCAAATAAATTCGCGGATGGTTTAAATCCATTCGTTGTCGGTTTCTTAATCGTAAGTATTGGTTTATCATTAGGTGGAACAACAGGGTATGCAATTAACCCAGCTCGTGATTTAGGGCCTCGTATTGCACACTTCTTCCTACCGATTCCGGGTAAAGGCGGATCAAACTGGAAGTATGCATGGATTCCGGTAGTAGGACCGATTTTAGGTGGATCACTTGCAGGTTTATTCCATCAAGTTGTATTTGACGGAAAACAAAATGCAGCACTTATTTATGTGATAATTGCAACTGTGATTGTACTAGCAATCTCTTATATGACAAGCAAAAAGAGCGGAAGTAATACAAATAGTAGAAAAGTAGCATAAGGGGGAACTGATTATGAAAAAATATATTCTTTCATTAGACCAAGGAACTACAAGTTCACGTGCAATCCTTTTTAATAAGGAAGGAAAAATTGTTCATTCAGCTCAAAAAGAGTTTACACAACATTTTCCAAAGCCAGGTTGGGTAGAGCATAATGCGCACGAAATTTGGGGATCTATTTTAGCAGTTATCGCAACTTGTTTAAGTGAAGCGGATGTAAAACCAGAACAAATCGCGGGTATCGGAATTACAAACCAACGTGAAACAACGGTTGTATGGGATAAAGAAACGGGTAAGCCAGTTTATAATGCAATCGTATGGCAATCACGCCAAACAGCTGAAATTTGTGATGAGTTAAAAGAAAAAGGCTATGGCGACATGGTTCGCGAAAAAACAGGTCTTTTAATTGATGCGTACTTCTCTGGTACGAAAGTAAAATGGATTTTAGATAACGTTGAAGGTGCAAGAGAAAAAGCAGAGCGCGGCGAATTATTATTCGGTACAATTGATACATGGCTTGTATGGAAACTATCTGGCGGTAAAGCGCACGTAACAGATTACTCAAATGCATCACGTACATTAATGTTTAATATTCATGACCTAGAGTGGGATAATGAGCTTTTAGACATGTTAACAGTGCCAAAGAGCATGCTTCCAGAAGTACGTCCATCATCTGAAGTATACGGTCATACAATTGATTATCATTTCTTCGGTCAAAATGTACCAATTGCAGGTGTTGCAGGTGATCAACAAGCAGCGTTATTTGGACAAGCTTGCTTCGGTGAAGGTATGGCGAAAAATACATACGGAACTGGTTGTTTCATGTTAATGAACACAGGTGAGAAAGCAGTTGCGTCTGAGCACGGCCTATTAACAACAATTGCATGGGGTTTAAATGGTAAAGTTGAATATGCATTAGAAGGAAGTATTTTCATAGCAGGTTCAGCAATCCAGTGGTTACGTGACGGCATGCGTCTGTTTAAAGATGCAAGTGAGAGCGAAGAATACGCAAATCGCGTAGAATCAACAGATGGCGTATATGTTGTTCCAGCATTCGTAGGACTTGGAACACCGTACTGGGATAGTGAAGTACGCGGAGCAGTATTTGGCGTAACACGCGGAACAACGAAAGAGCACTTTATTCGTGCAACGCTAGAGTCATTAGCATACCAAACGAAAGATGTATTATGCGCAATGGAAGCTGATTCAGGTATTCAGCTGAAAACATTACGTGTAGACGGCGGAGCAGTTAAGAATAACTTCTTAATGCAGTTCCAAAGTGATATGTTAGATGTTCCAGTAGAGCGTCCAGAAGTAAATGAAACAACGGCTTTAGGTGCAGCATATTTAGCAGGTCTTGCAGTTGGATATTGGGAAAACCAAGACGAAATTAAAGCGCAGTGGAATATGGATCGAAGCTTTACACCAGCAATGGAAGCGGGAACAAGCGAAGAGCTATATGCTGGATGGAAAAAAGCAATTGAAGCAACAAAAGCTTTTAAATAATCATAAACAGTGTTATAATGATGATAAGTTAATAATTCGGTAGGAGATATGGAGAGACCACAACACGCTATAGAGGCGGAATCTATAGCGGAGTTTGTGGTCTCTTTTTTCGTATAAATAGGGAGGAATTACCATGAAATTTTCAAGTAAACAACGTAAAGACGTATTAAACGGAGTAAATAAACAAGAATTAGATGTGATCGTAATTGGTGGAGGGATTACTGGTTCTGGTATTGCATTAGATGGAGCAACACGCGGTTTATCAACGATTGTGTTCGAAATGCAAGACTTTGCAGCAGGTACATCAAGTCGTTCAACGAAACTTGTACACGGTGGTTTACGTTATTTAAAACAACTTGAAGTGAAGATGGTAGCAGAGGTGGGGAAAGAGCGTGCGATCGTATATGAGAACGGTCCCCATGTAACAACACCAGAATGGATGTTATTACCGTTCCATAAGGGTGGTACATTCGGTTCATTTAGTACATCAATCGGTCTTCGTGTATACGATTTCCTAGCAGGTGTAAAACGAAGCGAGCGTAGAAAAATGTTTAGCCGTGAAGAAACAATGAAGAAAGAACCGCTTGTAAAACAAGAAGGCCTAAAGGGCGGTGGTTACTACGTAGAGTATCGTACAGATGATGCACGTTTAACAATTGAAGTAATGAAAGAAGCAATTGAACACGGTGCAAAAGCAGTCAACTATGCAAAAGTAGACGGTTTCTTATATAAAGATGGAAAAGTATGCGGTGTACGCGTTATCGACTTATTAGATGGCGAAGTATACGAAGTATATGGTAAGAAAATTGTAAACGCAGCTGGTCCTTGGGTAGATACACTTCGTGAAAAAGATAATTCTAAAAAAGGAAAAGTACTGCAATTATCGAAAGGTGTTCACTTAGTTATCGATCAAAAACGTTTCCCACTTGGGCAAGCGATCTACTTTGATACACCAGACAAACGTATGGTGTTCGCGATTCCACGCGGCGGGAAAACATATGTAGGTACAACAGATACGTTCTATGATAAAGACGCAGCAGTACCACAAATGACAACAGAAGATCGCACATATATCATCAATGCGATCAACTATATGTTCCCAAGCGTTAAGATTACAGAGAAAGACATTGAATCAAGCTGGGCTGGTGTTCGTCCATTAATTTATGAAGAAGGAAAGAATGCATCTGAAATTTCTCGTAAGGATGAAATTTGGACTTCTGAATCAGGTTTAATTACAATTGCGGGTGGTAAGTTAACAGGATATCGCAAAATGGCTGAAATGGTAGTTGACTATGTAACATCTCTACTACAAAAAGAAGGACATAGCGCATATCCGAAAAGTGAAACGAAACATATGCCAATTTCAGGCGGTCATGTAGGTGGTTCTAAACAGTTACCAACATTCATTGCGAAAAAAGCACAAGAAGGAACGAAATACGGCTTAACGACGCAACAAGCTGAAGAGTTTGCGAAATTCTATGGCTCTAACGTTGATATTCTCTTTAACTTAGCAAAAGAGCTAAAAGCAGATGCAAAAGAGTATAACATGCCGTTAGACGTACTTGTACCGCTTGTATACGCGATGGACTATGAAATGACAGCAAAACCTGTTGACTTCTTCGTACGCCGCAGAGGGGCTGTATTCTTCAACATTCATTGGGTATACGATTGGAAAGAAAACGTAATTGCGTATATGGCAGCAAAATTAGGCTGGAGCAAAGAAGAACAAATGAAATATACAGCTGAACTAGAAAAAGCATTAACGGACGCTGTAGTGCCTGTAGATCAGCAGGAGCAAGCTGCTGCGTTAGCATAAGGAAGTAGCAATAAAGAAGCGCCTAGTACCTGTTAGGCGCTTCTTTGAATTCCGTGTCATTTAGCGTATGTATCGTCACGCAATTTGTCAAATGGTCGATATCCTATGTCGAATCGCCGATATATATCAATTTGCGCCGATATATTGTGAGAAACGATTGATATATTTGCAAAATCGCCGATAAAATTTCATTTACTATTTTTTAGAGGGATAAGCTTCACTTTCTTAGTGGACATAAAAATAATAATAGCAATTTTTTTATGTTTTTTTATATTTTTTTTGTTATAATAACATACGGGTTAAGGGAAGACTTTCATCTTCCCTTGTGTTTTTATCTGCATCTAGCTTTTTGCTAGATGCTTTTTTTATATAAAAATACCTAAAAACAAAATAAGCTGCCAGGAAAGGCCTGACAGCTTATTTCATAACAATTATTTCTTTTCTTTGTCCTCTTTTGGAGTCTCAAAAGTATCTTTTAAGTCTTTATCGTTAACTTTCACGTCAGCTTTTTTCAGTTCTTTCTCTTGAAGCTTAGCCATGAACTCGCCATCTTGCATTTTTTTCGCAACAAGATCTTTTTTGATGTCAGCTTTTGAGTCATCAAATGATTTTTCTTGTTCTTTAATATCAGTTACTTTAATGATATGGTAACCGAATTGTGATTTTACAGGTTCACTTACTTCATCTTTTTTCATTTTATATGCAGCTTCTTCAAATTCTTTTACCATTTTACCAGGTCCGAAGAAACCTAAGTCGCCGCCTTTTTCTTTTGATCCTGTATCTTCAGAGTATTGCTTTGCAAGTTCTTCAAAAGATTTACCTTGTCCAAGTTCTTCTTTTACTTTTTTCGCAGTTGCTTCATCTTTTACAAGGATGTGACTTGCTTTAATTTCAGGTTTGTAATTTTCTTTTAGTTCTTTTTCAGTGATAGAACTTTCAATTGCTTTGTTCATCGCTAATTCAGCACGAACGCTTTCTTTAAATGATTTATCCGTAAATCCTTGTTGTTTTAAAGCGGCATCAAATTGATCACCAAGTTGCTTCTTATACTCGTCGTATTTCTTGTCAACTGCTTTATCGTCGATTTTATAGTTTGTAACAAGTACTTTTTCTAGTACCATACCATTTAAAATTTGTTTACCAGCTCTGTCTTTCATCTTTTCATAAAATTCGTCTTTTGAAATGTCACCAGCTTTAGAGGTAACGATTTTATCAGCTGATCCACATGCTGATAAGGCAATCAAACTTGTTGCTGCTAAGGCAAGCATAGCTTTCTTCATTCAATAAACACTCCTACTATTATGTATTTTTAATTCATCCCGCACAAATAAACATTTTTGTTCATAAGAGCCCGATTAAGTCTCACTGGTTTGCTTTTTTATAAGGTAAAAAACCTTGCTTAACAGGGCTTACCGAGGCTGAGGATGAAATCTAGCTGAAGGTAATTTTATTCTATAGTATAAGCAATATGTACAAAATTTAATATATCATATTTCGACGTCTTTTCCTATTGATAAAGAAAAATTACCCATTTGTTTATGAGGATTGTCAGATTGGGGATAAGTACCAATTTGGGCGCATGTAGCATATATATATATCCAATTTGATTTTCTAACATATAAATTGCGGTTATGAAGAATAGAAGAAGACTTCTTCTCATTTTTCTCTTCTATTTTCGCATGGCATGGGATTAAAAAGGGCACTGACCGCTTCTATCCATGAGCGGATTTTCTCTTCCACCTAAAAGGAATGGTTTTATGATGGTCTATAGACAAGAGGAGAAGGGATGGGATGAGTGAATGAATTCAACACTTATTATTTTATTGCTTGTACTGTTTATTTTATTGGTTATAGTAGGTATAATTTGCTTATAGAGGAAAAAAGTGAGGAAGGGGCTTTCCTTCCTCACTTTCCATGAAATATAATTTCTATATAACTAGAAATTAATAGAATCGTAATACATACATTAATCACTCGAAATGCGCTCGTTTGGCGTCTCTCGGATAGTTGTTTTCGTACGCAAAGTGTATGCGTCAGGAAATTCGTGTAGAATAGAACAATAAGTGCAAATGTGACAAAAACAATTTCTATAAGAGTCACGAGGAGATACCCCCTTTTGGCCAAAATACATATACTTTCATATATTGTATCATACGATATTTTGTTCGTGTTATAAAATTCAGAAATAGAAGACATTGTGTTAGAAAGTGAGGGAGAAAATGGACGTTGTAAAGAGACTAGAACAAGCTGAATATTATGTAGAACTTCTTTTTCAAATGATCGACGAAGATAAGTGTCCATTTTATTCTTTAATTATAAAGAAAAAAGCTCGTAAAAAGGATATTGAACGTATACTGAATCTTTGTGAACAATTGAACGAACAATACATAGCAGAGAAGCAAGAAGGATTACTTTTATTCGATGCTCTTTTGGAGCAGTTTGAAAAAGCGCTTCCACATCAGCTCGAAGTAAACGAGACTGCGGAAGCGCTAGTAAAACAAGGCCTATTTCAGCCACTTATGCAAGAATTTTTACGCATGACAGCGAAAAAATAATCGATTTTATTTTTTAACTAATTTTTGATCGTGTTCCGTAAAATTTTCCTCAATATTTTCTAGTGATTTCTCAAAAATATCGATAAAATCTTGTCCATAAATATTTCTTAAAATCGCGATTAATTCGATATTTTCTGGGAACTTACCGTAGAAGTTGCGAAGAGCAAGAGCGCCATTAAAGACCGAATTACTTTCAGGGTCATACTCCTCCATTAATTGCAGCAGCAATTCTTCCCCTTTTGGTGTAATTTCAATATACGTATTTCGCTTATCATCTTCTTTCTTTGAGAATACAAGATAGCCGCGCTCTTCAAGTTTTTTAGAAAAGTTAAATGCCGTCGATACGTGCATCACGCCAAACTTTGCAATCTCAGAAATAGAAGCCCCTTTTAAATGATAAGCAATCGATAAAATATGATGCTCATTAATGTTTAAATCGTATGGTTTAATCCACTGTTGCCAATCTTTTTCTACACATTTCCATAATGCCTTTGATAATTGAGCAATGCGTTGGCTAAAAATCATTGCTTCTTTGACCGAATAATCTTTTTCTCCACTTTTCATGTACTCACCCACTTTTACATTCTTATTCATTAGTATCTATTATGCCAGTAAAATAAAAATTAATAAAGTCTTTTTGTGAGAATTGTGAAAATTTTTCGGAAAAATTATAATTTTGTACAAATCATGCATAATTGTGGAAGCGTTTTAGGTGTCGTAACTATAAGTGTCATCTTCACATAGTAATGGATAACATATATTGTAAATGCATAAAAACACGACATATCTATGTGATATGTCGCGAGAAGAGAAATATTTATAAAAAATATTTGTTATATGCAAAAACTAAGAATGGAACATCGTTTACGCTTTTTCTGGAACTGCTTGTTGCAATTTTTCAATTGACTGTTGAATATCTAAAATCTCTTTTTCAATATGACGCTTGTTCTGTGAAATATCTTGTTTCCATGTGGAAAGTGTATCTTGCATATCATCTTTCAATTCTTGAAAGGCTTCTTTCCCTTCTGAAGCTGTTTCAACAATTTGACGTTTTAATAATTTTGTATCAGCTGCAATATCTGATAACGTCTTTTTCACATCATTTCCTTTTTCTTTTAGTTTACTGCGCATATCTTTACCAGAAGAAGGAGTTGAAAAAAGAACGGCTAGTCCAGCGACAGCACCGCCACAAATTAAACCTGTTACAAAGGATTTAGCTTTTGACATAAAAGGAAACCTCCTTATTTTTTGCTTGTATTCATGATGTACAAAACAGTGCATATGCTTAAGACAAGGGGGGAGAAAAGTGAAACTTGTAACAACAATTTGTTTTATCGTAAGTCTTTTCTTTCTTGTGCGCGCTATGCATTTGCTGTTATTTGTAAAACAAAAAAGATCGTATCCTCCAGCACTTTGGGTGAAAAAACAAGCCATGCAGTATATGTCTTTTGGAGGAATTGGCTTGTTATGTACAATTTTGTTTTATATGCTTCTATAGTCTATTTTACACTATTTGCAATGGTACTTGCGATGTTTTGTAAATTTTCCGTCGTATATTCATTTTGGTGTGATTTCCAAACGGCGCCAAAACCATCGTTTTCACCGTAGCGTGGAATTAAGTGAAGGTGGAAGTGGAATACAGTTTGTCCAGCTTTTTCACCGTTGTTATTTAGAAGGTTAAAGCCAACTGGGTTAAATTCAGATTTAATCGCATTTGCGATTTTCGGAACGACAGAAAAAATGTGTGCTGCAATTTCTGGCGTTAAAGCAAAAATATCTTGTTTATGTACCTTTGGAATAACGAGTGTATGCCCTTTTGTCACTTGACTAATATCTAGAAATGCAAGTACATGTTCATCTTCATATACTTTTGAGCAAGGAATTTGTCCTTCAATAATTTTACAAAAAATACAATTATCTGCTGTGTGATTCATTGTCCTCATCCTTTCAAGTAGGTCTTAGCCGTATTTTACCATACTTACATAGGAGAACAAATACGAAAAACAGGAAGCTGACTCAGCTTCCTGTTTTCTGAAGAGGGATTGAAAAAGCATTTAATTTAATCTACCGTTCGCAGACACCTCATTTATTTAGGAAATATGTGACAATTCGGCTCGTATTCTGCCTTAGACACCCCATTTGCAATGAAATGATAATCCTTTATAAAATGAACTTGTTTATTTTATAAAACAGTATATACTCTCCTCGAGACACCCCGTTTCTAAAATGAAACAAATTATCTGGTTTCGTGTAAATTTTCTTTGTCCATTATGGACACCCCATTTCATGATGATTTCGCTAGGCTATGTTCATCAATTAAGTGGTTGCTTTTTCAATGTGTTCCTTCTTCACTAATTATGATGTCCCGTTTCAGAAAAGGTATGCAAAGAAATTAAATTTTTTTGAAGAAATTTAGATACTATGTAGTGTCTTTTATTTTTTGGTAAGATGGATATATAGAAACGACTAGAAGTCACGCTGTAATAGGCGGATGAATATAACGAAGAAAGTGGTGTCATATGGGACAGTTATTACGTGTGGAAAATGTCACAGGAGGATATACGAAGCGGCCAGTGCTACAAGATGTTTCATTTTTTGTTAATAAAGGTGAACTTGTTGGCTTAATCGGTTTAAATGGAGCAGGTAAAAGTACGACGATTAAACATATTATCGGGTTAATGGAACCGAAAAAAGGTACTGTAACAATTAACGGAAAAAGTATTAGAGAAGATATGACTGCATATCGCTCTAGTTTTTCATTCATTCCGGAAACACCTGTATTATATGATGAGTTAACGTTAGAAGAACATTTGAAGTTAACAGCGATGGCATATGGTGTTGATGAGCAGCAATATGAAGAACGTGTTCAGCGACTATTAAAAGAATTTCGAATGACGAATCGTTTGAAATGGTTCCCGGCTCATTTTTCAAAAGGGATGAAGCAGAAAGTAATGATTATGAGTGCGTTTCTTGTTGAACCATCGCTTTATATTGTCGATGAACCTTTCGTTGGACTTGATCCGTTAGCGATTCAATCACTTCTTCAAATGATGGACAAGATGAAAAAGAGTGGTGCTGGCATTTTAATGAGTACCCATATTTTAGCGACAGCAGAACGTTACTGTGATTCCTTTATTATTTTACATCAAGGTGAAATCCGTGCGAAAGGAACACTATCTGAGTTGCAGTCACAATTTAACATGCCAGGTGCAACGCTAGACGATATTTATATTGCGTTAACAAAGGAAGAAGATTATGAATAGTAAAGCGTTATGGAAAGAACGATTCAAGTATTTCTTAAAAGAAGTTCGTACATATAGTAAGTATGTTTTTAATGATCATTTAAAATTTATTTTCGTATTTATCATTGGAGCAGGTGCGTATTATTATCAGCAATGGCTGCAAACACTGACTCCGTCATTTCCGACCGCGCTTGTTATGGCGGTGCTACTTGGACTTGTATTAACGGCGGGATCGATTCAAACGTTATTAAAAGAAGCAGATCTTGTGTACTTGCTTCCAGTTGAAGAAAAGCTAAAACCGTATTTTACGAAGGCGTTTCTTTTTACGTTTATGATTCAGCTATATGTAATCGCAATTGTATCTGCTGCACTTGCTCCGCTCTATTTCCAGCAGATGAAGCAAACAGGCGGGGCTTACATATGGATTGTGGCCGCACTTGTGTTAGTCAAAGCATGGAATTTATTTGTAGCATGGGAAAAATCATTTTTAACAGATCAAGGCATGCAGCGCGCGGATTGGTTCATTCGCTTTTTATGTAATGGATTATTTGTGTACTTTCTTGTCGAGCGTACTTCAGTGATTTACATTGGAGTAATCCTCTTTGTAATGGTTATCTATCTTGCCTTTATGCATCAAAAGGTAAAAGGAAAACCGTTAAATTGGGAATACTTAATTGCAGAAGAAGGCAGAAAAATGATGCTTTTATACCGCATCGCCAACATGTTTGTCGATGTACCAGCATTAAAAGAACGAGTATCACGCCGAAAATGGCTTGATTTTGTGCTTTCCATAATCGGGGAAAAACGTACATATTTATATTTGTATACACGTACATTTTTAAGATCAGGAAACTACTTGGGTCTCTATATGCGCTTACTTGCGATTGGTGGGGTAATTTTATACTTCATACCGTTTTTATATGGTCGCTTCATTGTGAGTATCGTATTTCTATATTTAATTGGATATCAACTACTAAGCCTTTGGAAACATCATCGTTTAAAACTTTGGCTTGATTTATATCCAGTGACCCATGAAGAAAAGAAAAAGGATTTTCTGAAACTGCTCAGTGCAATTTTATGTGTTGGTAGTATTGTATTTACAATCATATTTGCTTTCGCAACAAAAGATATCATCATGACTTGTATTGTGCTTGCCATTAACATAGCTTTTAGTATCGGTTTTGTTTATCAATATGGCGCAAAACGTATCGAACGTTTAAACTGAAAGGAATGAACTTATGACTGTATATGAAGAGAAGGTCATAAAAGAATTGCAGCAGTGGAAACATACAATCATGAAAGATTCTTCTATAATGACTCGGTTTTCGAAAAAGGTACAAACGAAAGTGCAACAGCTAATCCCAGAAAAAGTGCAAAATGTATTAACAGAAACAATAAAAAAGATGGTGCAAGGTATTAGCGCTGGATCCAATTTTATAAAACCGAAGTTAAAAGAAACAGATTGGTCTTTGCAACGAAGAGATGAAGAAGTGCTAAAGAAAATGGACGAGTACAAAAAGATTGCCGCAGCAGAAGGCGCTGGAACAGGAGCGGGTGGTATTCTCTTAGGACTTGCAGATTTCCCGCTCCTGCTCAGCATTAAAATTAAATTTTTATTTGATGCAGCGACTATGTATGGATTCGATACGAGCAAAGAGGAAGAGCGCCTCTTTATTCTGCATGTCTTTCAGCTGGCATTTTCCAGTGACGATCATCGTAAGGAAATATGGAAAGCAATCGAAACGTGGGACACAGAGAAAGAAAATCATATGGACTGGGAGAAATTCCAGAAAGAGTATCGCGATTATATTGATTTAGCAAAAATGCTGCAGCTTGTGCCAGTCATTGGTGCGCCGGTTGGAGCGTATGCAAATTATCAATTGTTGCAGCGGCTTGGCGAGGTGACGATGAATTGTTATCGTTTGCGTTTGCTGCAGCAGAAGGGAATACGTATATAAAAGATATAAAACCTTTCTTTTTAGGTGGAAGAGAGCGTCCGACCGAGCATAGAAGCGGTCAGAGCCTTTTTTCACCCCATGCCATGTGAAAACAAAAGGAGAGAACGAGAGGAAGTCTGCTTTTATTTTCATAGCAGCAACTTATATGTTGAAAACTAAATAGACGTGTACATTTGAAGAAAAGCTTTCACATTTTGTGGAAGCTTTTTCAGAGTGTCGGAAAATGAAATAGATTCTTGTTTTCGTGTCGTTATTTGCCGAATGGTCGATATCCTGTGTCGAATCGCCGATAAAATTTAATTGCTATATGTAGAAAAGAGGTTATTGAAAAATCTTCAAAGAAAATAACTTTTTGTATATATAATGAGTAACGAATAGAGAGGAGAAGGAAAAGATGAAATTTCGCAAAGGCTGGTTTCTCGGATTTCTTGGGCTAATAGGAGTGTATAAGTTTCCAAATGTAATTGATGCGTTTCAAGGTGAAAAAGACTGGACGGCATTGATTGGTCTTATTTGGTTCATCTGGTTCGGTTACTTTATTCCTGAGAAGAAAGATGATGAAAAGAAAGAATTATAATAAAAACATTTCTATTTCTATGTAATTTTCTGTAAAATGATAAAACGAGAGAATTCACATATTAGATTACTAAATTTGGAGTGATTAGATGCAGCCATTGGAAAATGAAATTCATCCTGATATGGTCAAAGTTTGGAAAGCTCGTGTTTTAATTGAGCTAGGTATAAGTATATTAGTCATCCTTGCGTATCTCTTTTTCATGATTAAGTTTAATTGGTGGGCCTGGATTTTGTATGTCCTGATTGGATTGACGGTTGTATATACACCGTTCGAGTATTTTGTGCTTCAAAAACTACGTCAGCGCTATCATAGCTATCAATTAAATGAAGAAGAATTAGAAATTCAGCACGGGATGTTTACAGTTAAGCGTGTATTAGTTCCGATGATTCGTGTACAACACGTTACAATTGAACAAGGACCGATTATGAGAAAACATGGTCTAGCAGAATTACAGATTTCAACTGCCGCAACTTCTCATAGTATTCCAGGGTTGAAGATGAGAGAAGCGGAACAGCTGAAGCGTCAAATTGGAGAACTTGCGAAGGTGAGTGATGAGGATGTATAAGAGGCAGCATCCGATCACGATGTTATTGGAATTAAAGATAACAGACTTTATTCCATTTATCATTTTTCTGTTTAGTTTAAAAGGAAAGTTTCCATTTTGGTATCTCGTACCGATCGGCTTCTTAGTGATTTCAATCGTCTCTGTTATTGTGGGTTGGTACTATAAAGTATATTGGATTGAAAATAATGTACTGCACATTAAACAAGGATTATTTGTGAAAAAAGAAAGTTACTTGAATAAAGAACGTGTCCAGACAATTAATACTAGTTCAAGTATGTTATATCAAATATTAGGTTTAACGAAGCTCAAAATTGAAACAGCTGGCGGTGGTAATGAGCCAGAGGTAAGTTTAGCTGGTATTAAGGCTGATGAAGCAAAAACATTAATTGCAATGTTAAATGAACAGGCAGATGAACATCAGGAAATGCAAGAGGATGCTGTAAATGTTAGTTTGGAAGAGGAGGATAAGACGGAATATAAGTTGACTTGGAAGGAAATTTTATTAGCTTCTGTGACATCCGGTCAATTTGGTTTGTTGTTCTCTCTATTATTCTTTGTTTACTCCCAAGTAGATGAATATATCCCAAAATGGATTGAAAAAAGGGTAGAAACATATGTAATGGATAATGATGTGTATGGCTGGATTTATATGATCGCAATCTTGCTTGTTATCTCTTGGATTGTATCCACATTTGGTTACGCTTTAAAGCATGCGAACTTTACCGTGCATCGGAAAAATGATGAAATTCGCATTTCACAAGGACTTCTTGAGAGAAAAGAACTTGTGCTGAAGTTGCACCGCATTCAAGGGATTACGATAAAAGAAGGGATATTCCGCCAACCATTTGGCTATTGCTCTGTGCATGTAGAGGTGATTCAAAATAATGAGGAAGGTGAGAAGAATGTTACGCTCCATCCGGTTATTCGGAAAGACCGCGTCGCAGAATTGCTTGCTCATCTGCGGTTGCCATATGAACTAAATCAAAATGTTACAGCCTTGCCAAAAACGGCACTGCGTCGCTATTTGTTAGATAGTTTTATTTTCTTTTGTATATTAGCCGTTCCAATTACAGGTGCGAGTATATACTTTGAAAAATATTTTGGCATTTGGGCGCTGTTACCTCTGTTTGGATTACTGATGTCACTTGGATATGCAACGTTTCGTGCAGGGGGCTATAGCGTAGAAGGGGAGCAGTTAACAATCGTGTATCGCAGCCTTGCGAAATATACAGGATTAGTGCGCAGAAGACATGTACAGTCAATAGAGAAAACACAGTCTTACTTTCAGCGCGGAGCTCAGTTATGTTCACAAAATTTCTTTAGTGCATCCACAAATTATAAATTAGAGCATACGCGTTTAGAAGATGCAGAACGTATGCAGAATTGGTATAAGAATAAGTAGGATATGGGGTACAGCCAACGTACTAACATAAAACCCACGCTAAGGAAAAGAAAACTTGATATAAAAGGGTTCCTTGCGTAACAAAAAGGATTACGATTAATAATGTTACAAATTATTTTTGATACACTATTTTGTTACAACTAAATCGGCTAAATGAAGGCAACTTTTATTGAAACCCATGTTGTAACAAAAACGTTCATTTTAGTTACAATCCTTAGCGTACAAAAATCAAGGTTTTTACTTCCATAAAATGTATTAGCGTAGGTTTTATGTCATTTGGTTGGCGGGACTCCTTCATGAAGTTATAAAATTAGGACCGTACATATTAGACATATCTAAAATGTACGGTCCTTTTGTTTACTAGTGGTTCACTTATCTAACCTAAAGATAAGTATGTGGTCCTTTTACAATTTGAATTTCTTTTTAAGCTTCTTATATTTTCTATATGAACGTCTAACAATGTTTAACATGAAATACGGTATTTTAACAGGGAAAGGCAATTTATAAATGAAGGGCAAGTAAAATGTAAAATATGCCTTTTCTAGGTCTCTCCACTTACTATCTTCTTTTGTTTTTAAGAAATCAGATACATCGACTACATATCCCCTTCCGTTTTCCATCATCACATTTTTCCCATGAACATCACAAGGAGTTAATCCTTGTTCCCTTGCATACTCTAAAGCTTCATTGATATCAAGGATTACCTGCTTAGGAATTTTAATTCCCTTATGGATAGCATCGTATAAGGTAATTTCTTTTAAACGTTTCAATACTATGAAATTTTCTCCTTTATATATAAGCTTTGAATAAGAAGGGTGATTTCCGATTCTTCGGTATACTTCTGACTCTTTTTCAATTCCTTCTCCTTCTCGCGCGTAAACTTTCACTACCCAATCTTTGTATTCTTTGTGCATAAATACTGCGGCATAATTACCTGTCCCTAAACACTTCCAAAGTCTAGGAATATCTTTAACTACTATAGGCTCGAATTCATCCTCACTTCTTATGCTTACCTCTTTTAATAATTCGTTCTTTATCAATCCCACAAAACTATTTATACTCATCATTTCCACTCCGGTTTTGCTAAAAGGGGTTCCATCCTATGCCCATCAAGCTAAGATTTTAAGACACCCCAATAACGAGAATTTTGCCTTTTTACAGTTATTTATGAGAATTCAGCTCATTTTTTTCGTTTGTGCTACTTTTTTTCTTGAAACTTTTTTGTTTTTTAGTAACAACTCAAAGATATAAAAAAGAATATAAACGTATAGTACCTGTAGTACGATATTCCAAAGTTGATGTTATACAGATTCTAATGTTAACTCAATAAACTTTTCAACCGCAGGGGAATGCCATTTCTTTGGCTTGACGAGTAGATATGAGTATATAGCTTCAAATTCTTCATTGTGTTCCATGATATTCAATAACCCATTCTCAACCTCATTCTTCACGGTAATATAGGGTAATGCAGCAAATCCTAAGCCACTCATTACAGCTTGTTTAATTGCTTCCAAACTCCACAGCTCCATAGTTTGAAATTTAGGTAGTTTATGATTAGCCAAGTGTGTCTCAAACATGGAACGGTAACTGCATCCCTTTTCATTTGTAATAAAGTAGTCAGCAGTTCCCTTGTTTTTATAATCATCAAAATGTTGGTTTTTGTTCGGACTTGTAATTAAAACAATCTCTTCTTTGTGCAATTGATGGTAATTACAATTATCTAACTCTAATCTTGTCCAAATCATAAAAGCAACATCGACATGTCCACTCATAAGGTCTTTTTGGTTTTGTCCGCAAGTTCCGTTACTTAATATGATTTTCACATCTGGATATCTGGTCAAATATTTCCTCAAAATGGGTCCTAATCTGGAAATCGTTAATGACTCAGGTGCAGCAATTTTTAACTCTCCACTTACTTTGTTATGATTCTTCATCTGAGATATACGGTTATAAGAATGTAGTAATTCATCAGCCAAAGGAATTAATTCTTTTGCCAAGGATGTCAATTTTAACTCTCGTTTGACGTAAGTGAATAATTGTCCACCAATCTCCTTTTCTAACGCTTGAATATGAGAAGTAATGGTTGACTGCGTATATCCTAATTTTATGGCAGCATTCGTGTAGCTTCCAACATCAACAATTGTCCTGAAAGTAATAAGGTGTCTTATTTCCATTCGTACTAATCTCCTCTTATCTATTTAAAAAAATGATATTAACTATTTATAATTTCAATTTTACCGATAGATAGGGCTATATTTGGTTCGGCTTTTAAAAAGTTATTTTTAAAATACGATAAAATAACCAATACGATAATGTGTTTATTACTCATCTATTCTGCAATTACAATTTTCTAGAAAAAAAGACCCATCTTTAAAATCTTATCAAGACCTAATTTTAAAAAAATAAATAAATTAAAGGACATAACATATTTTACATAGCTAATATGTTATGTCCTTTTTTGTTTAACTAACGCGCCCGTTAGTTAAAGATTATGGATAATTAATTTGAAGGTGTTTTTATTTAAATACACCTTTTCTTTTGGAAAGCCAATCTTCTAAGGCATCGTCGTGTTGTTTTGTGAATAATTTCGGTATTTGGTCTATTGGGAAGTATTTTAAATCTAAAGTCTCAATACCATCTGCGGTAAGTTCCCCATCAATTGGCTTGCATTGAAAAAAATGAGTGATAGTCTGAGCTTTATCTCCGTTCGGAAACTCACCAGAATATTTAGAGTAGACACCTATAAGATGTTCAACCTCAACATTTAATCCTGTCTCCTCAAGTATTTCTCGTTTAGCGGTTTCTTCAAGAGATTCTCCAAGTTCCATAGCACCACCTGGAAAACCCCACTCATTTCTATCTTCCCGTTTTTGTAAAAGAATTTCATTTCGTTCGTTATAAACAATACCTCCAGCAAAATTAAGAAATATTAAATCTTGCCCTACTTTTCCCCGAATATAATGAATGTAGTCCTTATTTGTAGTCATAAATTTCCTCCCATTTATATATAAAATACAAATTAATTATAGATTAAATAGAAGAAAATGGTAATAAAAAATAATGTTATTCCTTATATAAATATTATTCGATATTCTCAACATCTAATTAACAAATATAAAATGCCAAAGAAAAGAGGATATATGCTCATATATTGAACATAATATCCTCTTATTAGTTTAGTATATTTAATATATAGAAAAGGGGTCTTTTTCTATTAAAAACATAACATATCTACAGCAAGGAAATGCTTGTATGCTGATTTGTACGGCATTCGCTTATTGATAATTCGAAAGAGCTGTCCATGACCTGATAAATCTCCAATCCAAAGCAACATTTTACTCATAATCAGTAACAATAAAGTCGTTTGAAAATCAGATATATTAAATGAACGCACGCGTTACTTTAAGTGTTTTTCTTCATAATTTAATAACTATCATAAATCAACTAAATCCTGTTAATGTTTAGAAAATGAAGAATTTACTATTAAAAGGTGGGGCTTTAAATGAAGGTTAATAGCTTTTATCCTGTAATAACGACGGATCACGTTGCGGAAAGTGCAAGTTTTTACAAACGTCACTTTGGATTTGAGGCGGTATTTGAATCCGATTGGTATGTCAGTCTGCAAAAGACGGAAAATGAGATTCCATTTGAGCTTGCGGTACTGAACGCTTTCCACGAAACAATTCCCTCACATTCTCGCAAGCCTGTAAATGGGCTGATTCTCAACTTTGAAGTTGACGATGTCGATAAATGGTACGAGAGATTAATCATCCAGGAAAAACTCCCCTTGCACCTTCCACTGCGAAATGAAGAATTCGGTCAACGCCACTTTATCACAAGTGACCCAAATGGAGTGTTGTTAGATATTATAACGATTATTCCTCCTTCAGAAATTCACCAGGAGCAATATGCAGAGAAGGTTTGGGATATATAAGAAAAAACAATCCAGTTAACTAGTTTAGATAGTTAATTCATTGACACATAAGGGAATAATAAAAGCTATTTTCTTTCCAATCGTTTTTATCCCGCATTAACGAGCAGTAAGACCCCCACCTCAAGATTCAGAGAGAAACGAGGAAGGTAGGTGGGGGATCAACTGCCCGTAAAAGCCCGATTGGTTCAACTAATAATCAGTGGGGGATGAAGAAAACCCCCACTGATTAAAGTTTCACTTTATGCAATATCGCATAAAAAATGATTGGAATTTTTGTTATAATAGCATAATTGTAGACTTTAAATCTCGTTTTTTAGTCGATAATATTGAATATTTGTTTTAGTTTTGCAACGCCCCTAGTGTTAAGGCTTAATAGATAAATAGGTCAAGAGAAGGGGAATATTGGATTTATGAAACAGAATATAAAAGTTTTAGCTATGGCAGTTGGTCTAACAGTTATGGGATCAACAGTAGCCACTTATGCAAGCGCTGATACAGGTTGGAAACAAACGAGATCAGTATGGAATTACTACAATGTAAACGGCGTGAAGCAAACAGGTTGGCAGCAGGTAAACGGAGCATGGTACTACTTCAACGGAAGCGGAGCAATGCAAACAGGCTGGCAGCAGGTAAATGGAGTATGGTATTACTTTAACGGAAGCGGAGCAATGCAAACAGGCTGGCAGCAGGTAAACGGAGCATGGTACTACTTCAACGGAAGCGGAGCGATGCAAACAGGCTGGCAGCAGGTAAATGGAGTATGGTATTACTTCAACGGAAGCGGAGCAATGCAAGCAGGCTGGCAGCAGGTAAACGGAGTATGGTATTACTTCAACGGAAGCGGAGCAATGCAAACAGGTTGGCAGCAGGTAAACGGAGTATGGTATTACTTCAACGGAAGCGGAGCAATGCAAACAGGTTGGCAGCAGGTAAACGGAGCATGGTACTACTTCAACGGAAGCGGAGCGATGCAAACGGGCTGGATCCAAGATAACGGGAAAAAGTACTACTTGGAAAGTAATGGTGTTTGGAATCCGAATGCTAAATCCACAAATAATGGTTCACGACCTGATGGGCAGCTGTTAGATGCATTTCAAAAGGAAATGAAAGTGCATATTAATAATCAAGAAGAAAATATAACAATGACATACAAATCCAAAAACTCTAATATTGATGAGGTTATGGATGCACTTGTTAAAGAATATGACAAGGCAGTCGAATCTAACGAATACTTGAATTATAATATTGCGCGTGCGCAATATTCTGTTCGTGGTATCCCAGGGAATTATACGTTTACAGTACAGGTTACATACCGTGAATCTAAAGCACAAACGAACTATGTAAAGACACAAGCGAAATCAATCGTCAAGTCCATTATCAAAGCTGGCATGGATGAACACGAAAAAGTAAAAGCGATTCATGATTATGTCGTAAAACACGTCTCTTATGATACTTCTTTTCAAGCTTATACAGCATATGAAGCTTTAGCAAATCGCTCTGCGGTTTGTCAAGGATATGCATTATTAACGTATCAATTGTTAAAAGAGGCTGGAATAGAAAATCATATTGTAACAGGAACTGGAAATGGACAACCACATGCTTGGAATCAAGTGAAAATTGAAGGGAAATGGTACCACCTTGATACAACTTTTGACGATCCAATTCCCGATGTGCAAGGGCGATTAGTGTATTCATACTATAACTTGTCAGATGAACAAATCGCTAAAAATCATCAGTGGGATCGTAATAAATTTGCGGCAGCAAAAACAAACTATGCGAATGAATTGGCAAGTAAAATCCAGTCGGGTAGCCCTAAATCAGGAAAATATCAGGAGATTTTAAAAGTTATTAAACATTAAAATGTAAATTTTGATGCAAACGCTTTAAAACACGTGTTTAAGCATACGGATATTATGAACCTGTAAAGGTGAGGAATATCCGTATGAAAAAGTACATGTATTCACGTAGAGGGTGTTGCAAAACCAAAATAAATATTCAATATTACATATTAATAAAACTAGCTGAATATATAGTAATTCGGTTTTTACGATCTTTTCTGTATCACGATAGAAAGTGTTGAACGATAATCATGTTGTTTTATTTGTTATGAGAATAACAAAGCTAAACATAGAGGAATATTGGAATCAGTAACGAAATGTTCAATGAATGACGACGGTATTGGCTCTTCGATAATATTTTTCAGGAGATGATTGATTTGAAGTTGTTGCAAATAAGGCTTTTGGTCAAAGATTTTAAGAAAAGTGCCATGTTTTACAGAGATGTATTGGAATTTCCAGTGAGTTGGTACGAGGAAAACATAGAATATGCTCTTTTCAATAATGGGGAAACGAAAATTGAACTTGTATCTCGAAAAGTGATGGCCGAATTGGTCGGAGAAGGAAATAAACCCTTAGAAGCTGAGTCTCAATCAAAATTTTTGCTTCAATTTGAAGTGGAAGATGTCGATCAAACTTATAACCGTTTAAGAGAAAAGGGAATTGAATTTGTTAATGAACCGCATGATCGTAAAGAATGGCGAGCGCGTGTTGCGCATTTTCGAGACCCTGACGATAATTTAATTGAAATATATAAAATGCTGTTAGGTTAAACGATATTAAATAATCTTAGTAGCACAGTTCAATTTATTTGAACTGTGCTACTTGTGTTTGAAGTAGAAGATTCCTATATTCAGTATGTTTCAATTCTATGAAAAGAGGACCAGCTAAGAATAGCAGGTCTTCTCCACGATGGCAAAGAATAGTTCTTACTCTACTCTTTAGTTAAAATAATACACGATTATTAATAAAAATTCTAGATTCTATATATTGAGAAATGAAGAAGATGGATTCTAATAAAAATTCATTTTGTAGAAAAATAAAGCCCTAGTTCCCTAGGGCAATGGGTATAACTGCTCGTTTCCGTCGAGCTATTACATGATATTCTGTAACAGTATGGGATACAACAGTGATTGTTACCAACAAAAGAGTAGCTAGCAAAAGCTAACTGCTCTTTTGTTGGTAATGGAAGAAATGGGGTGTCTGCATTATTGACGGAATATTGAGATTTATTATGAGAGAGGAGAGAGAAAGTTATGTTATATATTTGATGAAAAATTCTTTTATTAACAGTACCATTCCCAGAAAAAACAAGACTTCAAGTGAGAACCAGAACATACTTTTTTGTGGATTTTTAAATTCCATCATTACAGAGAAAAATAAATAAATTGCAATGAGCATGACAATAAAGAGACGGATTATATCAGACATTTATAGCACTCCTAATATTCACTGAGTTTTGTTATACAGTTATTTCCAATGTGATGGGATTTAAAAAGTATCTTATCAGAATTTAAACAAAATAATTTTTTTAATAGAAGCCGAGGAATGGCATTTGAAGTGCTTATTAATCTGTTGAATGAAATGTACCAAAGAGAGGAAGGGCACTTCACCTATAAACTAAGGATCCGACTTTTCAAGGAGGGGCTTGTTGAACTAAGCCCCATTATATTAATAGACAAATATTAATTAATGAATTTTAGCCTTACGAATACCATCAAATACACTGATTGCTGCAGATAATAGAAAGATGAAAATGCTACCCCCAATTATCCGCGATTCAAATTGGTTAGCAGTAATGTTGAATAAATCTGCTGTATACGCAATAAAATCTGGGTTCATTACATTTGGATTCGTGAATATCACAATGAATACAATGGTTCCGATAAGCTGGAGAGCGGTATTAAATATTGCGATTCCTTTTGTCCATTGCCTCTTCATTAATTTATAAATAGACAATGCGATTTCCAAAACGATTACAACAAGAACGATTGGCCAATATTGAAGCAATACATCCTGATTAAAAGCTGAGGTTACAAAGTCGAGTCCATGTGTACTACCTCTATACATGCCCACAAGCTGATTTGCGTAAAAATAAACGGTTGCCCAAATAGCAGTCCATAGTAAACTTCCAAATACTTCACACTTCGTAATAGCTTTTTTCTTGGGAATATAAGATATATCTTTCAAATTGTCCGCAGTCCATTTGGTAAACTTTGTTGTGAATGGTTGGATTCCTTTCGAATGATCTACTCGTTCAATAAGTGCGAAAACGAGTGTAAGCCAGAAAAAGACATGTATACCGACTTCAATGATGCTCCCTATACTAAAACCAATCATATCAAAAACGACATTAATGACTGCTTCTTCGCCATGATACCCTATAAAATATTTGGCAATGAGTGAGATTAGAGAAATAGTAGCAGCAATCGGTAAAATCATTTTTAATAATGTAACATATGTTTCAAAATAGTGGGGACCAATAAGATGCATTGGTCGATCGCGGTATTTACTAGCTAATATAGCAGGATTCCCTAATGTTTCAAGGACCCCTTTTATATTTTCTTCACTGTAATCATCAAGTAACATATCTTCAATAGTCGATCTTAACTCGAGAGCGATATCCTCACGACTTTTTTCAGGTAGTCTTCGAGTCACTTCTTGTATATAAATCTCAATTAGATTCATCATTTTCATCCCCTTTTAACACTTCTAAGAGTTTTTTAGAATTGTCCATCCATTCTCTTTTTAACTGTAAAAAAATTTCTAAACCATATTCACTTAGAACATAGTACTTACGCGGCCTACTTTCAGACGTATCCCAGCTACTTGTTACTAACTCCTGTTTTTCTAAGCGGCGTAGCAATGGATATAAAGTGCTTTGATCAATGCGAATATCTGACTGTTCTAACAATTGAACAAGTGAATATCCATACTGGGGCTTTTGTAATTGACTTAAAACAGCTAACGTCAAAGTTCCTCTCCTAAGCTCTGTTGTTAATGAATTCAATAAAGTATTCATTCATCCACCTCTTTTCTTGGTGTATGTTATACGGTATATGTTTTATACTATGCGTCACACACCATTATTGTTCCAACATCAATGTAAAAAATAATTTAGTATGAAATACATATTCTCTGAGCGACATCATTGTATTCTACATAGTAAGAAAAATAACAATCTATGGATTTACATAAAATGTTTGTTTTCCCTTGTTTTGTGTGATTGTGACATATTACAATGAAAGGGAAATAATATACATATTTCATAGATTTTTTAATTTGGAGTGATGAAATGCAGCCGTTAGAAAATGAAATTCATCCGAGTATGGTCAAGGTGTGGAAGATTCATGCTTTGATTGGGACGGGGGTACTGGTAAGTATTGTTTTAGCGTATCTCTTTTTTATGATCCAATATAACTGGTGGGGCTGGTTGTTCGGTATATTGGTTACCGTAACGATTGCATATGTACCATTAGATTATTTTATTTTTCCGGCATTACGTCAGCGGTACTATAGCTACCGATTAGATGAAGAGGAGATTGAAATTCAAAAAGGGATGTTCGTTGTAAAGCGTGTGCTCGTTCCGATGATTCGCGTTCAGCACGTGACGATTGAGCAAGGGCCGATTATGAGAAAATATGAGCTAGCAGAATTACAAATTTCAACGGCAGCGACTTCTCATAGTATCCCAGGTTTAACAAAGAGAGAAGCAGAAGAGTTAAAACGAAGAATTGGGGAACTGGCGAAAGTGAGTGATGAGGATGTATAAGAGGCAACATCCGATTACGATCTTATTTGATATAAGAATTTCTAGTTTAATTCCTCTTATTATCATTGTGTTGCTTGATGAAGATGGGGTAGAGCCTTGGTATTGGTTTCCTATTTTCATTGTGGGATTCGTGTTAATTTTGGCTATCTTTTCGTTTGTGAAATGGTACTTTAAAGTATATTGGATTGAAAATAATATTTTACATATAAAACAAGGAGTATTTGTTAAAAAGGAAAGCTATTTAAATAAAGAGCGTGTGCAAACCATTAGCACAACTTCCAATATCATCTATCAGCTTTTTGAATTGACGAAACTCAAAATTGAAACGGCTGGTGGCGGCAGTGAACCAGAGGTCACATTAGCTGGTATTAAGGAAGAAGAGGCGAAAGAATTAATCGCCTTATTAAATAAAGTAGAAGATGAGAAACCAGTAAAAGAAGAGGAAGGCTTGCGACGAGAAACAAATACAACGGTTTACCAGTTAACAGCGAAAGAAATTTTGCTAGCGTCTATTACGTCTGGTCAGTTTGGTTTGTTATTTTCAGGATTGTTTTTCCTCTATACACAGTTTGATAACGTTCTTCCAAAATGGTTAATAGAAGAAGTTGAAACATATGTGAAAGACAATAGTGTATATAACTTGTTATATATGGTCGCTATTTTGATTGTAATTTCATGGATCATTTCTACAATTGGCTATGCTTTAAAACATGCGAATTTTACCGTACAGAGAAATGGCAATGAGATTCGTATTTCACAAGGACTATTTGAGAAGAAAGAAATGGTTTTAAAACTGCACCGGATTCAGGCATTGACAATGAAAGAGGGAATTCTTCGTCAACCGTTTGGCTATTGTTCTATGGAAGTAGAAGTGATTCAAAGCATAGATACAAAGAATATGAATGTCATACTGCACCCGCTTATGAAAAAAAAGGATGTACAAGAGCTATTGACATATTTAAAGTTGCCGTATGAAATAGAAGAGGAAATTGTACATTTGCCAAAAGCAGCGCTACGCCGTTATCTGATTATGGGGTGGATGATTTTTGGGGCTATTGCGGCACCAATTATAGGAGCGAGTATGTATTTTCAGCAATATAGCACCCTATTTGTGCTTATCCCATTATTTTTATTCATTACGATTCTTGCATACGGTAAGTATAAGACAGGTGGCTATGCAATAAAAGGTGATCAGGTAACGCTTGTGCACAGGGGGATTGCAAAGTATACAGGATTTATGAAGAAAAGGCATGTACAAGCGATGACAAAATCGCAATCATACTTTCAGAAGAAAGACCGGCTATATACATATATTGTCGCAGTCGCTTGCAGCGTGGCAGGGCGTCATTACGAATTGAAGCATGTACGTGAAGAGGATGTAACTTGTGTACATGAGTGGTATAAGAAAAAATAAAGTTAGATATGTAACCCGGGTAGTGGATTGTTTAAAAATTCTATTATTCGGGTTTTTTGTATGCTATGGTCACTCTTAAATTAGGAAGGAGAGAGGAATGATAGAAAACAGCACCTCTTTTCCTTTTCATTAATTGCCCGTAAAAGCCCCTCACTGATTACAGTTTCACGTTATCTAGTTAAAAATAGACACTTATAAGCATATTTTGTGGTTAGAGAACTTAAATAAATGTGTGAAGATTCATTGTAGAGGAGAGAAATGTGATGGGATTAATAATTTTACATATAGAAGATGATGAAGAAATTGGATTATGGGTAAGTGAGTTTTTTACTGAACGGGGATATAAAGTAATTTGGTTGAAGTCTGGCCATCATGCATTTGATTACATGGAACAAACGGACGTTGTTATTATGGACATTATGCTTCCAGGACTTGATGGTTATACAGTTGGGCAGCGAATGAAGCGAAAGTTTCCTGAAATACCAATTATGATGCTCACAGCGAGAGCTTCAATAGAAGATAAACTGCAAGGGCTTGCTTTTGCAGATGATTATATGACGAAGCCGTACCATCCTGATGAACTCGAGGCCCGCATTCAGGTTCTCTTAAGGCGACTCGATGTAGTTTCCCCGGATCATATCCAGTTGAACCATTTAAGCATTGATCGGAAAGCCAACCGTATTTTGAGTTCACAAACGAATAAAGAGATTGTCCTAACTGGTAAACAGTTTCATATCTTTATGTTTCTTCTCAATCACCCAAATCAGATTTTGACTCAAAAGCAAATATATGAAGCTGTGTGGGAAGATTCCTATATAAAAGGGGATCGGACCCTTATGGTCCACATTCGTCATTTGCGTGAAAAAATAGAGATTGATCCTAGTCATCCGCAGATTATCGAAACGATTCGCGGCATCGGGTATCGGTTGAAGTTATGAATATTCGAAAATCACTCGTTACCAAATATTTGTTGTTGATCCTCGCCTCTTTACTCATGTGGCCTATTTTGCCAACAATCTATTATTTACCTGACATTTTGCTTAAACAAGATGAGATACAGGAGCCACTGGAAATAGAAAAAATGTGGGAACATGAAGCTGAACAACTACATGAAGCTAATGAGAATACAATCAATGAAAAGCTCGGTAAAATCCAAGAACATTATCCGAAAGCTGGGCTGTTTTGGGTCGACAAAGCGGGGAAAACCCATGTGATCAATCAGCGTATCGTAGACATTCCTGATCAATGGACACCTTTGAGTCTCATCAACTATCTCGATAGGAAAAAGAAACAAGATACATTCACTGTGACAGCTACGATTGGTAAAGATGGTGAACAAGGATTTATGATATTTCATATCCCAAAATCTCTTACGACGCTTGCGATTCAGCCAGTAAATGGAGATCTCTTTTTAATCCTTATTATTTTTGTCGTAGGTGTTTCGATTGTAGTGGTATCTTTGTTATTTTTCTTAAGTATTCGCAAAAGACTTGTACAACTTCAAAGTACAATGTCAGATACCGTAAATGATGGAATACCTGATAAGGTTACAGTCAATAACAGTGATGAGATTGGACAATTAGAAAAAGCCTTTAACAGGATGATCGATCAGTTAAAAGCCAGCCGGAAGCGCGAGAAGGAAGAAGAGTATCTGCGAAAACAATTGATTGCAAATATCTCTCACGATTTACGGACGCCTTTAACTGTTATTAGACAGCATGCCTACTCCATTCAGAATAATCCATCATCCTTAAAAGCAACCGCATCGGTACAAATTATCGTCAACAAACTAAACGATGTTGGAAAATTACTTGAAAATCTTCTTACTTACACATTGCTTTCAGCTGGAAAGTATCCATTAGAGAAGGCAAACATAGATGTGATTGAAGAGTTACGTAATGCTGTTGCTGAGTGGTATCCGGTTTTTGAGAAAGAAGGTTTTGAAGTGGATGTCCATTTGGCTGACCGTTCGCTGATTTGGGAGGTGGATCCTCTCTGGCTGCGCAGCATATTGGATAACCTGTTTCAAAATGTCATTAGGCATGCCAATTCTGGCGGATATATTTATGTAGAAACAATTGATCGTGACGGTGACTTATTTTTGGTTATCAGAGATAAAGGACGGGGAATGGAGCACCACTCGGAAGCAAAAGGAGCGGGCATCGGGCTATCCATCGTTTCGCTCATGACCAAGGAAATGGATATTTTTTGGGAGGTATCCAGTTCACCGCAAGGTACATGGCATTATTTAAGGAAAAAATTAAACTAGATTTAAACTTGAGGTCACCTTGATTTTCCATTCGCTCAATACAATGGATATCGAGGTGATTTTTTATGGTAGCTAAAAAAGAAAATAGGCTGTGGGTAAGGTTAGTGGCAAATTTGGATGCATGTGTATAAAAGAGTAGATCAGTTTCAAGAAAATAATAGGAAAGGGTGTTTTTTGAGTGGATTCAAAGACTTCGATTGACAAATCTAACATGGATACAAATGATGTATTGCCTTCACGAAAGAAAAGAGAAGGAATGAGCCTAAAGCGGTGGCCATCTTGGATTGGGTATATAGCCATTGCTTGGTCAGCCCTTTATGGATCAATGCATCTTTACTGGTTGCTTGGAGGAGAGGGGTATCCTTTTAAGAATGAAGATGGTATGGATTTGTTTGCTGGCAAGGTTAGTTATCTTCCGTCTCATATTGGAGGTATCATATTTGTTGTTCTTTGTCTCATAGGTATATTGGTTGGATTTTCAATGAGGAAGCCAGTGGAAAAGACTTTCCAAGAGCGGCTTATTCTTATCTATGCCTGGGGAGTTGCGGCCGCTTTACTCCTCTTTGTACCGGATGCCAGTCTGATTGCGGCCATGGCCTATGCTTTTTTATTAAAATTTAAGTTTGACTGGCTAATGTTCAATCAAATTATATGTGTTGTAGGAGCGGTATCTTGGGGGTTTTTCGCTGTAGCTTATCGGAGAAAAATACGCCATGCATGTGAATATTGTGGAAGGACGACAGATGGGAAAACATCTCTTCTCATGCGATGGAGTCGATGGATTACCTATCTTGCGGCTCTTGCTCCTATTCCATACGCAATTACGCGCTATGCTTGGGCACTGAAAATCCCGTTAGGAATTGACGCGAAGTTTTTGCAGGACTTTTCCAATGTCAACCCAGCGCATCATATTACTGAATGGGCTTTTGGATCGATATGTATCGCCGGTAGTATTCTTACGCTAGGTTTGATCCAGAAATGGGGTGAAACCTTCCCGCGGTGGTTCCCATTTGTTAACGGTAAAAGGGTGCCAATCCTACTGGCGGTGATTCCAGCATCGTGTGTAGCGATTGCTGTAACCGCTGCTGGTTTCACCTTTACTTTCGCTTTTATCGCGGTTCAACTTCAACTCGTGTCTACAGATAATATTTTGCTGAGTCACATTTGGGGTTCAATAGGGCCAATGCTTTTATGGATTTTCTGGGGTATAGCGCTTGGTCTTGCTTCTATCGCTTATTATTATCGTAGGAGAGGTCGATGTAATCATTGTGGTAGAGGTGAAATAGAAAGTATTTCTGGATAACAGGATAATGACTTTGTGGAAGACATAGAAAAAAGCTGTAGCTTCTTTTCAATCGAAGTTACAGCTTTTTTGTCTAAGCTAACACATCAAAAGTCGTCACAAAAGAAGGTCTTGAAAAAATACTCTTTTGCGGCTCTGTACTCGCTTGCGTCGGGCGTTTTTTATGTGCATTTTCGAAAGAACGTGACTCTGTCCAATCTTTAAAGTTTTGCTCTGTTTCCCACATTGTCATAATGACATATGTATCGTTACTTAATGGACGAAGAACGCGGATTGCTTGGAAGCCAGGTTCGTTTTCAATAAGACCTGCGCGGTTTTTGAAACGATTTTCAAAAACGGGACGGCCTTCGTCTGTAACGGAAATGTTGTTACAAACAATAAATCCAGGTTGGCCTTTAAATTCTCCAACAGCGTCTAGCACGTCATAATGAAGTGCTCCTTCTACCGCTTCTTCTGTATTTTCTTTATAAAACATATCTTTTTCATTATCTTTTGCAGTGAAATGTGGTTTTTCTAGAGGTGTTTCGTATGAAATAATCGCTTTCATTTGTAATGCCCCCTTTATAAGTTTGATTTCATTATAGCAACTCTTCCGAAAAAGTTCGAAGATTATATACATAAAGAGAATCGTTTTTCAAATAATAAATGTACCATCATTTGGAAAGAAGGACGACGAATGAAGAAAATAAAGTGGACTTTAATAAGCGGCGTAGCAGTGTTTGTAGTGGCGATTGTACTCTATAAACTGATTGTGTTAGCTGGTGGTTATATGATGGATGAAAAAAAACTTGTTTTCCACTCTTCATCACGTATCGTTGATCAGCGAAGAAAAGAAATTACAAAATTATATGTAGAAAATAGAGATCTTGTACCGATTGAGCAAATTCCGAAACATGTGCAGCAAGCATTTATCGTTGTAGAGGACTCCAGATTTTATGAGCATCATGGAATTGACTACCCTTCTGTATTTCGCGCGTTGTATAAAGATGTTTTAGCGAGAGAAAAAGTAGAGGGAGGTAGCACGATTACGCAGCAACTCGTCAAAAATGTTTTTTTAACACATGAAAAAACATTTACGCGCAAATTAAAAGAAGTAGCTATCGCTCTTAAATTAGAACAAACATATACGAAAGACCAGCTTCTTGAAATGTATATGAATCATATTTATTTCGGTCATGGTGCTTACGGAATTCAGGCCGCAGCAAAATTGTATTTTAATAAAGATGTAGAAAAGTTAACAGTAGAAGAAGGTGCGTTGCTTGCGGGGCTTCCAAAAGCACCAAATGGGTATTCTCCGTTTCTGTATCCAGAAAAAAGCAAGGAACGCCGTGATTTAGTATTGTCTCTTCTGCATAAACAAGGGTATTTATCAGCAGAGGAAAGCGTTCGCTATCAAGGGAAAACCATTGCGCTTTATAAAAATTTAGATGAACGGGAACTCGCTTATATGCCGTATGTTGATATGGTTGTAGATGAAGCGGCGCGTTTGTATGGTTTATCGCATCAGGAAGTTCTCCGCGGAGGCTATACATTTGTTGTTTCAATGGATGAGAAAATTCAAAAAGTAGCGTATGATCAATTTCAAGATGCGCGGAATTTTCCAGGGAAAGAGGGCGGTGCACAGGGAGCCTTTTTATTAATGGATCATGCGACAGGAGGCATTAAAGCTGCAATTGGCGGGAGAGGGTATGTGCCAAGAGGATTTAATCGAGTGTTTGCGAAACGTCAACCAGGTTCTGTTTTAAAGCCGCTTATTGTGTACGCACCGGCGCTAGAAACGAAAAAATATAATCCGTATTCTTTATTAACAAATGAACGAGTCTCTTTTGAAGGATATGAGCCGCGAAATTATAATCAACGGTATTCAAAAGAAGTAACGATGTATGATGCGCTCTTGGAATCGGCAAACGTACCAGCTGTATCTTTATTACATGAAATGGGAATTGAAGAAGGGAAGCAATATTTAGAGAAGGGAAATATTCATATTGCAGATGCTGGCTTAAGTGCGGCACTTGGCGGATTAAAAGAAGGCGTTTCTCCATTTGAACTTGTAAAGATGTATCGTGCGTTTTTGGCAAATGGAAAAATTATTGAGCCACATGTGATTGAGCGGGTACTTGATCGGCACGGAAAGGTCATTGGGGAATCACCTAAAAATGAAACGAAAATTTTTTCAAAACAAACAGCATGGTATATGACAAAAATGCTAGAAGGTGTTGTAAGAGAAGGAACTGCAAAAACGGGTGAATATAAAGGTGCGCTAGCAGGAAAAACGGGTACAACGTCACTTCCAAATCAAAGTGAAGGTGCTAGAGATGTTTGGTTTGTTGGATACACGCCAAGTTTAGTAGGCGCCGTATGGATTGGGTATGATCGTACAGATAGACAACACCAATTATATGATGGAAGTGCGTCTGCAACAGAATTGTTTAAAAAGATTTTAACGAAAGCGAATGTACAAGATAAAACGAAGTTTAAGAAGCCAGAAGGTGTTGAGACGATTGGAAACCCAATTCACCTAAGTAGAATTGAAAATATAGAGGCGAAATTATCGTTTAATCCGTTTGGTTTATTTACTACGAAATTGAGCTGGAAACCACTTCAAGATAAAAGAGTTATATATCGAATTTATAAGGTTGAGAATGGAGTCCATACTCATGTTGGAACAGTAAAAGGGATTGGTGAGTATGAAGACAAGTTTACGAATATATTCGCTAAACCAAGTTTTTATGTTGTCCCGTATAATCCACAAACAAATCGAGAAGGAGAAAAGACAAAAGTAGCTAAACCGTAGTTTTTGCTTGTGATATAATAAGAATGTTGTGAAAATAGTAAGCGGTTTTACGAACGTTTGTGTCAATTTCATGAACAACGTACATAAAGTTATGCATTTTGTTTTTACAAGCTGTATAGTAAAAAAAGATAATAAATAGGATAGGGTTCGTATAGGTAAGGAAGGGAGCAAGGGTCTTGGTAAGAACTATAAATGAGACATTTTTAAAAGCGTGTATGGGGGAACAAACAGAATATGTACCAGCTTGGTATATGAGACAAGCAGGTCGTTCGCAGCCTGAATATAGAAAGATAAAAGAGAAGTATTCTTTATTTGAAATTACACATAATCCGGAGCTATGTGCGTATGTTACAAAGCTTCCAGTTGATCAATATAATGTAGACGCGGCGATTCTGTATAAAGATATTATGTCACCATTACCAGCAATCGGCGTTGATGTAGAAATTAAATCAGGAATCGGACCGGTGATTGATAACCCAATTCGTTCTTTACAAGATGTAGAAAAACTTGGTGAAATTCATCCGGAAGACGATGTTCCATACATATTAGATACAATTCGTTTATTAACAACAGAAATGTTAGATGTTCCGCTAATTGGTTTTTCAGGGGCACCATTTACATTGGCGAGTTACATGATTGAAGGAGGACCTTCTCGTAACTATCATAAAACAAAGGCATTTATGTATGCAGAGCCAAAAGCTTGGTTTGCGTTAATGGATAAGCTAGCAGATATGGTGATTACATATTTAAAAGCACAAATCAAAGCAGGAGCAAAAGCAGTGCAAGTCTTTGATTCTTGGGTTGGAACGGTGAATGTAGCAGATTACCGCACATTTATGAAACCTGCAATGGAGCGTATTTTCACGGAAGTTCGCGCAATGAATGTTCCGATGATTATGCACGGCGTTGGAGCTGGGCATTTAGCAAATGAATGGAATGAATTGCCTCTTGATGTAGTCGGACTTGATTGGCGCCTGTCAATTGAAGAAGCGCGCGCACGTGGCATTTATAAAGCGGTACAAGGCAATATGGATCCTTCTTTCTTACTTGCGCCATGGGACGTAATCGAGGAGCATGTAAAAGGGATTCTAGATCAAGGAATGAAGCAGCCTGGTTATGTATTTAACTTAGGTCACGGTGTATTCCCAGAAGTAAATCCGGATACATTAAAACGTTTAACAGCGTTTATTCATGATTATTCGAAAGCACAGTTAGCGAAGTAAAGGAGAATACGTGTATGAAAAAGAAAATTGGTTTGCTTGTAATGGCATACGGAACACCGTATAAAGAAGAAGATATTGAACGTTACTATACACATATTCGTAGAGGCAGAAAGCCAAGTCCAGAAATGTTAGAGGATTTAACAGAACGTTACCGCGCAATTGGTGGTATTTCTCCTTTAGCTACTATTACATTAGAACAAGCAAAAAAGCTAGAACAACGTTTAAACGAAATGCAAGATCACGTGGAATTCAATATGTATCTTGGTTTAAAACATATTGAACCTTTCATTGAGGATGCCGTACAAGCTATGCATAATGATGGGATTGAAGAAGCAATTGCTCTTGTTCTTGCTCCGCATTATTCTACGTTCAGCGTAAAATCATATGTCGGCAGAGCGCAAGAAGAAGCAGCTAAGCTTGGAAACTTAACAATTCACGGAATCGATAGCTGGTATAAAGAACCGAAGTTTATCCAGTACTGGGTAGATGAAGTGAAGAAAGTATATAGCACTATGTCAGAAGAAGAACGCGAAAAAGCGGTTTTAATTGTATCTGCTCATAGCCTACCAGAAAAAATTATCGCTTTAGGTGATCCTTATCCAGAACAGTTAAATGAAACAGCTGATTATATTGCGCGTGGTGCGGAAGTTCGAAATTATGCAGTTGGTTGGCAGAGTGCCGGTAATACACCGGACCCATGGATTGGGCCAGACGTACAAGATTTAACGAGAGAATTAAACGAAAAATATGGTTACACTTCATTTGTATATGCACCGGTTGGGTTTGTAGCTGAACATTTAGAAGTACTATATGACAACGATATTGAATGTAAAGTTGTTACAGAAGAAATTGGAGCGAAGTATTATCGTCCGGAAATGCCAAATGCATCAGACGCATTTATTTCTTGTCTAGCAGATGTCGTATTAAAAAAACACACCGAAGTTTCATAATTCCAGGGGAGAGGAGGGGCCTTTTTGAAAAAGAAAGTTGTTATCATCGGTGGTGGAATTACAGGTTTAACAACAGCGTATTACTTACAAAAAGAAATTCGCGAAAAAGAATTGCCGGTTGATACATTGTTAATAGAAGCGTCGGGCAAGCTTGGCGGGAAAATTCAAACCGTTCGAAAAGATGGATTTACAATTGAGCGTGGCCCAGATTCTTTCTTAGAAAGAAAAAAGAGTGCGGCTAGATTGGCAAAAGAACTAGGGCTTGGAGACCAGCTTGTAAACAACGCAACAGGTCAATCATTTGTTCTTGTAAACAATCGATTACATAAGATGCCGAGCGGATCCATGATGGGAATTCCAACGCAAATTACCCCGTTTTTATTTTCAGGATTGTTCTCTCCGATTGGTAAAGTTAGAGCAGGTTTTGATTTTGTATTACCACGTTCAAAGCCTGTTTCTGATCAATCACTTGGTCAATTTTTCCGTCGTCGTTTAGGAAATGAAGTGGTTGAAAATTTAATTGAACCATTGTTATCTGGAATTTATGCGGGAGACATTGATCAGATGAGTTTAATGTCAACATTTCCGCAGTTTTATCAAGTAGAGCAAAAGTATCGTAGTATTTCACTCGGTATGCGTAGTTTGGCTCCGAAAAAAGCAAAAGATGCCGCGCCGAAAGGAATCTTTTTAACGTTAAAAACAGGTTTGCAATCTATTGTAGAAGAGCTAGAAGAACGACTAGAAGTTGGAACAGTTGTGAAGGGAACTCGCATTGAAAAAGTCACAAAAATGGGCGATGGTTATTCGATTACACTAAGCAATGGAAAGGAAATTGAGGCGGACGCTATCGTAGTCGCTGCGTCTCATAAAGTATTGCCCTCTATGTTTGCACAGTATAAAGAGTTCCGCTTCTTCCGCAATGTTCCATCGACATCCGTTGCGAATGTTGCATTAGCCTTTCCGAAAGAAGCCATCCAGCGTGATATTGATGGAACGGGCTTCGTTGTATCTCGCAATAGTGATTTTTCGATTACAGCATGTACGTGGACATATAAGAAATGGCCGCATACAACGCCGGAAGGGAAAGTGCTTCTTCGCTGCTATGTTGGGCGCCCTGGTGACGAAGCAATCGTCGAACAATCAGATGAAGAAATTGTTCAATTTATATTAGAAGACTTGCAAAAAACAATGGATATAACAGCGGAGCCAGACTTTACTGTCGTAAGTCGCTGGAAAGATGCCATGCCGCAATATACAGTGGGGCATAAAGAAAGAATGAAGAAGTTAACAACATTTATGGAGCGAGAATTACCTGGTGTATATTTAGCTGGTAGCTCTTATGCTGGATCTGGCCTTCCTGATTGTATTGATCAAGGGGAAGCGGCAGTAAGGAATGTATTGTCTTATTTGGAAAAAGTGGATGAGACGGAATTGATTGCGCAATAATGAAACAGGAGCCAGCAGGCTCCTGTTTTTTGTCGGTTGGTCGATATCCTTTGTCGAATCGCTGATATATTCGAAGAAACGATTGATATAATTTCATTTACTGATATAGGTACAAGTTATCATTGTATATTCACTAACTCTTTGTATTCATACTGAATCATTTTATTATTGCGGATGGCACATCTATGTTCAAGGGGCTTCGAGTTATCGATAATTTTTGGTAAGATATGAGGAATAATCTCATCTAATCCATAATTCTCTTCGTCTAAAAGCCATGAAATCTTTTTCCAGTCTAATATGCCCTCAGCTACCTTTTTAGGAGTAGGATAAGAATAATCTTGTGGAATCGTAACTAAGTACACATACATCCCGCCAAAATAAGCATCATTAAATTCCCACTTTATAATTCCTTTAAACTGGACTTGATTTTCGGTTATGTTAACATCTGTTTCGTCTTTTACTTCACGAATGATGCAAGCTAAAGGTGATTCCCCATGCTCTATTTTTTCTCCCACACCATTCCACAATCCCCTCAGTGGCTCATACTCTCTGTTTAGCATTAGGATTTCATCATTTCTTTTCATAAAGCACAAAGTCTGTTTATACAAAATACATTTTCTCCTTTTACATAGCAATTAATCAATCTCGCCAACATAAACAGGCCCCGACTCGTTACCAGCATGAAAGTCTTGAATCAGCTTCTTGATGCCACTAGGAAACAGAGGATAATGTACTAAGTCATCGATTGGTAACCAGGAAATACCCGTCTGTTTGCTGTCCATATGTAGAGCTTTTGTAAAGGATACAGGCGTACAAGAGTACATAAATTCAACTCTGTGTACCTCTGGATCTAGGAAACATTCTCTTATAAATAAGAGGTCACCTTTTTTTACTTCAATCTCCGTTTCTTCAAGACATTCTCTTTTCAAAGTTTTGTCTAGCGTTTCACCAATCTTTTGTCCGCCGCCAGGGAGTAGGTGATATGTACCGTCTTGATCTTCATACGTTGTTACTAATAATTTGCTTTCGTGTATGAGTATGGCTTTAACTGAATTTCTCATCTTCATGTATGTCACTCCCTTCAGTTAACAGCAAGGGGATATTCTTCTAGGGTATGCTCTTCAATCAGATCTATATTTCTCTTTTGTTTCGCATAATGAATAATATGATCTCTTATATTTGGATATAGAATAATATTATGTAAATCAGATAGCGGTACCCATTTCACATCTGTTTGATTTGAATCGGGATTAGCAGGCATTTTTGGGGTAGAACCATTTTTTATTTTACATTCAAAAATAAGATGTAAAGAATGAGTCGGACCATATTTATGATCGTTTAGATGCGGAGCGTATTCATAAGCAAATGCCAATGAATCGACTTCTACATCAACGGATGCTTCTTCTTTCGCTTCCCTTTGCACGGCGTCTATAACCGTTTCATTCGGTTCAACTCCGCCTGCTGGTAAATTATAATGGAGTCCATTTTCGTTGTTAAATTCAATTAATAGGATTGAGTCATTTTCGATAATAACTGCTCCAGCTCTTACTCTAATATGGTAATTCATTGGTTATTCCCACCTTTTGAAAAATATACCATATCATTTTACAGTATTTTTAGAGTTTTGTATTCGATTTTAGTTAAGTATTACATTTAGTGCTCCAGCTGCTTTCGGCCATCCAACGTAAAAGGCTAGATGTGTGATTAAAGCGATCATTTCTTGCTGAGTCATTCCATTTTTTTTGGCTAATTGAAGGTGAAACGGTAGTTGTTCGGTATTATCAATACTAATTAAAGCAGAAAGTGTAATGAGACTTCTTTCTTTTGATGTTAAAGTAGAGTCTCTCCATACTTTTTCAAATAATACGTTTTCACTATAATCAACAAAGTCGGGAGCAGTATCTCTCATTTTCTGTGAAACATTGAGTTCGATACGGTCATTCATGATTCTTTTGCCTCCTTCATAGTAACCATTTGAGCTATCCCTTGACCAAATGACCAGTTTTCAGCAGATGTCTCGTTTAGTGTAATAAAAATATCGGTTGTAGAGATGTTTAAATGGTTATAAAAAGCTTCTGAGATGGATTGATACAAATTTCTTTTTTGCTGTATTGTTCTTCCTGGTCCACATGTAATAGAAACATGTATCATTTTGTCTGTTCTTTTCTTCTTCTCTTCTAAGAGATAATATGGATCGTAAAAAAATTGATGAGATGGATAGGGTAAAAACATGTGAAAGTAATCATCTTTTGGGATTTGAAAATGTTCCATTAGTGCAAGGTGAATACCATTACTTACTTTTTTTAACTTTTCTTTATTCGATTGATTTTCTGGATAATAAACAGTAACAAACGGCATTTCTTCTTCACTCCCTTTCGTATGGATTTATTGTACTCCTGCAATTTTAATTTTGATAATTGAAAAATTATCATATAATTATCAATAATACCGATAGAGATTAGGTGCGAAAATGGAAATAAAAGAGTTGAAAACATTCAAAATGATTATTCAGGAAGGAACTTTCTCACTTGCAGCCAAAAAGTTAAACTATGCGCAGTCAACTGTAACAACACATATAAAAAAACTAGAGAAGGAACTTGGATTTCTGTTATTTGAAAGAGGATGGGATGCAAGGTTAACAGACGAAGGTACTTTATTTGCAGAGGAAGTAGATCATTTGTTAATGCATTGGGACTATTCAGTATCTCAAGCGCAGCGTATAAGCAATGAGGAGAAGGGAACAGTAAGAGTCGGTCTATTAGACTCAATTGCAGAAAAATTGATTCCTCCACTATTAAAATATTTAAATGCGGAGAAACCATATATACATTGTGATTTTGTTGTAGGAAATACAGCGCTTTTATCACAAATGGTAGACCAAAATAAGATTGATTTTGCTGTTTGTGGAAACAACAAAAATATTTCCGATGTAAAATTCACTCCACTTTACAATGAACAAATCGAATTTATTGTCAATAATCCTCATCATCCATTATTACAAAAAGAGTCAGTAGAAGTATCTGATATCATTGATTATCCTATTTTAATTGGAGAGAATAGTTGCTATTATTATCAATCTGTGAATGCTTTCTTATTAGAAAACAATGTATCCTTTAAAAAAGTCTATAATTGTAGTGCACTACACCTTATTCCACAAATGATTTTTGGAGAGATGATAGGTATTATTCCTAAGGGAACTAATTTAAAAGAGGAAAATATATCGTTTAAGGTTAAAGGGTTTGATCCTGAAATGCCGATAGGATTATGCATTTCTTCTAAAAAAAGAGATTATTTGAGTCATACCAAACAACAGTTGATGAAGCAAATTGAATTGTTGTTTTAAATCATTATTGTATCTAGAAATCTTGAAAAGCCCCTTTCGAAATCAGAAGGGGCTTTGTTTTACACTTATAATTCTCTTAAAAAGCGGCTGAATTTCTTTAAACCTTGTGATTGCTGTTTTCTCCGTTTAATCACAAAATCAATTTTGACTGCTTCAGGTATTTCTTCATACTGAATTGTTTCTGTCTTTGTTCGGCTATATGCAACATTAGCAGGTACAAGCGTAATTCCAAGTCCACCATGAGCAGCTTGCATAATAGATTCAAGCGAATCAAATTCCAGTATCGTCGTCTGATCAAAACTATTCATATGACAATAATCTAATAACGTCTTTCTATATATACAATTCGGATCACTGTTTACGAGTAAAGTTTGGTTTTCGATCAGAGTATCTCTTGATGAAATAAGAATCATATTTTCTAAATAACTGTACACACTTTCGAATTGTGATTCATTATATGTACCGCTTAAAAAGATTCCATCAAGTTCTCCGTACAAAAGCATTTCTTGTAATTTTACGTTATTATTTGTTTTTATCTTCAAATCAATATTTTGATATGTTGCCAAAAAGGAAGAGAATAGCTGAGGCACTTTCACTGCAGAAATCGTTTGAGATGCTCCGACGGTTAAAGATTCTCGCCATTTTTGAGGATTTATTTTTGATTTTGCTTCACTCATTAGGAACATAATTTGATTTGTGTAATCTAGTAACATTTCTCCTTCTTTCGTTAATGTGACGCCTTTATTATTACGTTTGAATAGTTTAACGCCTAATTCATCCTCTAAAGTTTTTATGCGCTGGCTTATATTCGGTTGAACATATCCTAACTTTTCAGCAGCTCTAGATATTGATTGCAGTTCCGCAACGTGTTTAAAAATCCATAAGTCATGGCTTTCCAATAATCGATCCCTCCACATAGATATCATTTAAAATGATACCTACTTCATTATTCAGTATTATACTCCTCAAATGAACGAAGATAAAATGAAATGGAATCAGATACAGTGAGGAGATTTCCAGATGAACATAAAAGATAAAGTAGTCATAATAACAGGTGGCGGTACTGGGATTGGAAAGGCTTCTGCTTTGAAGTTAGCGAGTTTAGGCGCTAAAGTTGTGGTGAATTATAGTCGTTCCGAAAAGGGAGCGTTAGAAACTGTTCATGAAATTCAAGAGCGAGGAGGTACGGCAATTGCCATTAAGGCTAATGTAGCAAAAAAAGAAGAAGTGGAGACGATGGTTTCTCAAACTGTTAACCTCTTTGGAACAGTTGATTGTTTAGTAAACAATGCGAGTATAACAGTTCAAATACCGATGGATGACTTAGAGTCCGTAAAGGATGAAGTGTGGGATGACCTTTTTAGTGTAAACGTGAAAGGGATGTTTCATTGTATAAAAGCTGTTGTTCCTTATATGAAAAAGCAAAAATCAGGTGCTATCGTGAATATGGGGAGCGTTGCCGGGATAACGGGACTTGGATCATCTGTACCGTATGCCGCAACAAAATCAGCGATTCATACGATGACAAAATCGCTCGCTATTGCATTAGCACCTGCTATTCGAGTAAATAGCATTTCTCCTGGTGCAGTCGATACGAGGTGGTGGGCAGGCAATGAAGATAAGATGTACCAGCTTGCGGGACATTTGCCACTTCAAAGGATTTCGACACCAGATGATATTGCAGAAGCGATTCTTTTTCAATTGACGCAGGAATCTATTACAGGACAGATATTTACAATTGATAATGGACAGACGCTTTAGTATGACGTGGCATTATGCAGTAAGATTATCAGCTTACTAGAAAGTTGTATTCATTTTATATAATTAGAAGAGGATACTATGTCCGATATGAGGGCATAGTATCCTCTTTTTTGCATGATATATAGGCTGTTATATATGGGGTGCTAATCTTAATGTAACAAAAAGGTAATGATAATTACTAATGAGGCAATTTTGTTACAATTAATTAAAAAAATATTACATTTTTATTACAAAAACTATTGATTATATTTAAATGTCATAATATAATTCTGTTTGTGGAAATAAAAACTAAAATTATACATTATTTAGGGGTATGGAGAATGAAGAAAATTATTTTACCAATCTTAATGTCTACTATGTTTATAGTTCCTGCAGTTTCTCATGCAGAAGAAAATGGTATTACGAAAGATCATACATATGCAAGTGAGCAAGTTAAAGCAAAAAGTGGATGGATTCAGGATAAAGGAAAATGGTATTTCTTTAATGAAGATGGATCTATGGCTAAAGGGTGGAAAAATATAACTGGAACATGGTATTATTTTGAAAATGATGGGGCAATGGTTTCATTTTCCCTAAAGAAAATTAATGGAAAAACGTATTACTTTGATGATAACGGCGCCATGATTACAGGCTGGAAACGTTTTGAAGGAATGGATAAAACAAACTGGCACTACTTTGATGAAGATGGCTCCATGGCTACTGATTGGAATTACATCAATGGAAATTGGTATTATTTTTCTCAATACGGGTATATGGCTAAAGGCTGGAAAAATGTCGACGGATATAGGCATTACTTTAACAAAGATGGCTCTATGGTTGGAGCGATGGTTAAAGGCTGGAAAACTATCGACGGAAATTGGTATTACTTTAACGAAGATGGCCCTATGGCAACAGACTGGGTAAAAGTGAATGGTATATGGTACTACATGAATGCAAATGGGGAGATGCAAAAAGGTTGGGTACAAGTATTTGGAAAATGGTACTACTTACAATCTAATGGTGCAATGGTAGTAGGAAAACATTTCATTGATGGAAAATGGTATTCATTCAATGATGATGGCGTTATGATGTAACAAAAGGTCTTTTAAACTGAATAAATGAACACCAGATATCTATTTTAAGATATTTCTATAATAAAAAAGGCACCTGTGGGGGTGTCTTTTTTGTGTGTTCCCTCTTCTTATTAATCTAGAAAAAATAACGTCTTTAAGAATAATGGGGTAGTAAATATTCTTAAGTTGATGGGCAT
>NZ_JAJJBY010000021.1:0-83615 GCF_022625245.1 Bacillus sp. TL12 | reverse complement strand
ATATCAGGTGAACTCTTTTTTTATTACTAACTAAATATCTCTAATCAACAGCATGCCTTATCTGTTAATCACTTACAACTTTCACTACCAAAATCCTTGATTCACATTCCATGTATCTAAATCCATTTTATGGATATTATAGTAATAAATCTTTAATTTGTATCGTTCAATAACGGAGGTATGCATAATGTATTATGTTAAATTAATTAAAGGGCAATCCTTCTATGCTTTTGATCATCGTTTCTTATTAGATCAAGAAGAGCAAGTTACACAAAGGATTTTTAAATACCTGTGCAAAAATGAGTTTTTTGAAGTACGTAAAGACGAGGATATTTCCACAGCGTAATAGTGACTAGCTAAGTAGTGTGTACGTTAAGAACCTTTATCTACAAATCGACCTCTGTAGTATGTAGTAACTACAGAGGTCTTAATATTTTATCTCTTTAATAAATTTTGCATAAACTAAGCCTCCCACTTCCTCCGGCACTCCTTTATCCCACTAAGCAAATACTTCTTCGTCATATCTGCCCGTTTCCAAATGGAAATCGTTCGTTTCATCGCCTTATTATGACGTATCCGCTCTACCTCTTGTAACAAAGGCATCCATTTTCCAGAGGACGATTCCATCATATATTGTAATCCTTCATCTTTCGAAACAATCGTTTCATGCTCTAACGTATACAAAATACGGCCCATTGTGACAACAGCTGATTCTACCCATTCTTCGATTAGAAACAAGTATGGTTTTGACGCCTTTTCACTCCAGTACTGCTCTACGTTATATTTCATTGTTTCTACAACCTTACTCCATGGGACCTCAAACGGAAGTTCACTTGCTTCTTCTCCGGTCACAGTAATTCCACGGTTCTTCAGCGTCCACCATGTCACATCATTCACATCCCAGTGACCTACGTTAACTTTCCCGTCAGCACAATAGACATACTGCGGTATCTCTTGGTTTCGCTTCCCTAAATCAGCAAACGAGATATACATACCGTCCATCCGTTTTCCGAGCTTACTTTTACTCAATCTTTTATGTAAGTCACTTATTTGCAACTTCTCAAATTCACTGACTGTCTCTCTCGTTACCGTTACAAAATCAACATCACTCGTACCAAACTGGAATGCCCCTAGAGCGATTGAACCGTATACATATACCCCTACCAATTGTTCATTAAAAAATATGTCTTGCAGTCCATTCACATATTGATCCATTAGGTCCTTTACTTCTTTTGGTAATTCTTGTTTCACTATACCCTCCACATCCATCCCCCTTAATAAAATTACCTTTAATAACTATTTTTTCCATATAAATATATAAGAAAAGCCTTTGCAATCACAAAGGCTTCTATATTATAAATATTTCTCAATTTCTTCATATACGTCTTTCAAACGAGGATTTCCTTCTCCAACGATTTCACCGTTTACAAGCACAACTGGATAAAATAAATCCTCTTCAATTACACGCTCTGCAAAAGCTTGCTTCTCAGCATCTTCTTGCTCTTCTTGAATATCAATGTATTCAAACTTGAATTTATCATCTTGTCCTTCATATTTGCGACCAATTGCCGCTTGTAGCCATTCAAATGTTTCCGTTGAAGACGGCATTCCAACGCAGCTCGCACAAATTACTTTTGCCCCATATACTTGAACATTAACCATTATTTCTCCCCCACTTCTCTGTTCTAACAGTACACCTAGATGACTTACCTTATAAGCACATCTCTTTACAAGTTTAATTCTTGTCCCCTATACTGAAAAAACACGTTGTAAACATGATACAAAATTTTGACAATAAAACAAGAACAGAAAAAATAGATTTTCCCCTGTATCTTGATTATAATAAAATGGATGAAAGGAGTCGATAAAAATGGAAAACCCAAATATGCAAGAACAAGTACTAGAAGTATTAGATAAATTACGCCCGTTCTTACTTCGTGATGGCGGTGACGTTGAGTTAGTAGATATTGAAGAAGGTATTGTAAAACTACGCCTTATGGGTGCATGCGGTAGCTGCCCAAGTTCTACAATCACACTAAAAGCTGGTATCGAACGCGCACTACTTGAAGAAGTACCAGGCGTTATCGAAGTAGAACAAGTATTTTAATTTGAAAGCGGAAGCGGCTCGTTTAGAATCGCTTTCACTAAATATTTATAAAAAAGAGACCAACATTGGTCTCTTTTTTATAAATTTCTATTAAGACAACCAATCCAATTTTCGAATCCCAAGCTTATCGACAGGCAAACGTAAGAGTTCATAAAAATGCTTCATAAATTGCTCTGAACGGTTCACATCGTGTAAAATATCTTCTAAGTGATCTCGGTACATACTTTTTTGTTCTTCATTTTCCGTCAAATAGTACTGTTCTACCGTTTCAAAGTAGCGAAGCGGAAAGAGAAGACGCGCAAATAAGAGACGCCACCCAAAAGAAGAAAGCGGATAATTTTTCTCATAATCTGTTACAAACTGAAAAATTGTTTGTTCCCAATCTTGCTTCTTTTCCATCGATACATATCGAATCCATTCTGCCAAATCTCTACTTGGATGATCATATACCCAATCGATGGGAATTTTTAATTTATTCGTTTGTTGCCATAATAAAGGGGTGAAACGTTCTTGGCAGATCGTTGCCGCATCAGCAAGCTGAGGTGTATCATCTATTTCTGTATCAACGACATATTGAATGGCATTTTCAGCAATGCCTAAATAATATGGAAAAGACTCCATAAATAGTTGATCAAATACATCTGACGGCTGATTCATAAGTTGTGATTGCCAAAATCGCTCTAATTGATCCAGCCTTTTTTCCCATAATGCCTTCCATTCACCGATGCGACTTAGTTGTTCTATTTCTTCAGGAAAAAAAGCGCCGCGTTTATGGAATAAGGAAAGCTCGCTACCTAACGAAGTAGCATGTCGATCGAGCAAACGCATACCTTTTAATAAACAGTAATTTTTTTCTTCTATCTCACTTACATAGTAGCCGTGCACTGTCGGAACAAAAGTCGCTACAGTAATATCCCCTTGCTGGTTCATATAATCGCTTAATTTTTTCATTTCAACGAGTACATCTTCCTCCATATTCCCAATCGGAAGAAGTACATAAATTTTATTGCGAATCCAAAAGCTTTTATAGGGGCCAAGGGGGATTAATTCTTTGACATGCATTTGATAATGCTCATAAATATGCTGAATCATCATAGTCGCCACCTATGGTTTTTCTTTATATATATGAGCTTGTGCTCGCCTTTCATTCCTATGCACATGATAAAGCAACAAAACGTATACAAATAATAAAAAGAAAAAAAGGTGATAACATGAAAAAATCAAATCAACTACAAGAAAGAGCATTACAACTACTACAAGAACGCGGTGTAACAATCGATGATATTGCGGAACTTGTTCATTTTCTTCAAAAGAAATACCATTCAAAATTAGAGATGTCCGAATGTCGTTACAATGTAGAACGTGTATTATCCAAACGCGAAGTACAAAATGCACTCATTACAGGAATTGAATTAGACGTCCTTGCTGAAAAAGGAATGTTAAGCAAACCATTACAAGATATCGTAAAGCGCGATGAAGGCTTATATGGAGTCGATGAAGTAATCGCACTTTCAATTGTAAACGTGTATGGCTCTATCGGTTTCACAAACTTTGGATACATCGATAAATTAAAACCAGGTATTTTAGAATACTTAAATGATAAATCATCTGGAAAAGTCCATACATTCCTTGATGATATTGTGGGCGCAATCGCTGCCGCTGCATCTAGTCGCTTGGCTCATCGCGCTGAGCATGCAGAATGAGGTAAAACCGTAAACAAAAGAACCCATCTCTTTGTAAAGAGGTGGGTTCTTTCGTTTACATAAATTGTAATTCGTCATACAATTTATGTAAGTTCGAATATTAAAAAGGAGTGTGTCCTGATGTCTAAAAAACAAATCTTTTCTTGGCTTTCTCTACTTTTCGCGTTGGTTGCCTTCAGCACATTCTTTCTATGTCTCTCATGGTCAGGGCGCCTTACCCCTTCACTAGAAGCCACCATTATTATAAGTAGTATCTTATCTATCCTTTTAGCACTCATTGGAGAAAAAGGATTGGTTCGTGCAATAAGCGGAACATGCTCTTTCGCAATACTCTCTTACATTATTTTTTTCGGTTATGTTATACGCTTAATTTGGACAGGGCCATAAAAAAATTGTTAAAAACGAGATTCATCTAAATCATACTCCATGAGCAGGAACTCTCTTCCCCTGCTCATAAACGAAATCTTCTTTCGAAATCCAACATTCTCATACAATGCAATCGCCCTTTTATTAAAAGTAGCAACACTTAAACGGATTCTTTTCGGCTGAAACTCTTTCAAAGCAAATTGGAGGCCAACTTGAAAAAAAGACTTCCCCATCCCTTTCCCTGTTAGCCCTGGCTTCATACCAAGTCCAATATCCACGGTATCTTCTCCTACGTATAACTTTGCAGCCCTTCCTCCTGGAACTTGTGCATTTTCTCCAAAACAAAAGTAGCCAATTAGTTCTCTATGCTCATTACAGCAGCCATAGTATGTTCCACCTAATAGTTCTTCTATTACCTCTTTACTTCCCGAAAAGCTGTATAACGAATACGGTTCCTCATACTGCCACGTATTGATTTCTTTTGCTTCTGCCCCTGTTAGTTTGTGTATATCCATCTCTCTTCTTCCTTTCTAAAACTACTTACTAACAAAGTTCTACATAAATCCCGAAATTCACCTTCTATTTTTGAAAAGTTTGTAAATTTTTAAAATACAAAATCAGAAAACTTTTTCTACATTCGCGATATCGAAAAAACAACAGATGAAACGTTGTATAACACTTTATCCCGCACTAACGGGCAGTAATACTCCCACCTCAAAATCCGGCGGGAGCAAAGAAGTTAGGTGGGAGATAAACTGCCCGTAAAGGCCCGATTGGTTCAACTAATAATCAGTGGGGAATGAGGAAAACCCCCACTGATTAAAGTTTCACTTTATTGAATGAACTTCCGACGTGGATAAAAGAAGCAAAGGAGAAACGAGTTTTATTATAAACATACTAAGAAAGACCGCTGTAAAAGCGGTCTTTCTTACGCTGATAATTCTTTAAGCGTGTCACTTAGTTTAAATCTTCTTAACTGGAATGAAGCAATCATAGCTGCACTTGTTCCGAGTATAACACTTGCTATTGCCAGTAATAGCACTTGATTATATGGAATTGTAATAACTGTTAATTCTAAACTTGATAATACAATATAACTGAAAATCACTCCGCCTCCAATACCTATGATTCCAGCTATCGCACCAAGCAATGCACCTTCTAACCACACAATTCTTCGCATTTGCTTAGGGATCGCTCCTACGGCACGAATCATACTAATCTCAGCACGTCTTTCATGTAAGCTTGCAACAATCGCATTCATTAAGCCAATACCTGAAATAATGAAGATGATTACTACTAATAAACGAATTAACATAACCATTTGAGATAAGAGCTGCTCTTGTTCTTTTAACAAATCGGTACTATTTATAACCTCGACATTCTCTTTCCCTTTTGTTATCTGTGTTACTTTCTTCTTAATTGTTTCAAAAGGTACCTTAGAGTCCGTCATAATTTGAATCGATTCATAGCCTTTTATACTAAACATATTCCGTGCCCATTCTTCATTTACAAAAACGTAAGAACCTCGAAGTCGTAAGTCTTTCTCTATAATAGAAACAACTTGAATTTGCTGTTTTTCTTTCCCTTTTCCCTGTACTTCGATTGTGTCATGTAATTTAACCCCTAAATTTTTTGCTGTATCTTTTGTAATGACTCCTTCACCATTTCTTAGTGGCGTACTCAAGCTTTGTCCAGAAATAACTTTCATCTGTGTTACTTTCTGAAATGAAGTAATATTAGTACCTACAACTTCCATTGCTTCATAATCATACTTATTTTTCCTCATAAACTCGTACCATTCTTGATTTGCCTTTTTAAAGTCATAATTTACAAGTTTAGATGTGAAGTCAGGGGCTGCTCCGACAATTTCTTTTACTCCTTCAACCTTTTGTATCTTTTCTAACCAATGAAATGGTAGACTTTCAATCCCTTGTGATTCCATTGGAACACGAATGACTAAATCTGCTGGTAAATTCTTTTGTAATCCTTTTTTCGTTCCTTCATACATCGCATTCACATACATCGTTCCAACTAGCGATAACATAAATCCAAATGCTAGAATCGCGACTGACACCGCTGCCTTTTTACGATAACGAATCACATTTCTCCCACTAATCGTTGTCTCAATACGAAATATCATTTGAAATGATTTTGCAATAACTGGCGTAATAACACGAATACATAACGGAATTGCAAACAACAAACCTACTGCAAATAACAGTGCTCCTATCGCACTTGGATTAAAACCAATATATTCTTCAGTAAATCCACCACTTAAACCAATTCCAGCACCCACTATTAAAATAACGAGACTGAAAACACTCCATTTCCGTTCTTTCTTTTGATTACTTGGAATTCCTGGTCTTAATGCTTCAACAGGAGGGATTTTTCTTACCATAAATGCTGGTATGATCGCACCTACTACAGACATGACAATTCCTAATAAAAATGTAATGAGTAAAATCTCACCTGAAATAGAAAACGCTTCTTGACCTGTACTTTCTACATTCATCCACTTGTTAATAACAGAAGCTGCGAACTGATGTGTACCAGCACCAAGAACAACTCCTGCCAATGAACCAATCGCTCCAATACATAACGCTTCTAATAAAACAACAAGAATGACCTGGTTTGGATTACTACCAAGTGCACGTAATAACGCCCATTGCTTAAAACGACTCCTTACAGATAAGAAGAAACTTCCCATAATTAAAAGCGCTACAACAAATAAAGCAATCCCGCCTAAGCTAAAGATTAATGGCTTCATCACATTTAATCTTTCAAATGCTTTATCTACATATGTACGCTGATCTATTTTGATATTTTCTAATTTCTTATTGACATCATTAGCAATCATTGTCTTTACATTAACATCCGATGTTTTTACTTGAACAAGATTAAATTGATTTTGTAAATTTAATTCCTTTTGCATCCAAGCAATCGGAAAGTATGCACTATGCCCCATTGCTGCCATCAATGGTGGATTCAAAACCCCTACAACTTTAACACTTTTTTCACCATGCGGTGGGAAAGGTAGGCGAATCATATCTCCGACTTTTATATTTTCTCTATCTGTATACCCTTTTGTAAGTGTTACCTCCGCTCCTTCTTTCGGGTATCGCCCCTCTATAACTTTATAAGCATGCATATCTGGAGAACCTTGTTCAACGCCCCAGTAAGACGGTTTGCCAGAAAGCTCTTTATGATTTTGTAAAGGATAAGGAATAAGTACTTTTGATATTTTTTCTACACTTTCAAGACCATTCAGCTCTTTTAAATTTTCATCTTTTAAGTACATATCATTTTTGATGTAACCAAATTGCAAATTATAATCCCCGTAGCGACTTACAACTTGCTCTTTAACACTTTGTTCTACAGATTGGTTCCCAAGTAGAAGCATCGTTGCTAACATAACACCTAGTGCAGCACCAAGAGCGATTAACATGTTCCTTAGCCAATTCTGTCTAATAGACTTGGCCGCATATTTAATTATCCAAGACATCGCTCTTATCACCTACCTTAAAGTGTCTATTCATAATGTCTTGAATGTGTGTGACTTGCTGCGGCATATGGCGGAATTTCCACCCCTTACTTTCTATATGTTCATGGATAACTTCACCATCTAATAAGAAAATAACTTTATCTGCATGAGCAGCTACAAATGGATCATGCGTTACAACAACAGCTGTTTGTCCTAATTCATCACAAGCATTCCGAAGAGCTGCAATGATATTTTTGCTATTTTCAGAATCTAATGCCCCTGTTGGCTCATCTGCTAATATAATCGCTGGTTCATTCGCAAATGCCCTCGCAATCGCAACCCTTTGCTGCTGACCACCTGATAATTGCGATGGTAAATGTTTTTCCTTTCCTTTTAAACCAACAAGCTCTAATAACCGATTTGCTGCCGTAGTAGCTTTCTTCTGCGGGACATTATCTAGTAATAACGGTAATCCGACATTTTCTTCTGCATTAAATACAGGTATTAAATTAAACTGCTGAAAAATAAAACCGATTTGATGTCTCCGAAACAACGCGAGTTCTTTTTCTTTTAATGATGAAATTTCTGTACCATCTACTCGAATGCTTCCCGCCGTTGGAATATCCAAACCTCCAAGCAACTGTAAAAGAGTTGTTTTCCCCGACCCACTCGCTCCCATAATGCAAACGAAATCACCTTTTTGAATTTTAAGATGAATTCCCTTTAATATCTTTACTTTACTATCGCCAATCTCAAAAGATTTTTCTAAACCTTCAATTTCAATGATATCCATTTCATATCCCCTTCTTTTTCTATTTTTCTATCTATATATTCTAGTTAGAACTCGAAACCCCTACTATTATGTATTTTTTTGTCATATATACTATTTTTTTGATTTTAGAAGATAAATTGTTTGACTCTAAACAATAAAGTAACCATAATGGTTACACGAATAATTTATTAAAAAATTTGAACAAACTATCAACATATCCACAAATAGGAGGAACAAAGATGAAACATTTAATCGTTTATGCACATCCAAATCCACAGAGCTTCAATCATGCGATTTTAGAAACTGTAAAAGGTGAATTAGAAGAAAAAGGTCATGAAGTACGCGTTCGCGATTTATTTGAATTAAACTTTAATCCAGTATTAAGTGCGTCTGATTTCGTTTCATTTTCAAAAGGAAGTACGCCAGCTGATATTCAAGCAGAACAAGAACACATTACTTGGGCTGACAGCATCACATTTATTTATCCAGTTTGGTGGGCTGGTCTTCCAGCAATCTTAAAAGGATATGTTGACCGCGTGTTTAGCCACGGCTTCGCCTATGCTTACGGTGAAAATGGTATCGAAAAATTATTAAGTGGTAAAAAGGGATTATTATTATCCACAATGGGGAATTCAAAAGAAGCTTATACAGCAAGCGGTATGTTTGATGCGATGAAGAAAACAACTGATGCTGGAATCTTTGATTTTACAGGAATCGAAACGTTAGAGCACACATTCTACACAAGTGTTCCTGCTGTGGATGACGATGTGAGAAAACAATATCTTGAAGAAGTGAAGGAAGTTGTAAATCGTTTGCTAGTGTAAATATAGTTTTTAAATTAAAACGACACTCACAATGAGTGTCGTTTTAGCATCCACATATAGCTAGTACGAACAAGAAAAATAGAATAATGACGAGGGATATTCCGAGGTTAAATTTAATTGTATAATCCATATCCTTCTCCTTCTCTATTTCCATGCAAATCCGTTTTTATTTTCCAACACATGAGTCGCTACTATAAAAAATAAAAGGTTACCTACACTCGTTCTCTCCTCTTATTTTCAATCGGTATATAATAAACGATAATTATGTGTTAATTGTTTCAGAATTTTTTATTTCGCTAGCATCTATTTCTGTTTCACTTACTTTGTTTTTGTTGAAAAGAAAATATGAACCTACAACCATAATAGCAATGAGCATAGTAAGCGCTAATTGGGAACGCATGGATTCAATAAACGCCATAGCCACTAAAATAGCAACAATACCTAGTATCGTCACATAGGTCAGATAAGGAAATAACCACATTTTAACCTTAAGTAATTCAGGATTTTTACGTTCTACCTTTTTGCGCATCCGTAAATGTGAAAAGGCGATGACGAGATAAACCAATAATGCAATTCCTCCTGAAGCATTAACTAAAAATAAGAACACTTTATCTGGAGAAATGTAATTAAAGATTACACCTATATAAGCAAAAAACGTTCCAAATAAAACAGCATGAACCGGTACACCATTTTTATTTAACTTTAAGAATGCTTTTGGCGCATCTCCTGTTTTAGCCATTCCATATAACATACGTGAGTTCGTGTATAATCCAGAATTCAAACAAGAAAGGACAGCGGTTAATACGATAAGATTCATGATTTGAGCTGCTGCTGGTATCCCTACATGTTCAAGAACAGCGACAAATGGACTTTTTAAAAGATTAGCGGAATTCCATGGGAGCAATGTAACCACAACCGCAATCGAACCAATAAAAAATACAAGAATTCGCCAAATGACACTGTTAGTAGCAATTCGAACTGCTTTTGACGGCTCAGCCGATTCACCCGCAGCCATAGCTACAATCTCAGTACCCATAAAAGAAAAAATCACAACTGTAATCCCCAAAAGGATCGTACTGATTCCATTTGGCATAAATCCGCCTTGACCAGTCAAATTAGAGAGTCCTGGTGCTTCAGTTCCTGGCACTAGCCCGAAAATAACAGAAAGGCCAAGACCAAGAAATAAAATAATGGCTACAACTTTAATAAGTGAAAACCAATACTCAAATTCGCCGAATGATTTGACAGAATAAATATTAGTGAGGGTTAATAACACCGTTAATATTAGGCTCAAAAGCCAGGCTGGAATATCCGGAAACCAATATTGAATATTTGCCGCCCCCGCTGTTGCTTCAATAGCAATAACAATAACCCAAAAGAACCAATATAACCAACCTATAGTATACCCAGCCCATGGCCCAATCGCTTCACGTGCATAAGTAGAAAAAGAACCACTAGTCGGATTGCTGGAAGCCATTTCTCCTAGCATTCTCATAACAAAAACAACAAGCAGTCCAGCAAGTGCATAAGATACGATAGAACCAGGCCCGGCAGAATGAATAACCGCACCGCTTCCCATAAATAACCCTGCCCCTATAACTCCTCCGATAGAAATCATAGTAATATGACGAATTTTCAAATCCTTTTTTAAGTGACTCTCGTTATGGTTCAATATTTCACGCCCCTTTGTTACATACTATTTTTCTTCCAAGTTAACTGATTCGATTTTTTCAATATCAAAAAATATTCACGAATTATTTGTTATAGAAGGTATACTTAGATATTCATCGACAGTATAAACATTGTACACATCAAAGCTAATTGAAATATAAACGAATTAAAAATAACTAAATATTCAATCAATTATAATCAAAAAAATATTAACACAGCAAAGTATATATTGAAACCTGAATCAGTGGAGACTCCCTCTCCACTGATTACCAATCCCGACAAACCTAGCTTTGACAGATCTTTATCTCCTCTATAGCGTTTGTCGCATAAAAACAAATATATATTTTTCAGTTATTTTCATTGAATCGCTGCTTCATTTTGGAATATTATAACTGAATTATAGCTTCCTTTATAGTTTTGACAATAAAGGAAAAGTCATCCTCTGTAATACTTAATGGTGGAGAAAGTTGTAAAATATTATTGTATCCCGCAACTGTGTCACCATTTTTACCAATGAGGAGACCTTTTTCTTTACAGATGCCCATAACTTTATTTATCTTATCAACAGCAATCGGTTCTTTCGTTTGCTTATCTTCCACTAGTTCAATACCTAAAAGAAGCCCTTTCCCGCGAACATCTCCTACATTAGGATGCGCCTTTATATCCTCTAGTTCATGTAATAACCGTTCACCTAGTTTTCTAGAGCGTTCGATAAGATTTTCATTTTCCATAATTTCTAAGTTCTTTAAAGCTAATGCGCAAGCGGCAGGATTTCCTCCGAACGTATTCACATGACGGAAGCGATCATAATCCTCACTCCCTACATAAGCTTCGTAAATCTCTCTTCTAACCGCTGTTGCCGACAACGGAAGATATGCACTTGTAATACCTTTCGCCATTGTAATAATATCCGGCTTGATGCCATAGTGCATATACCCGAATGGTTTTCCGGTCCGTCCAAATCCGCAAATAACTTCATCACAAATGAGTAGTGCACCATGTTTTTCACAGATTTCTTTTACTCTAGTCATATATCCATCGGGAGGCATTAAAATTCCCCCTCCAGTAATAATCGGTTCCATAATGACCCCGGCTACTGTTTCGCTTAACTCCCATGTCATGACACGATCGATTTCCTCGGCACTTGCTAATGTATTTACATCATCTGGATTACGGTACGTATCTGGCGGTGCTACATGAAGAAAACCTTGCCCCAATGGCTCATATTTATACTTTCGTTGCGCTTGACCAGTTGCCGCTAGAGCTCCCATTGAATTACCATGATAAGCGCGATAGCGAGATATAAACTTATAACGTCCATGATTACCCTTTTGATGGTGATATTGACGGGCAATCTTAAATGCGGTTTCATTCGCTTCTGATCCACTGTTAGAGAAGAAAATCACGTAATCATCGCCCAGCCATTCATTCAACTTTTCGGCCAATTTAATGGCTGGAATATGACTTTGTGATAAAGGGAAGTATGGCATTTCTTCAAGCTGTTCAAAAGCCGCTTTCGCCAGTTCTCTTCGGCCGTATCCAACGTTCACACACCAAAGGCCGGACATACCATCCAAATAACGATTTCCATCAATATCCGTTACCCATGCTCCTTCTGCTTTTGTGATAATTAAATTCGATGAGTTAGGAGCTGCTCCCCTCATCGCATGCCAAAGATACTTTTCATCCGTTTTTTGTAAATCCTTTGTTTGTTCCGTTGTTTGCACAATCATCATCCCCCATTCCATCTAGTTATGAGTTTAATTTACTTGTTTAATAACGAGCAGTAAGCATTTTCTTACGAGTATAAAACTCTACGCCATCTTTTCCATTTGCATGTAGATCGCCATAAAAAGATTTTTTATAACCTGAAAATGGGAAGAATGCCATCGGAGCCGGTACTCCAAGATTAACACCAAGCATCCCTGCATCAATTTCTTCACGGAATTCACGAATTGCTTTCGCGCTATCACTATACAAACACGCACCATTTGCAAATTCAGATTTATTTGTAAGTTCAATTGCTTCCTCTAAGCTTTTTACTCGAACAACGGATAATACAGGAGCAAAAATTTCGTCTTGCCAAATTTTCATTTCTGGTTGTACGTTATCAAAAATTGTAGGTCCCACAAAATACCCTTGCTCATTTCCTGCATCTTTTCTTCCATCACGTATAAGTGAAGCCTCTTCATTTTCACCTATTTCAATATAGTGGATCGTACGCTCTTTATGGGACTTACGAATGACTGGTCCGAGGAACACGTCTTCCTCTATACCATTTCCCATTTTAATTTCATCAGCCGCTATCTTAAGCCTATTTATTAGCTCATCTGCAATATCTCCAACTGCAACGACAACTGAAGCTGCCATACAACGTTCACCTGCTGATCCAAATGCAGCACCGATAATATTGTTTACAGCGTTATCCAAATCAGCATCTGGCATAACAATAGAATGGTTTTTTGCTCCTGCAAGAGCTTGTACACGTTTGCCGTTAGCCGCTGCTGTTTTATATATATACTCCGCTACAGGTTGAGAACCAACGAAGGATACCGCCTTCACATCCTCATTATCAAGAATGCCATTCACAACATTATGCGCACCATGTACTACATTTAATACGCCATCTGGAAGACCTGCCTCTTTAAACAGTTCAGCTAAGCGATTAGCCAACAACGGTGTTCTTTCAGATGGTTTTAATACAAACGTATTTCCACATGCAATTGCGAGTGGGAACATCCAGCATGGAACCATCATAGGAAAGTTAAATGGTGTTATTCCTCCAATTACTCCGATTGGATAACGATACATCCCTGACTCAACACCAGTAGCAATATCTGGAAGCTGTTCTCCCATCATTAAAGTTGGTACACCTGCGGCAAATTCAACACATTCAATTCCCCGTTGTACTTCGCCGTAAGCTTCCGTATAACTCTTCCCATTTTCTAAAGTAATGAGTCTAGCTAACTCTTCCCATTTTTCAACTAATAGCTGTTGATAGCGAAATAGAATACGAGCACGCCGAGGTACAGCAACCTTTCTCCATGTTTTAAATGCTTCTTTAGCGGTTGCAACAGCTCTATCTAAATCTTCTCTATTTGAAAGCGGTACACGAGCAATAACCTCTCCTGTTGCTGGGTTTGGTATTTCTTCAACCTGCTTGCTTGTTGATTCTATCCACTGTCCACCGATATAATTTTTTAATGTCTGTACATCTTTTGTTACTGTCATAGTGAATCCCCCTATTCTGAAATAAACACCCCTATGCGTTTATTATATTAGTAAGAGAAAGCGCATTCAGTAGACAATATGTAAATTTATACACATAAATTTCACTACATTTTGTGTAACATAAAATGAAAAAGAAACCACAAAATAATGGTTTCTTCTTTATCTTTATTTGGAAGCAAATAAATATTCATGCGCAGTAATGGCAAATTCTATCGCTTGTCGTTTATAAGGATTCATAAAATCTTTTCCTAATAGCTCTTTTAACTTTTGGAGTCGTTGATAAAGGGTCTGACGAACAATATATAAACTAGTTGCAGTTTCTTGCTTAGAACCATTGCATTTCAGATAGACTTTTAATGTTTCCATTAACTTTCCATTATTTTGCTGATCATAAATCAGTACAGGCTCTAAATAATCAGAGATAAAATCGGCAAGTACTCCTTGTTCGTTTGCAATTGATATAAGCCGAAAAATATATAAATCTTCATAAAAGTAACTAAAGCACTCCTTTGGCATTTTCTCTTGAATGATTAACGCCTCTTGTGCCGTGTGATAACTCTTCTTTACATCACTTAACTGATCACTAAACTTTCCAATACTAAATTTAATTTGGGCGAACTTTTGATCCTCAACCAATTGGTTTAGTATATCATTTATTCCCGCTTCGATTCTCGGTCTCCAATCATGATTTTTTCGCTTGTTTAACAATATAAAAATCATTTGATTTTTCCTTATAGTAGATAAAAGAAAGAATCCATGTGATTGAAAAACGGTGCGAAAAAGTATTTTTAAATGGGTAATTTCTGAGTTCTCCCCCTCTAATTGATCAACTTTAAAGAGCAAAACAACACATCCATTTGGATGAAGAGTAGAATCAAAATCAGAGAGGTATCTGTATAGTCTCTCTTCACTATGTGATCCTTCTAACCATTTTTGAATCCATTCTGTTTCCTTCGTCTTTCTACGTTCTTCAACATATAATACACGTAACATGTTTTGTGCTAATGCTGTAACACTACGCCCTAAAATAAGTGATTCAAACTCTGTAATTGGATCTGATTCCGAAATTATAATTAAATCGGCGAATTTTTGATTCAAGGCTTGTATAGGTTGACTTACAATATTCATATTCCTTTCTATATTTTTCTCTTTCAAAATTTGAAGAATTTTATCCCGTTCTTTTGATGTTTTTTTTGATATCATTTGTGTTTCACCTTGATTTGGAATAAACAGAACTGTCATTTTCAAATAATTATGTAGTAACTTTAAGATTTTCTGCTCCGAATTCGATGTAAGAAGTAGCTGATTTAACTGATGAGAATACTCTTCCAAATCCGAAATCATCTGGTAATGTTTTTTTATTAAAAGAGTATGTAAGTCTTGTGTAATGTCAACAAATCGCACCTTATTATCAAAAGCAATTAACGGAAAATCATGTTGATTAGCTAATTCTATAATTTCTTCTGGAATGCTCGGTATATATGTTCCTAATTCAATACAAAGTCCAGCCGCCTTAGAATCTATAAGCTGTTTAAAAAATGAAAGAAACATCGCTTTATCTTCTTTCCATCCAATCCCTGTGGAGAGAATAAGTTCATTTCCATTTAAAAGCTGTTCAATTTGATCTATTTCCATAACATGAACCCATTTCACAGTTTTATAAAGTCCAGATTTTCCTGCCACTACTTTTGCATTTCTAAAATTTCTATTCCCTAATATCTCCAGTACCGATAATTTAATGTTAGAGTTCATTGTTACTTTACACCTCTTTAAGTCTTAAACATTTTTTATTCTCTAATAAAATTCTACGTTTCTCTTATAATACATGTTTTCAAAAATATTAGGAATTTTCAAATACAAAATTTTAAAAATCCACCTTGTGAGGTGGATTTTTTCATTTTATGGTAAGCTTAGGAAGATATCTTTGTAGAATGTTTTCTAGTTCACTCATATCTTCTTGCCTGATGAGTAAGTTCACATTATCATGCCACTTTTCTTGCCCACGATATAAGAAGATATTTTCTTTCGGATTTTCCCATGTGGATGTTTTATAACCTTTTAATTCTGCATAAGAATAGTAATTCATCCCATCAATAACTCCCTTTTCATACACCTTGACGTCTTTAATTAGATGAATCACGAAAAGCATCATAAAACAAATCGCTACCATGTAAGCTCCTATTTTGAGTAAAAATAGTTCGAAGCTATCAATTTCTCCATCTATATACCGAACGTATGTGAGTATAAGTTGTATAAAGAAATAGGCTGGACCAAGCAATGTGAACCAACGGCTTTTTTTACGTGGATAAGTAGCGATGAGCTCTCCAATACCATCTTGCACACTTTTTATTTTATATATTTTCCATATGGCAAAACCTAAAATACACAACGCTAAAACAAGGATAATAATAGACATTATATACAATTCAATCCCTCCTATCTCTATTGCATATAGCTATCAATAACATAACCACTTTATATACTAATAAATTAATTTTACCTTTTATATCCATATATCAAATATGCAATTATGCATAAAAAAACAGGCAACCTAAAAGATTGCCTGTCCACGATTACATTTTCTCAATCCACTCCGTTAAGTTATACACAACATGTGTTGGCTGCACATCATATTCTGTTAACTTCTCCACAGATGTGACTCCAGTGTGGACAAGGAGTGTGTGCATACCAGCGTTTATCCCTGCTAAAATGTCAGTATCATAGTTATCCCCAACCATTAAAGCTTCTTCTTTTGCTATGCCAAGTACTTTTAATGCTTGCTCCATAATAATGGATTCTGGTTTGCCGATGAAAATTGGTTCTACACCTGTGGATACTGTAACAACAGATGTTAATGAGCCGTTCCCTGGTAATAAACCGCGCTCAGTTGGAATGGCAATGTCTCCATTTGTTGAAATAAATGTCGCGCCATTACGCACTGCAAGACAAGCTTTCGCTAGCTTTTCATATGTAATTTCGCGATCTAATCCCACAACAACGAAGTCAGGATTTTCATCCACAAGCTTAAATCCTTTTTCCACAAGTGCATCATGCAACCCTTCTTCACCAATCATATAAACAGACGCATCTTGTTTACGTTCATAAATAAAGTTCGCTGTTGCCATGCTCGTTGTAAATACTTGTTCTGGCTTAGCTGGAATATCGAAACGAACAAGCTTTTCGGCTACTTGTTCTGGTTTACGAGTTGAATTATTTGTTACAAACAAATAAGGGAGACCGCGCTCCTGCAAGGCTTTTACAAAATCACTCGCTTCTTCAATTTGTTCTTCACCGCGATACATTGTACCGTCTAAGTCGATTAAATAACCTTTATACATCTATGTCCCTCTCCTTTTGTCCTATCGTTCATACACTTCTTATATTAACCACTTTTCCCAAAGAAAAAAAACGCTTCTTCTAAAAGCGTCCCATAACGTTCATTTTTTCTCTTGTATGTGATACGAACAGTGACAGTCACCATCGCACATATTTGATAATACCTTCACATTTCCATCAGAAAACAACCGCTTATACATCTTTTCTTCCTCTAAACAAAGCTGTGGATATTTTTCAGCAACAGCCTTTAATGGACAATTTTGTTTTTGTAATATGTATGAGTTTTCTTCCTCCTGCTTCACTTGTACCATATATCCATTCTTCTCTTGAATAACGGCAACTTCCCGAAGCTTCTGCCATACATTTTCTTGGCGACTGATTCGCTGTTGTAATTGCTCCTCCATCCGATTCGTCCTGGTCTTTAAGATAGCATTTACAAGTGTTTCATCACCAATTTTCTCTAAATCCTCTAACACACCTAAAGCAAATTGCTTATAATCTTTTGGAAATAAATCTTCTCCTTTTTGACTTAGGCCGTATACATATGTTGGTCTTCCCACATGTTGACGCACCATTTTGGATTGAATAACTTCTTCTTTCTCAAGCTTACTTAAATGCCGACGTACTGCCATCTCCGTAATCTCTAAAGATTCAGCTAATGATCCAACGGTTTGTTCACCATTTCTTTTTAAGATCTGCACAATCTCTTCCTTTGTTGTACGAGCTTGCCCCATTGCTCACCCCTTCTTCCTATTGACCTATGCTAAAAAGTAGAAGATCCCCAAAAGGTAATTGGGGATCTTCTTACATTTATTCTGCTACGAATGCAGATACAGGTCCTAATTCCTTTTCTAAATAACGACGAATATTCGCAGGGTATTTCTGTACCACAGCGAGTTGTCTTTGAATCGTTGTATATAATTCCTCATGGTTCATTTGAATATAATCTTGCATAAGCATTTTACGAAGAAGAATCACCTCTTTAATTCCTTTTCCTTCTTCATCACTTATGACTTTTTCATCCATTAAAATATCAATAATATCTTCATAACTTCCTGGATCACGCATAATAAATCCATCTATCATTGCATTTCCAACATCTAATATGCAATCCATGATAAGATGCGACATACGCTCTAATGCGTAATATTCAAAAGGCGTTTCATATTGCTGCTTCTCTTGAAATGTATCTACTGCTTGTTCTAAACATGTTAACATTTGTTCTATTTTTTTTCTGTCTACAAAGTACATGAATGTCACCCACCTAGAAATAAAAGCATTTATATTTCAATTGTAACCGTTTCCCTTGAAAAAATCGACAATTTTTCGAATTCACCTTTTCCTCGTTATTTGTTATAGTTATAACTGTATGATTTTTGAAATTGGAGGAATGTCACCTTGGAACGTGAACTCGCATTAGAAATTGTCCGTGTAACAGAAGCAGCAGCCTTGGCATCCGCGCAATGGATGGGCCGCGGAAAGAAAAACGAAGCAGATGATGCAGCAACTACAGCTATGCGCGATATGTTTGATTCAGTAAACATGGCAGGTACTGTTGTAATTGGTGAAGGAGAACTTGATGAAGCACCAATGTTATATATTGGTGAGGAACTAGGAACAGGTAACGGTCCAGAAGTTGATATTGCCGTTGACCCACTAGAAGGTACAAACATTGTTGCAAAAGGTCTTGCAAACGCAATGGCAGTTATCGCAATCGCAGATAAAGGAAACCTTCTTCACGCTCCGGATATGTACATGGAAAAAATCGCGGTTGGTCCAAAAGCAGCTGGTAAAATTAGCTTAGATGATCCAATTGAAAAAACAATTGAAATTGTAGCAAAAGCAAACAATAAAAAAATTCGTGACCTAACGGTTATCATCCAAGAACGTGAACGTCATCAAGATATTATTGACCGTGTTCGTGCAAAAGGTGCACGTGTAAAACTATTTGGTGATGGTGATGTTGGTGCGTCAATCGCAACAGCTCTTCCTGGAACAGGTATCGATTTATTCGTTGGTGTTGGCGGCGCTCCAGAAGGCGTTATCTCTGCAGCAGCACTAAAATGTCTTGAAGGCGAAATGCAAGCACGCTTAGTTCCAATGAATGAAGAAGAAGAAGCACGTTGCCGTAAAATGGGATTAGAAGATCCTCGCCAACTTCTTATGTTAGATGACTTAGTATCTGGTGATGACGCAATCTTCTCAGCAACAGGCGTATCTGCTGGCGAGTTATTAGATGGTGTAAAATTCCTTGGCGGAGATTTAGCAGAAACATATTCTATCGTTATGCGTTACAAAACAAGAACAGTACGCTTTATTAAAACGCATCACCATTTAGATCATAAGCCTCACTTAAACTTAGATATTTAAAAAAGGAGCCATGTGTATGGAAGAACGTTTCTTTCTTTACGACGACACAGTCGATACAAAAACACGTTTCGTTAGCTTTATGGGAGAAAATGAGCGTCACGATTTAGCGCTTTTATATTCCGATCGTCATTACGGTAAAACAATTGTCCTTGATATGCAGCGTAATAAATTCGCAATCATTGGTACTGACGATTTAAACGAACCAGGCTACTTAGAGCACGCTTTTTCTGTCTCTGAAGAAATTGCAGAAGAACTACGCTCATTCTTATTCGAACTTATATAAAGTGAAACTTTAATCCGTGGGAGGCTTTATCCCCCACGGATTATTAGTTGAACCAATCGGGCTTTTACGGGCAGTTTATCTCCCACCTAAGCTTTTTGCTTCCTCTAAATTTCAAAGTAGGAGTATTACTGCCCGTTAATGCGGGGTAATATTATGCACCAGCTATTACAGTAGCTGGTGTTTTTATATATAAATACAAATTGAAAAACTGACATACAACCATTTTTTTAGGTGGGAAGAGAGCGTCCAGCGATGGATAGAAGCGGTCAGTGCCTTTTTTGGCCCCATGCCTAGTGAGAACAAAAGGAGAAAGTTCTTTTATTTTCATAGCCGCGACTTAGGTGCTTGAAATCGACATGGATATATGTTGGAAAATTAAGTTGATATATGTAATGAATTTTGAATATTCTATCTTTTGTGTTATACTTATGAGCAAATCTATTTGGAAGAAAGGACGTCTACTACGTATGCCGACATTTACTTTGTAATGGATCAGCAATTGAATAGCATTACTCTCAAAAAAGCTATGCGCTTTATCAAGGGAGTAGTCTGTTCATTTCCCATTACAAAGGAACGTAACGCATCTGTAGTATGATGTTGTACGGAGGTTCCTCTTAAGGGAACCTCTTTTTATTTTTATCTATTTCTTCCCTATTCATACTGCAAGACATCCAAATAGCTGTATTACGTTCCTTTACCCAATATATACGAGGTGAAGGAAAATGCAGAAAGTACAACTTTCTTGGAATTTATATGAAAATGAATTTGAAACGACAATCGAAAAACATTGTAAAAATTGCGGGCATACCACCCTTTTTATTGATACAAATATTCGCAGGCATAACGCAAATGGAAAGAACATTTACCGCTTTGCTATTTATAAATGCCCGAAAGGCCATACGTGGAATAAAAAACTTCACATTTATAAATCGTTTTCTGATCATGTGGAAACGATTGATGTATTTCAAAAAGATGAAAACGAAATGACCTCTACCATTTCCATTATGCAATATAAAGAAAATGGTACTACAGAAATAACCATTGTATTAGAAACAGTCCTTGGCTCCCATCGCATTGACAAAGCTTTATCAACATATATTTCAGATTGGAGTCGTACTTTGATTGTAGACAGAATAAAGAACGGACACATTCAGTTAAACGGACAGAGAATGAAACCAAATACAATGCTTTCTGAAGGTGACCTTATTTCAATTTGCTTGTAAAAAAACTCCTCTTACATCTACGTAAGAGGAGTTTTTTTACTTCTTCACTTTTCGCAATACAAAGTGTGCACAACCAAAATTACAGTACTCATATAAGTACTCCGATAAAGTGCTAATTTTCGTATCATATGTCGCACGTTGATTACTATCATCAAAAAATCCGCGTAATCTGAGTTGATCGTATCCCCAGTCACCAACGATATAATCATATTTATTTAAAATTTCTGCGTAGCGCTCTTTAAATGCTTCTTCACGAAAACCGTCACGATAGTCTTTAATTACTTCGTACTGAACATTATTGATGTTTACCGTAGCATGAATCTCTTGCTTTTGCTCCATCACTAACTTCCTTTCTAAGCATTCTTCTTTTTATCGTATCACAAAGCCTAACAACCAACAATTTCAAATACAAAAAATTGAAAAGTAGTACATGCTATGGAGAAGGAGGTGATACATCGTGAAAAAACAAATAATACTCTTTCTTCTCACCCTTTCCTTATTTGCAGGTTGCCAAACAGCAAATAAAGCAGAAATGGAACGTGAGGAAGGCAGCCGTGTTCTTGTTTCCAATAAAAACGACATGTATCATACAGAAAATACAAACACAAGGCTCACGAGAGTCGGCTACTCCTCTAAACAAAAAGACGAGGTATCTAACAAACAAGTAGGCGCAATTAACCGTGAGAAAGTAGCAGAAATGATTACAAACATGACCGTACAACTCCCTGACGTCACAAATGCCGCTACGCTTGTAACTGATGATGAAGTATTTGTTGTATACCGCCCAAATACTTCAGACCCTGCGTTAGTAGCAGATCAAGTATATAAAACGGCCCTATCCATCGTTCCTCGCTATTATAAAGCATATGTATCAACAGACCAAAAATTGATTACACAAATTCAAGGGCTGCAATCTGGTACATTAAACAATAAGGAATATGAGCAAAGCCTTGATATGTTAAAACGCGAAATGAGCAAAAATCCGCATTTAAATAATAGTCAAAATGCTACACTAAATGACATGATTAAAAAATAAAAAAAGATGGCGGCTGCCCACTTAGGGCAACCCCATCTTTTTATTTTTTACGGTTATCTGCGTATATTGCCATTGCATCACACATAAACTGTGCTAATCCTTCTCCAAACTGATCAATATTTTTTGTAAAACGTTCATCATCGACATACATTTGTCCTAACCCTTTAAACGCCTCTAATGAATATTGACCAAAGTTTTGCAAATAATCATACCATACTTGGATCGCTTCTTGTGCCTCTTTAGAATCAGGTGCACCGTGCCGAAGTGTAGCAAGATTTCTATAAATGTTATTAAACTCTTCTTGCTTTTCCTTAGACATACCAGTAGCTGCTTTATTTGCCTTATCCACAGCTTCGTCTCCCCATCGTGCACGTGCTTCCTCTTCATATGGGTTATGACTAAAATCAAATCCTTCAAATTTTTCTTTATTCGTCATTTCAATCTCTCCTTTTGTATGCAGAATCGTCTTATCAATTGTCGCAATCACTTTATCTAGTCGAGTGCGCTTTTCAAGTAACATTTTCCGGTGCAACGTAAGCGCCTCTTGCCTGTCAAAAGAAGGACTATTGATAATTTCTTTAATCTTCTTTAAAGGGAAGCCAAGCTCTTTAAAAAATAAAATTTGCTGTAATAGCTCTAAGTTTTCATTGGAATACAGACGATAACCGGACTCTGTCGTTTCGTCTGGGGTTAAAAGCCCAATTTCATCGTAATGATGTAGTGTGCGCACACTAATACCAACTAAATCGGCTACTTCTTTTACTCTCATTGTCATTATTTCGCCTCCCTTAATACATACAATAAAGTATTACGCAACGTGAGAGTCAACAGAAAAAATCCTTTTTTAATACCTATATTTTTGTTAAGGTAAACGATTCCCCTAATTCCCTGTATAATATATATAAATCCATTTTGATTTGCTGGCATATAAGTTTCGGCTATGAAGAAAAAAGGTACTGACTGCTTCTACGCACAGATTGATGCTCTCTCCTATCTAAGAAGAAGGGGTTATGTTGTTTTTATCCATTTTGTTTTTCCACCATATCATTCGTGGCTATGAAAACAAAAGAAGATCTCCACTCATTTCCTCCTATTGTTCTTATATGACATGGGGCGAAAAAAGGCACTGACCACTTCTACGCATGGTCGGATCTCCTCTCTCCCCTAAAAAAGGGGTATAATTTAGATTTATATAAGAGTACATACATTAGAAAGTGGTGAAAAATATGATTTCAAATGCGGTAATTACTAGTATGATTTTGCAACTGACGATTTCGGTTCTCGTCCCCATTATCGTGCTTATTTATTTTCGAAAAAAATATCATATAAACTGGAGAGTTGTTGGTATTGGTGTTCTTATCTTTATCGGATTTGCGCAAATCCTTGAAACACCTTTTCACGTATTTATGCTTGGGAACCCTACGACATCTGAGTTATTAAAAAATCCATTTCTTTATGCCCTATACGGTGGACTCACTGCCGCTATCTTTGAAGAAGCAGGGCGATTCATTGCCTTCTTCTACTTACTGAAGAAATTCCGGGAATATAAAGATGGTTTAGCGTACGGAATTGGACACGGAGGAATTGAATCTATTTCAATTGGAGCGCTAGCTAGTCTGCAAACTCTATACTTTGCTATTTCAATTAACAATGGGAGTTTTTCAAAACTTATTGAAAAGGCCCCTCAACTCAGTCAATTGCAAGATTTATTACTTAGTACTCCTTCCTATCTCTACCTACTTGGTGGCTTAGAAAGAATCTTAGCTCTTGTCTTACAAATCGCCTTCTCAATGCTTGTATTATACGGCGTTAAACATAAGAAATATATTTTTGTTATATATGCCGCCTTGTTCCATGCATTTATAGACTTCTTTGCAGCTCTTTATCAGAAACAAGTTATCAATATATTTGTTGCAGAAGGAATTACTTTTATTTGTGCAGTTGCCCCCTTCATTCTCATTCGTAAAATGAAAGACAAACTGACAATTGAACCAGAAAAAAACTAAGCCTACTTGAGCTTAGTTTTTTTGTATAGAGGATTTTTTTTCCTTTTTGTCGAAGTATGTATCGTCAACTTGAACAAATGAGGGATGAATTTTGAAAAAGGTTATTGTTGTACGTCACTGCTCAGCTACTGGACAAGAGAGAAATGCAGCGTTAACAATTGCAGGCGAGGAACAGGCGCAATTCCTTGCTGATGTTCTTATGCAGAAGAACTTGCAAATAGAGTCCATTATTTCAAGCCCTTTTACCCGAACGATTCAATCTATTGCACCATTTGCATTGCGCGCAAATTTGCCAATTAAAGAAGACGAAAGATTAGCAGAGCGCATATTGAGCAATGCTCCATTAGACGATTGGCTACAAAAACTAGAATATACGTTTACAAATATAGATATTGCCTTTTCAGGTGGAGAGTCAACAAAGCAGGCGATGGACCGCGGTGCATCGCTTATTCAAGATATTTTACAACAAGAACAACAAGTAACATTACTTGTTACACATGGAAATTTATTAACACTCCTTTTAAAATACTTTGACAATCGGATTGGTTTTAGGGAATGGCAGAACTTAAGCAACCCTGATATTTATGAAATTACAATCGATGAACAAACGACAATCCACAGATTGTGGGGGACATAATATCCCTTTTGAATGCATTCAGTTGACATCGCGAGAAGATGCACAACATGCTCCTTGTGCCTTCACAACATACGGAGCTTTTTACAATGGGAAATTTTGACACATGAAATTTTAAGTGCGAAAAAATTTGAAAAAGTGATGTTGAATATGCAACAAATATAGAAAGGGGTATCACCAAAATATGTACGAAGAAATTATCTCTTTATTACATAAAACAAATGCTTCCTACGAAAAATTTGAGCACGAACCTGTTCTCGATTACGAGACAGATCGAGTCGTTCGTGAACGTCTCGGCTTGCAAGGGGCTCCAAGTAAAAGTTTATTTTTAAAATCAAAATCTGGATCCTATTACGTGTTCTTCACACTGGAAGGAACTCGTTTCGAGAGAAATGAAATGAAAGAACTCACTGGAGAACGCCTATCAATTTGTTCACCTGATGAACTAAGGGAACAAACAGGCTGTATTCCCGGATGCGTGGCACCATTTGGTTATTCACAGGATGTAACGATTATTGTGGATCATTCCATCTATGTCTATGACAAAATTTTAATTACACCTGGTGTTCCAGAATTTACAATTGAATTATCCACAGAAGAATTAAAAAAGATTTTATCCACATGTCAAAATACTGTTTTAGAATATAGAAAAACAAATTGAAAAATCCAGGTAAAACATTTCTTTTAGATGGGAGAGAGCGTCCTGCTGTGGATAGATGCGGTCAGGACCTTTTTTCGCCCATGCCATGTGAAAACAAAAGGAATTAACAAGTGGAGATTCCCCTTTTATTTTCATAGCCACCGCTTGTGTGTCAGCAAATCCATATGAATTTATATCGAAAAGAGAGCTAAATTTAGCTCTCTTTTTAGTGAGCACCCGATCCCGACATATTCAGTACGATAACCCCACCTATAATAAGAGCAATTCCAAGAGCAGTTTGCCATGTGAAGACATCTTTCCAAATAAGTACACCAATTAATGCTGTTAAAGCTGTTCCTACTCCTGACCAAATGGCATAAGCCGTACTCAGTTGGATGTGTTGCAGCGATTTTGACAGAAAGAAAAATGCTGAGGCAAAACCTAATACTACTCCTATGCTTGGAAGCACTTTTGTAAAACCATTTGATACCTTTAACATCGTTGTCCCAAATACTTCACTTACAATCGCAATCGCTAAAAATAAAAAAGCCTTCATAAGATTCCCCCTAAAAAAGAATCCCTCTTAGCATTCTCACTAAGAAGGATTTTTTACAATTATTTTGCTGCTGCCGTATTTTCTTTCGCAGAACGTACTTGCTCATCTGCATGATAAGAAGAACGAACAAGTGGACCAGCTTCACAGTGGCTAAACCCTTTGCTAAGTGCAATTTCTTTTAGCTCTGCAAATTCTGCCGGTGTGTAGTATTTAATAACTGGTAAATGCTTTTTAGATGGTTGTAGGTATTGTCCAAGCGTTAAAATATCCACATTGTTCGCACGTAAGTCGTCCATTGCTTCAATTAAATCTTCTCTTGTTTCACCTAGTCCCACCATAATGCTAGATTTAGTTGGAATATCGGGTTGCATTTCTTTTGCACGACGTAAAAACTCTAATGAACGAGGGTATTTTGCTCTAGCGCGAACTCGGTCAGATAATCGACTTACTGTTTCAATGTTATGGTTCAAAATATCTGGTTTTGCATCCATTAACATTTTTAGGTTTTCCTCTACCCCGCCCATATCAGATGGTAACACTTCAATAGACGTGAATGGATTTTTACGGCGAACAGCGCGTACTGTTTCAGCAAAAACAGCTGCTCCGCCGTCTTTTAAATCATCACGTGCAACCGCTGTTATAACAACGTGTTTTAAGCCCATGTGTACTACAGAATCTGCTACACGTTCTGGCTCTTGTAAATCAAGCTCTGTTGGTAAGCCTGTTTTAACCGCACAAAAACGACAAGCACGTGTACAAACCGCACCTAAAATCATAAATGTTGCTGTTTTTCTTACTGCCCAACATTCATGAATGTTCGGGCATTTTGCCTCTTCACAAACGGTATGAAGCTGCTTAGAACGCATCATTTTCTTTAAGCCTGTATAGTTTTCATTTGTATTTAACTTAATTTTCAACCATTCGGGCTTGCGCTTATATTCTGTTTGTTTTGTCATGTTATCAACTCCGCACAATATGAAATAGTTTACCGTGTTCGCTTCTTTCAATGTAACATATCTATTCTAACGTATGAAAGCGATTTGCTCAAATGAAGATTCCAAGAATTTTTACCAATGATTTACTATAATGAAATATCTCGTATATCCCACACTAAAAAGAGTGATGTTGTGAAAGGAGTTTATTTTCATGCTTCGAAAGATTGCCCTATTTCTTTCTATTTGCTTTTTTCTCGGGCAAGGTATTGCCTATGGTGAAGTGGATCAAAATCAAATTTATGAACAGCGCATGACATTATATAAGGAAACTGAACAAAATACTAATATCCCATGGTATTATGTAGCCGCAATTGATCAATATGAACGTAACATTCGTAGCGTAAGAAAAGATATTCCGAAAAAACCTGATGCCGTCATATCCATTTACTTTAAACCAGAAATGTGGTCTGGCCCTGCCAATGCCACTTATAATGATACATTGCCCCATACGATTTCTCTCTTTGGCGGGATTGGTTTAGATGGCGATAAAGACGGATTTTCAAATGCAAATAACGACCGAGATCTTTTACACACAATGGCAACTATTATAAAGAAGCAAGGGACTTCAGAAGACCGTATTAAAATTATGCTGTGGGAATATTATAGACGCGCAAAAACGGTTGAATTAATTACCGAGTATGCTCGCATCTATAAGCACTATGATCGCATTAACTTACAAGGAAATGCTTTTCCTCTTCCTGTTTATAGCGATAATAGCTACCGTAGTACATTCGGTGCTGGTCGCAGCTTTGGCGGAAGACGTATTCATGAAGGCACCGATATTTTTGCAGGACATGGCGTACCAGTAAGGTCTACCTGCTATGGCATTATCGAAACAAAGGGCTGGAATCGCCTCGGTGGCTGGCGCATCGGTATTCGCGATTTATATAACAATTATCATTATTACGCACATTTAGGCGGATTTTCGAAAGACATACAACTTGGGCAAATTGTCGAACCAGGAAAAGTCATTGGCTTCGTTGGTAACACAGGCTACGGCCCTCCTGGCACATCTGGGAAATTCCCTCCGCACTTACACTTTGGTATGTATAAAGACAACGGCTATACAGAATGGGCTTTTGATCCATATATGCATTTAAGTTTGTGGGAGCGAAAAGAACGCGCGAATTTAAAAAACAACCGTAGCTAATTGCTACGGTTGTTTCCTTTTAGATTCTATAATGTTTTTTCAAACTTACTTATCCGTAATAGTATATATCTGTTAATCATCCGCTTTCTTTCCTTTACTATCTGGCACAACAACTCCACCGCTTCCATAATAAGATGGTACCTCTCCTTGTACAATTCGTGTCGCAATTGGGATATGCTGTTTTACCTTAACTTCTTTTGTGTGAAAGGGAATAATCACCTGCAGCGTCACATCAACTTCCATGACCACTTCAATTGCCGTATTGTTAATGCCGTGCGGTTTTACATTTTGCTTAATATCCGTATTCACATGGCCGATTGTTGTAAAATCAATCGGAATATCTGGTCCTAAATTACCAAGGAGTGCATTATCCGTTATACGTCCAAGAGGAACAGACATCGACACCCCGGTCTCTTCTGGAAGACCGAGCGCCTTCATATCCCCCTTCTCCACTTGATGCAAATATTTCTCTATGTATGCAGTAGTTGATGTTAAAATCTCATTTACTTGCTTTGTATTTAAATCGATTGTGGATACTTTTCCATTCTTATCGTTTTGTACTTTCATTAATGAATCCACATCAAACCCTTCCTTAAGCCGATCCTTTACCGCCTTCGTCATGACAACCGTTGCCATTTTATGTGTCTGCACTTCCCCATACTTAATCAATGTCGGCTGAATACTTTTATTCACAATCCAGAAACCTTGTAAAGTTAACAATAAAAAAATGATAAATGAAATGAGTAGTACATGCCGAAAAGGAAGCGGCCCTTTTCGAAACCGCGAAGCTTTTGGACGAAATGTACGCATAAGAAAACCCTCCTTCTATTATCATTTCTATGCAAGAAAGAGGGACGATATATATAAATCCAATTTGATTTTCTAACATATACATTGTGGCTATACAAAATAAAAAGAGACTTCCACCCATTCTCCTTCTGTTTTCACATGGCATGGAACTAAAAAAGGAACCGACCGCTTCTATCTACCGGCGGATCCTCTCTACTACCTAAAAGGAATGAGTTTATGTCGGTCTTTCAATCCGTATTTATATATGCTTATATCATTTTTAATAGTGCATCTTTTCCAATTGTTCCTGCTGGAATGCCTAAAGCCTCGGCCCCAGTCGTAACCGATTCAAGCGGTGCTTCAAGCAGCTGTTCAATTGTTCTCACACCAACTGCGCGACCAGCAATAATTCCTCGGTCTCCTAATTTCTCATTTAAGAGACCGACATCTAAAGCGCCACACATAATATATCCTTTATCGCTCATAACAGCCAGCAAATTTGTTTTTGGGAGCTTTACACTAACCGCTATAAACGTATAGTTATCAATTATAATCGGTTCCACATTCACCATAGTTCACACACTCCTCTCTTTCTTATCTTTATGAAAAGAGAAAAATGAGTGTTACAGGTTAACTAGCCTATAGTTTAATGGAAGATGTATAAGTTATTAACATCTCTGTTAACACATCTCGTAACAGTTCTGGCATATAATATTGTTTTTCAGAAAGTGTGGATAGTTCTGGGTATAAGTACCCGAACGTAAACATATCAATCGTTCCAACAGTATATATGCGATCTAATTCTAAAGACTCCCCATTAATGAGCACATCTTTAAGCAAAATTTTATTTCCAGGAATCGTATCCGGAATAACTTCTATACCATCATAAATCATTTTCCCCATCACTTTCCCACGGAAACCGAGCCCTTTTACTTCAAGCTCTTCCATACTGGGACGACGTGCTTTTAAAATAACTTCCCGTAATGTTTTTCCTTTTACTTTTATTGCACATGGATTAATTGGATGTGGACAAATGCGGTGGATATCGCCTCGTGTGACAATCCCTTCTTTTAACCCTTCTAATAATACCCCTGCATTCACCATGCCAACTTCAGCATTACACCACTCTTTTAATGCGCTTGCCAGTATACTAGAAAATGGTGTTTCCTTAAACCAATCAATTGGTAAAGGTTCCTTCAGCTCAACCACAGGTTCTGCCATTATATTTTCACTTTCTTTTTGCAACATTTCAATTGTGGATAACGGTTTACTATAAGCACTTAAACGCTCTGTTTTAATCGCTCTACCATCCTTTTTCAACAACTGCCCTGTTTCCTTATCCACAGTAAGCTGAACATGGCCGACGTAACGCCCCCACTTTTCACAACAACAAAGCAAAGTTCCATTCACGAGAACACCACGCTCAAACAGATGATGTGTATGTGCTCCTAAAATTACATCGATATCATAATTCTCCGCCATATACTCATCGGCAGTTTTCCCAAGATGAGAAAGTACAACTGTAATATGCGCTTTATCTCTTACTTCTGCTAAAATGGATTCTAAATGCATCATCGGATCTTCAATATGCCAATCTAACATTTTATAGAACTCCGGATAGGCTACTGTTAAACCGATCAAAGCTATCGTAATTCCTTCTGTAGTTGTATGAAGTTTATACGGCTTCGCCCAAGTAGGACGCACGCCCTCTTTTTCAAATAAATTCGCTACGAGCACCTCAAATCCAGCATGATCATATAAATGGTTTAAATGCTCCTTCGCTAATGTAATCCCTTCATTATTTCCAATCGTTACATAATCATATAACGCCTCGTTTAATAACTTCGTATTCCCCAGTCCATTTGTCGCTTCCGTAATACTATGAAAACGATCCACGTGATCGCCGATATCTAACGTTAAAACAGACTCCCCAGCTTCCTGTCTTCGCTTTTTCTCTTCGAGTACAAACCGAGAAATTTGTGGCCAATTTTCAAAATGACTATGTATATCGTTTGTATGATAAAGGTGGATGATTGTTTCTTTATTGATATCCAGAGAAAAAAACCTCCTCTCAGTTCCTTACTGCATTTTACGCTATACGCGTGCAATAATCCTGTAAATACTTTTCGCCTTTTCTTGCTATTTTACATTGTACTGCGATTTCATGAAAATAGAAAAGATTCCGGGTTAAAAACTAAGTAGTTCTTGTGGAAAAAATTTAAAATAACACATAAAAGTAAGCTTCAAATATCCCCCAACTACAATTTTTAAATAACCTATGAGATAATCTCCTTACATACTACATATTGTAGAGATGTTTTCTTTCAAATTGTGTTAAAATTTTGTGTGATACTATTCAATATACATTAATAAAGGTGAGGGTACCCAGTGAATAATAACGACAATACATATTGCACTATGGTTATATTTGGAGCAACAGGAGATTTAGCGAAGAGAAAATTATTCCCTTCTATATATAACCTATATAAAAAAGGACAGCTCTCTAAAAATTTTGCTGTTGTTGGTGTAGCGAGACGTGAATGGAGTGACGATGTATTTCGTGAAAATGTATTATCCTCTATTCAAGAGTCAAAAATTGAACCAGGGAATGATTTAGATGAATTTTTAACTCATTTCCGCTACTTAGCGTTTGATGTTACGAATACTGCTTCATACCAAGATTTGAATGCATTAATTACTAACCTTGAAGAACAATTCCATATTCCAGGAAACAGAATGTTTTATATGGCGATGGCTCCTGAATTCTTTGGAACAATTGCTTCTTACTTGAAATCAGAGGGCGTGACAAATTCAAGCGGCTGGAATCGATTGATTATTGAAAAGCCTTTTGGACATGACTTGCCATCCGCGCAAAAATTAAATGAAGAACTTCGTCACGCATTTGCAGAAGATGAAATTTATCGTATTGATCATTATCTAGGAAAAGAAATGGTTCAAAACATTGGCGTTATTCGTTTTGCAAACGCAATATTTGAATCATTGTGGAATAATAGATACATCTCTAATATTCAAATTACATCCAGTGAATCTTTAGGTGTAGAGGATCGTGGAGGTTACTATGACAATTCCGGTGCCTTAAGAGATATGGTACAAAACCATATGTTACAAATGGTTGCTTTACTGGCAATGGAACCGCCAATTCGTTTAACAACAGAAGAAATCCGAAGCGAAAAAATTAAAGCATTACGTGCACTTCGACCAATAGCAGTAGAAGAAGTGGATCAATATTTTGTGCGAAGTCAGTATGGTACAGGAACAATCAACGGAAAAGAAGTTCCTGGGTACAGAAGCGAAAATAAAGTGGATCCAAACTCAAGAACGGAAACATTTGTGGCGGGTAAATTATTAATAGACAATTTCCGCTGGTCTGGTGTGCCGATCTACATTCGTACAGGTAAACGCATGCAAGAGAAATCAACAAAAATCGTTATTCAGTTTAAAGAATTGCCAATGAATTTATATTCTAAATCAGAAAACAGCGTTCATCCGAACCTGCTTATTATTCATATTCAGCCGGATGAAGGAATTTCTCTTGTTTTAAATGGTAAGAAAATCGGTACTTCTGAAAAGACGACACCATTTAAACTTGATTACTGCAATGACTGCGTAGACAGAGTAAATACACCAGAAGCTTATGAGAAGCTGCTATATGATGCAATTCAAGGCGATGCAACAAACTTTACTCACTGGGATGAAGTAGCTTTATCATGGAAATTTGTTGATGTTATTTCTAAAGCATGGAAGCAGGATGTATCAACCGATTTACTTACTTATGAATCAGGATCAATGGGACCTCAAGCTTCTGATGATTTGCTTGCAGAAAACGGCTTCCATTGGTGGCCAATTTCAGATGATAGTGACTACTCAATCTAATCATAGCAAAGGCGAAAGGAGAATTTTTATGAAGAAAGTATATGACATTACAGTACCTATTTACGAAGGAATGCCTGTATATAAAAATAAACCGGAAAAACAGCCTCAACTTTCTAAAGTTACAAACGGCCATGTAACAGAATCCACATTAAAAATGGATGCTCATACAGGAACGCATATTGATGCGCCTTTGCATATGATCAATGACGGAGACACGTTTGAAACACTTGATATCGAGAAATTAGTGGGCGAAGCAAAGGTTTTTGACCTGACACATGTTGAAGGCGGCATTACTGCTGAAGACCTGAAAGATTTTGATATTCAAAAAGGGGATTTTGTATTACTTAAAACAAAGAACTCCTTCGATGAAGAATTTAACTTTGATTTTATTTATTTAGCTGAAAGCGGTGCGAAGCTGCTTGCTGAAAAAGGCATTCGTGGTGTCGGTATTGATGCATTAGGTGTTGAACGTGCACAAGAAGGCCATCCGACTCATAAAACACTATTTGCACACGATATTATTGTAATCGAAGGATTAACATTTAAAGAAGTAGAAGCAGGAACATACTTTATGGTCGCAGCTCCATTAAAACTAATGGGTACAGATGCAGCACCAGCGCGTGTGTTATTATTTCAATAAAGTGAAACTTTAATCAGTGGGGGTTTTCCTCATCCCCCACTGATTATTAGTTGAACCAATCGGGCCTTTACGGGCAGTAATACTCCCACCTAACTTCTTTGCTTGCACCGAATTTTGAGGTGGGAGTATTACTGCCCGTTAATGCGGGATAAAAAAATGGACCAAGATTTCAATCTTGGTCCATTTTTTATTTTATATCCATTTCGTATGGAATGTACCTTCTTTATCTACTCGTTTATACGTATGTGCTCCAAAATAATCGCGCTGCGCTTGTAACAGGTTTGCAGGTAGTGTTGCAGTACGATAGCTGTCATAGTAAGAAATCGCCGCTGAAAATGCAGGTACCGGAATACCTTGTTGTACAGCCAATGAGATAATTTGACGTAATCCGCCTTGGTATGACTCCACAATTTCTTTAAAGTATGGGTCAAGTAAAAGGTTCGATAAGTCAGTGTTCTTCTCATAAGCTTCTTTAATGTTCTGTAAAAAGGCTGCACGAATAATACATCCGCCTCTCCAAAGCATAGAAATGCTGCCAAAATCAAGGTTCCAGTCATATTCCTCAGAAGCTGCCTTTAATTGCGTGAATCCTTGCGCATAAGAACAAATTTTACTCATATATAAAGCTTGGCGCACTGCTTCAATTAATTCTGCTTTTTCAATTCCAAGCGCTGGTTTATCTTTAGGGCCAGATAATAATTTACTTGCATGCACACGCTCTTCTTTTAAAGCAGAAATACAACGTGCGAATACAGATTCTGTGATAATCGGAAGAGAAATACCTAAATCAAGTGCACTTTGGCTTGTCCATTTCCCTGTGCCCTTTTGTCCCGCAGTATCAAGAATAACATCCACTAATGGCTTTCCAGTTTCTTCATCTTTCTTCGTGAAAATGTCTGCTGTAATCTCGATTAGATAGCTGTTCAGTTCGCCCTTATTCCATTCAGCAAATATTTCGTGAAACTCTTCTGCAGTCAAATCAAGTGTTTGTTTCAAGAAGAAATATGCCTCACAAATTAACTGCATATCTCCATACTCAATACCATTGTGAACCATCTTTACATAGTGACCTGCTCCATCCGGTCCAATATAAGAACAGCAAGGTTCACCATTCACTTTTGCAGAAATATTTTCAAGCATACCTTTCACTTTTTCATATGCATCCTTCTGTCCGCCCGGCATAATAGACGGCCCCTTCAATGCACCCTCTTCTCCGCCTGACACACCTGCACCAATGAAATTGATTCCTTTTTCGGCAAGACGTTTATTTCGGCGAATTGTATCGACAAAGTATGTATTACCGCCGTCAATTAAAATATCACCTTTATCAAGGTAAGGAAGCAGCGAATCAATTGCTTTATCTGTAATTTCCCCTGCGTTAACCATTAATAAAATTTTTCTAGGTGATTCAAGTGCATTAACAAACTCTTCAACCATATGAGTACCGACCAAGTTTTTACCGCTGTTTTCCTCAATGATTTCATTTACTTTTTCCTTTGAAATATCATATAGGGCAACAGAATACCCTCTACTCTCAAAATTAAGTGCAAGGCTTTTTCCCATAACGCCCACACCAACAACTCCAATTTGTTGCTTTGGCATATTTCATCTTTCCTTTCTATGCTGCATGTTGTCTTGACTATATTATAATATATAAGCCTAAGTGAAACTTTAATCAAGTAATATATTTTGTTAATTTTAATATGAGATTCAGTCGAGATCTGTAAACCTAGATCATAAGGACATTGCAACGATTTTTCCTTCAGTGAGGGTTTTCTTCATCCCCCCTTAAACCAGGCTATGCCCTGCACGTTTTGAAGGTTGGATTTTATTACCGATTTCCCCATAAAATAAAAGCGCTTGCATAATTAAAAATCCGAGTTATAATACTTGTATACAAGTATACTTGATTAACATAAGAAGGTGAAGTTATGGCGGAATCAATGGAATTTCTTTATCCTGGAAAATGGCTTTCAAAAGCTTCTACTGGTGATCGTGTTGCAAGCGAACTGAGAATGCGTATTATTTCAGGCAAAATTGAAAGCGGTACCATTCTATCGGAAAATAAATTAGCTGCCGATTTTTCTGTAAGTCGGTCACCCGTTCGTGAAGCACTAAAAGTATTGGCTTCTGAGAATATCATTCGCTTAGAAAGAATGGGTGCCGTTGTCATTGGTTTAACCGAAAAAGAAATCGAAGAAATATATGATGTCCGTTTACTCATAGAAACGTTTATCTTTGAACGGCTTGTAAAGATGGACACGAATGAGTTAGTAAGGGAACTGAATAAAATTATGGAAATGATGAAAATCGCCATCAAATATCATGATGCTGATGAGTTTTCTTATCAAGATGTCTTATTCCATGAAACGATTATTCGCGCCATTCAGCATTCCTATATCTTGATGATTTGGAATAATTTAAAGCCTGTTATGGAAGGCTTCATCCTTTTATCAATGCGTACCCGTTTCAAAGAAAAGTACGAAGACTTTGAACGGATTATCAAAAATCATGAGCTTTATATAAAAGCAATCGAATCAAAAGATCGAGCCCTCATGATTGAAGCCTTACATCAAAACTTTGATGATGTTCAAGGGAAAGTTGAAGACCTCTGGATGTCACAACAAATGTTATCTAAAGGAGTAGAGCAAGAACATGAATAGCTATATGTTAGGTATAGATATTGGTACAACAAGTACCAAAGCAGTATTATTTACTGAAAAAGGCGAAGTCATCCAAACAGAGAATATTGGTTACCCACTTCGCACACCGGATATATCCACAGCGGAACAAGACCCAGAAGAGATTTTTCAAGCTGTTTTGCAATCGATTTCAAATATAACGAAACATCATTCAGATAAAAAACCATCGTTTATTTCATTTAGCAGTGCCATGCATAGTGTCATTGCCATGGATGAAAATGACCAACCGCTGACACCTTGTATCACCTGGGCAGATAATCGCAGTGAGGCCTGGGCACATAAAATCAAAGATGAACTGAATGGTCATGAAGTTTATAGAGGAACAGGTACACCTATTCACCCCATGTCACCATTAAGTAAAATTACTTGGATTGTGAATGACCATACTGAAATCGCTGTTAAAACGAAAAAATATATCGGAATCAAAGAATATATATTTAAAAAATTCTTTGATCAATATGTTGTCGATCATTCCCTCGCTTCATGCATGGGTATGATGAATTTAAAAACACTAGATTGGGATGAAGAAGCTTTAAAAATTGCTGGTATAACACCTGCTCAATTATCTGAACTCGTACCAACTACCAAAATATACAGCAACTGTAATCCAGATGTAGCGAAAAGAATTGGTATCGACCCACAAACACCGTTTGTCATTGGTGCTAGTGATGGAGTGCTTTCGAATCTAGGTGTGAATGCAATTAGAAAAGGCGAGATTGCGGTCACAATCGGGACAAGTGGTGCCATTCGAACCATAATTGACAAGCCGCAAACAGATAAAAAAGGAAGAATATTCTGCTATGCCTTAACGGAAAAGCATTGGGTAATTGGTGGACCGGTAAACAATGGCGGAATGGTCCTTCGCTGGATTCGCGATGAACTTGCCTCATCAGAAGTAGAAACTGCGAAAAGACTAGGAATTGATCCATACGATGTATTAACGAAAATTGCTGAACGTGTGAGACCTGGTGCAGACGGATTATTATTCCATCCATACCTCGCGGGTGAACGTGCGCCATTATGGAATCCAGATGTACGCGGCTCATTCTTCGGTTTAACGATGTCACATAAGAAGGAACATATGATTCGCGCAGCCTTAGAAGGCGTTATTTATAATTTATACACTGTATTTTTAGCATTAACCGAATGCATGGACGTTCCTGTAACTAGGATTCAAGCAACAGGAGGTTTCGCAAGGTCTGACGTTTGGCGACAAATGATGTCCGATATTTTCGCATCTGAAGTCGTTGTTCCAAAAAGCTACGAAAGTTCCTGTCTAGGTGCATGTATATTAGGTCTCTATGCCACGGGAAAAATCGATTCTTTTGAAATCGTTTCCGAAATGGTTGGCAGCACCTACAAACACACACCAAAAGAAGAAGCAACAAAAGAATACAGACAATTACTACCGATATTTATCAATCTATCAAGAGCATTAGAAGACGATTATACACGGATTGCCAATTATCAAAGAAGCTTAATAAAGTGAAAATTTTATCAGTGGCCCCCCACTCCTCATCTCTCTTTGAATCTTGAGGTCGGGGCTTACTGCTCAAAAATAAGGGGATAAACACAAATAAAGCTAATATTAGGGGGGAAGTTACGATGCCATTAGTCATTGTAGCAATTGGGATTTTAGCATTACTTGTATTAATCATGCGCTTTAAATTAAACACATTTATTTCATTAATTATTGTATCGTTCGGTGTTGCTTTAACACTTGGAATGCCACCAGAAAAAATTGTAAAAACCATTGAAGCAGGTTTAGGCGGCACACTTGGCCATTTAGCACTCGTTTTTGGACTTGGTGCGATGTTAGGCAAATTGCTCTCAGATGCCGGGGGCGCACAACGCATTGCTATGACTCTTGTGAACAAATTCGGTAAAAAGAACATTCAATGGGCTGTCGTGACTGCCTCATTTATTATCGGTATTGCATTATTTTTTGAAGTAGGATTAGTATTATTGATTCCGATTGTATTTGCCATTTCAAGAGAACTAAAAGTTTCGATCTTGTATCTCGGTATTCCGATGGCAGCAGCTCTATCTGTAACACACGGATTTTTACCGCCACATCCAGGACCAACCGCTATTGCTGGTGAACTTGGTGCAAACATTGGTGAAGTATTACTTTACGGTTTTATTATAGCTATTCCAACAGTTATTTTAGCTGGACCTGTATTTACTAAAATTGCGAAAAAGCTAGTACCTGAAGCATTCAAAAAAACCGGTAATATACGCTCTCTAGGTGAACAGAAAGTATTTAAACTTGAAGATACGCCTAGTTTTGGAATCAGTGTTTTTACCGCTTTACTACCTGTTATTTTAATGGCAATCGCTACGATTATTACTTTGCTGCAAAAAACAATGGGATTTGAAGATAATAGTTTACTAGCAGCTATCCAGTTTATTGGGAATGCGGATACTGCTATGTTGATATCCTTATTAGTTGCTATCTATACAATGGGATTAGCAAGAAATATTCCAATCAAAAACGTGATGGAATCTTGTACAACAGCTATCTCAAATATTGGGATGATGCTCTTAATCATTGGTGGAGGCGGAGCCTTCAAACAAGTATTAATTGATGGCGGTGTTGGTAACTATGTAGCCGAATTATTCAAAGGAACTTCATTATCACCAATCTTGCTTGCATGGATTATCGCTGCCATCTTACGTATTTCCTTAGGATCTGCTACAGTTGCTTCATTAACGACTGTCGGTTTAGTGATGCCAATGTTAGGTAACACAGACGTTAACCTTGCTTTAGTTGTCCTTGCAACAGGAGCTGGTAGTTTAATTGCTTCACACGTGAACGATGCTGGTTTCTGGATGTTCAAAGAATATTTTGGTTTAAGCATGAAGGAAACATTTGCAACATGGACCTTACTTGAGACTATCATTTCCGTATCCGGATTAGGATTTACTTTATTACTAAGCTTATTTATATAGTTACTTTTTGAACTCCACGGTAACGGGCGAAACGTAAACCGTGGAGTTCTTTGCTTTTGGAAAAACTAAGTTCCACAGTCGAAGATCTCACGAACCGCAAAATTTTTCCTCTATAGGATAAGCGCTGAATCCTCAATCTATGGTAGGTTTCCTCGTGGACAGAGATACGTAAAACGCGATCCGTTTTTTCCGCATGAGGAAAAACACCTAAAAACCATCTATATGTAGCGTTTTGTTTGACTTGTTTACATGTGAAACGAACGGAGCGGAACCCTTCAACATATTGAATCAACAAAATTTTTACGATAATGAGTGGATCTACAGAAGGACGCCCCACAGGAGATTAATAGAAGGGTTTCACTAATTTATAAACAATATTCCAATTCATTTCTTTTTCAATACGAACCAAATGATGGTCTTGGTCATACATAGCTTCATAAAATTTACGGTTTTTTGTAATCTCGAGATTTTGTTGATTATAAAACATAAAAAACGCCACCTTTCTTCTTATTCTTCTAAAAAAGGAGACGTTTTTAAAGTGTTTTATTTAAAAATCGTATTGGCAGAGTTGTTTTTCAACACTCTACTTGTAACACGACATATGTCGTGTTACAATTTCATTATAAGGTGGTGACCATAAAATGGATAAAGAGATATTAAAAGGAAGTATTGATATTTTACTTCTTTCTATCATTAGACAGCATGACACATACGGCTATGAAATCATTCAAAAATTAAAAGAGAACAGCAATGATTTATATAATATGAGCCAAGGTACGCTCTATCCAGCCCTAAAACGCTTGGAGCAAAAAGAACTGATTAGCTCTTATTGGGGAGAGTCTGAAACTGGTATGAAACGAAAGTTTTACAGCATTACTGCAAATGGCAAAAAGGTATTAGCGGAAAAACTCACAGCATGGGATTCTGTTACAGCTTTAATTAAAGTTTGCGGGAAGGGAGCTTTAAGTTGATGACGATTGAGGAATACATAAAGCTTATTATAAAAGAAACACACTTACCAAAAAGTGAAAAAGAAGAACTATACCTTGAACTATACGACCACCTGACAAGCCTACAACAAGAGTTTATCCATCAAGGAACATCAGTAGAGGAAGCAACGCAATTAGCCATTCAAAATTTTGGAGAGGCCAATGTATTAGGAATAGAAATTAAGAAAGTGATGAGTCCTTCTCATAAATACATAAAGTGGCTTGGCTGGGGACTGTTTGTTCCCTATTCATTCATCTTAGTATTTCAACTTTTATTAAGCAGACCGCTTTTTGATTACTTCCGCAATGTAACATACTCCTTAGAAACAGGTAACTGGAATGCGATTAACCATCTAGTAAATGTAATTCCTTTTGCAAGCACATTCAAATATATTATAAACTTCAATCATTATAATCTAGATATATGGCTCATGAACACGATAGGGAATATTTTAATATTTATTCCTTTCGGTTTTTTCATTCCTCTCTTATTCCCGAAAATAAACAACTGGAAGTTAACTTGCAAACTTTTTATTAAGATCGTTTTCTTTATCGAATTACTGCAATTATTAACTTTTACTGGTATCTTCGATGTAGATGATATTATTTTGAACACCACGGGCGGATTAATCGGCTATAGCATTTACATCGGCATGAAAAAATTATGGATTCGCTATAAACGCATCAATAAAGCCACCTCATTTTGATGATGAGGTGACTTTTTATGTGTCCAATATGGTTGAAGGGTCTTTATATCGTGTCGAAGCGCCGATAAATGATCCATTTGTGCCGATATATCGTAAAAAACGCTGACATATTTGCCGCCAATAAAAAAAGCGCCCTGCTAAGCAGGGCGCTTCCACTTTAAATATTAACCAATAGAACCTTCCATCTCAAACTTGATTAGGCGGTTCATTTCAACTGCGTATTCCATTGGAAGTTCGCGAGTAAATGGCTCGATGAAGCCCATTACGATCATTTCTGTAGCTTCTTGCTCAGAAATACCGCGGCTCATTAGGTAGAATAATTGTTCTTCTGATACTTTAGATACTTTCGCTTCGTGCTCAAGTGAAACGTAATCGTTTTTGATTTCGTTGTAAGGAATTGTATCAGATGTAGATTGGTTATCCATGATTAACGTGTCACACTCGATGTTAGAGCGAGAGTTTTTCGCTTTTGGTCCGAAGTGTACGATTCCACGATAAGTTACTTTACCACCATGTTTTGCAATCGATTTAGAAACGATTGTTGAAGATGTGTTTGGTGCTAAGTGAATCATTTTCGCACCAGCATCTTGGTGTTGGCCTTTACCAGCAATCGCGATAGATAATGTTAAACCACGAGCGCCTTCGCCTTTTAAGATAACTGCTGGGTATTTCATCGTTAATTTAGATCCGATGTTACCGTCAATCCATTCCATCGTTGCGTTTTCTTCACAAACCGCACGTTTTGTAACTAGGTTGTATACGTTGTTCGCCCAGTTTTGGATTGTAGTGTAGCGGCAATATGCATCTTTCTTAATGATGATTTCTACTACCGCACTGTGAAGTGAGTTAGTCGTGTAAACAGGTGCTGTACAACCTTCTACGTAGTGTACGTGTGCGCCTTCGTCTACGATAATAAGCGTACGCTCGAATTGTCCCATATTTTCAGAGTTAATACGGAAATACGCTTGAAGTGGTGTATCAACTTTAACACCTTTTGGAACGTAGATGAATGATCCACCAGACCAAACTGCAGAGTTTAATGCAGAGAATTTGTTGTCTGTTGGTGGGATTACTTTTCCGAAATGCTCACGGAAAATGTCTTCGTTCTCTTTTAATGCGCTATCTGTATCTTTAAATACGATTCCTAGAGCTTCTAGGTCTTCTTTCATGTTGTGGTATACAACTTCAGATTCGTACTGTGCAGATACACCCGCTAAATATTTTTGCTCAGCTTCTGGAATACCTAATTTATCAAATGTAGCTTTAATTTCATCAGGTACTTCATCCCAAGACTTCTCAGATTTCTCAGATGGTTTTACGTAGTACGTAATTTCATCGAAATCTAAGTCATTTAAATCGCCGCCCCATTGTGGCATTGGCATTTCGTAGAACTTATCCAGTGATTTTAAACGGAAGTCTAACATCCACTGTGGTTCTTCTTTCATACGTGAAATCTCTTCAACGATCTCTTTTGTTAAACCGCGTCCAGCACGGAAAATCGAAACGTCTTTGTCCTTGAAACCATATTTATAATCGCCGATATCTGGCAGTTGCTTCGCCATGTTGGTGTGTCCCTCCTTAGATAACCTCGTTTTTAGGAACCTTTAACATTACTTATCTTCGTTTAAGCCCTTTTCTAACGCTTTCCACGCTAATGTTGCACATTTAATACGTGCTGGGAACTTGCATACGCCTTGTAATGCTTCAATATCTCCTAAATCAACGCTGTCATCATACTCTTTTCCTAGCATCATGTCAGAGAAAATTTTAGAAAGCTGAAGTGCTTCTTCAATTTTCTTTCCTTTTACTGCTTGTGTCATCATTGAAGCTGAAGACATTGAGATTGAACATCCTTCGCCTTCAAACTTCGCCTCTTTTACAATACCTTCTTCTACTTTCATCGTAAGTTGAATACGATCGCCGCAAGTTGGATTGTTCAAGTTAACAGTAACACTATCTTCTAACACGCCATGGTTACGAGGATTTTTGTAATGATCCATAATAACTTGACGATATAACGTATCTAAATTATTAAATGACATTTGTGAAATACTCCTTTGTCTTGATTAGCGATTCAACAAATGTATCAATTTCTTCTTTTGTATTATATAAATAGAAGCTCGCACGTGCTGTTGAAGAAGCTTTTAACCACTTCATAAGCGGCTGTGCACAGTGATGTCCTGCGCGAACCGCAATACCTTCTACATCTAATACCGTTGCTACATCGTGAGGATGTACGTCTTCGATATTAAATGTAACAAGACCAGCGCGATGCTTTGGACCATAAATTGTAACGCCATCTACTTCTGATAGTCTTTCTAAAGCGTATTGCGCTAATTCATGCTCATGCTTTTCAATATTATCAAGACCGATTTCTTCTAAGAAATCAATTGCCGCACCAAGTCCGATTGCATTACCAATAATCGGTGTACCTGCTTCAAACTTCCACGGAAGCTCTTTCCAAGTAGATTCTTGTAAATCTACGAAATCAATCATTTCGCCACCAAATTCAATTGGCTCCATATTGTTCAGCAATTCTTTCTTACCATATAATACGCCGATACCTGTAGGTCCGCACATCTTATGAGCAGATAATGCGTAGAAATCACAGTTTAAATCTTGTACATCTACTTTCATATGAGGTGTACTTTGCGCACCATCAACGACCATGATTGCACCGTTTTGGTGTGCGATTGCTCCGATTTCTTTTACAGGGTTAATCGTTCCAAGTACGTTAGACACATACATGATAGAAACGATTTTTGTATTCGGTGTAATTGTTTGACGAGCATCTTCTATCGAAATTGTCCCATCTGGTTGAAGTGGAAGATATTTTAAAGTTGCGCCTGTTTTCTTCGCAACTTGTTGCCACGGAATGATGTTACTATGGTGCTCCATGTAAGAAATAACGATTTCATCGCCCTCTTTTACATTTTCAAGACCATAGCTAGCCGCTACTGTATTTAATGCAGTTGTCGTTCCGCGCGTGAAAATAATCTCTTCCATTGATTTCGCGTTAATAAACTTGCGAACTTTCTCACGTGCACCTTCATACGCATCGGTAGCTTTCGTACCGAGCGTATGAACACCGCGATGCACGTTAGAATTGTATTCTTTATAATAACGTTCTAACGTTTCAATCACTTGAATTGGTTTTTGAGAAGTTGCTGCACTATCGAAATAAACAAGTTGTTTGCCGTTCACTTTTTGATCAAGAATTGGAAACTGTTTGCGTATTTCATGAATATTCATTAGCGAACTTTCCTTTCAATTACCTCAACAAGCTGTGCTTTTACTCCTTCAATTGGAAGCTCATTTACTACAGGTGCTAAGAATCCATGGATGACTAAACGTTCTGCTTCGCGTTTTGGAATACCACGGCTCATCAAGTAGTATAGTTGTACTGGATCTACGCGACCTACTGAAGCCGCGTGACCTGCCATTACATCATCTTCGTCAATTAAAAGAATTGGGTTCGCATCACCACGAGCTTTTTCGTCTAACATAAGAACGCGAGAAGATTGTTGTGCATTTGATTTAGATGCACCGTGTTCAATCTTACCAATTCCGTTAAAGATAGATGTTGCACTATCTTTTTGTACACCGTGTTTTAAGATGAAACCTTCAGAGTGTTTACCGAAGTGAACAACTTTCGTTGTAAAGTTTTGTGTTTGGTTACCACGGCCAATTGTTACTGTTTTCGTATCAGCAAATGATCCGTCGCCCATTAAGTTCGTAACGTTCTCTGAAATTGTGTTTCCATCATTCATAAGGCCTAGAGCCCAATCAATGCGGCCGTCGCGTCCTACAATGCCGCGGCGGTTAACGTAAGTTGTTACGTCTTTTGCTAATAGATCAACCGCACCGAATTTCACTTGTGCGCCTTGTTCCACGATTACTTCTGCTACGATATTTGCAATACCTTTAGCATTTTCATTTGCAACGTAGTTTTCTACATAAGTTGCAGTACTGTTCGCATCAGCTACGAATAATACGTGGTTATATACGTTAGCTTCTTCGCCGTCTACTAAGAATACAGCTTGAAGTGGAGTTTCAAGAACAACGTTTTTCGGAACATATACGAATGCACCGCCGTTGATTAATGCAGCATGAAGTGCTGTTAAACGATGCTCGTCTACCTTCACACCGTCTTTCATTAAGTACTTTTGTACTAATTCAGCATGCTCAGTTGCAGCTGTTACGATGTCTGTAAAGATAACACCTTTTTCTTTTGCTTCGTCTGCTAAAGAAACGAATGCAGTAGTACCAGTGCGTTGTACTAATACGCTGTTATTTTCATCGATTAAGTTTTTCACTGCTTCTGGAAGTTCAGTTAAAGAACTTACAGACTCTTGCTTAGCAGTTTGACCTTTTCCGATAAAGTCCCATTTATCGATTTTTGTTTTATCAGGCGTTGGCATTGGAAGTTCAGTTGCTTGTGCAAGAGCTTGTAAGCGGAACTCAGTCAACCAAGCAGCTTCGTTTACTTCGCTAGCGCGCTGACGGATTGTTTCTTGATCGAAAGGTAATGTACCGATTGTCATGTTTATGCTCCTCTCTTACGCTTCTTGCTCTGCTGTTTCGTCTTCAATACCTAATTCTTTTTTAATCCAGTCGTAACCTTCAGCTTCTAGACGTTGTGCAAGCTCAGGGCCACCAGATTTAACAATACGACCGTTCATCATAACGTGAACGAAGTCTGGAGTGATGTAGTTTAATAAACGTTGGTAATGCGTAATCATTAGGCAACCGAACTCTTCGCCGCGCATTTCGTTAATACCTTTAGATACAACTTTTAGTGCATCGATATCAAGACCAGAGTCGATCTCATCTAAGATTGCGATTTTTGGCTCGATCATCATTAATTGAAGAATTTCGTTACGTTTTTTCTCACCACCAGAGAAACCTTCATTTAAGTAACGTTGTGCCATTTCTGGATCCATTTCTAGGAATTCCATATTTTTATCTAATTTACGGATAAATTTCATAAGAGAAATTTCATCGCCTTCTTCGCGACGTGCATTAATTGCAGAACGTAAGAAGTCAGCGTTTGTTACTCCGCTAATTTCACTTGGATATTGCATTGCTAGGAATAGACCCGCTTGTGCGCGCTCATCTACTTCCATTTCTAATACATCTTCACCGTCGATGATGATGCTCCCTTCTGTTACTTCATATTTTGGGTGACCCATAATTGCAGAAGATAAAGTTGATTTACCCGTTCCGTTAGGTCCCATAATTGCGTGGATTTCTCCACCTTTTACTTCAAGGTTTACACCTTTTAAAATTTCTTTCCCATCGATTGATACATGTAAGTCTTTAACCGTTAATGTAGAACCAGCCATCTCAATACCTCCATTAATCCTCTATATACATTTTAAAAATTCCTAAAACATTCACATTCTCATTTTATTCTCATTCTAATTTTATATCAAATAAAATAATATCGCAAACGCTGAGAAAATGTAACAATTTTTTCACAAATGTATATAAGTATTTCCCTCACATCCTATTATGATACACCTTTCTTCTTATTTATATAAAGAAAAAAGGGCTGGAAATTTCCTAGCCCCTTTCATGCCTACTCATTTACCGGGAGTACCGCTCCCTTATATTCTTTATTAATAAAATCTTGAATTTCTTTTGAATGTAACACTTCTACTAATTCCTTAATTTCTTTTTTCTTTTCATCGCCTTTACGAACGGCAATAATATTTGCATACGGAGAATCTGATCCTTCAATTGCAATTGCATCTTTTGTAGGATTTAATTTTGCGTCAATTGCATAGTTTGAATTAATGAATAAAGCATCACCTTCATTATTTTCGTATAACTTTGGTGAAAGCCCTGGCTCAACATCTGTTTTAAACTTCAAGTTCTTGGGATTCTCCACAATATCTTTGACTGTCGCCTTAACGATATCTACACCATCTTTCAGTTTAATGACGCCACCTTTTTGCAATAATGCAAGCATACGGCCGCGTTCCGCTACGTTATTACTCATAATAACAGTCCCACCATCCGGAAGGTCTTTTAAACTTTTATATTTTTTAGAATAGATTCCCATTGGCTCTAAATGGATTTTCCCTGCATTTACAATTTTATATCCCTTTTCCTCGATCTCCTTATCTAAATAAGGAATGTGTTGAAAATAGTTGGCATCAATGTCTTTATCGGCTAACGCTTTATTAGGTAACACATAATCTTGGAATGTTTTAATTTTTAGTTTGATTCCTTTTTTCTCTAATATTGGCTGTGCTTTTTCTAAAATAACAGCATGCGGCACATTAGAAGCTCCAACAACCAGTGTACTTTCATCTTTCCCACCGCAAGCTGCTAACGCAAGTGCAAATATTGTTATAAAAACTGATAGTATGATTTTCTTCATATGACGGCACCTTCTTTTTTGTAATTTTCAGAATAAATATCGTATACGGATCTTTTTCTTATCATTCGATTTCTTACTTCCAAAAGGAAAAATAAGAGCTGGCATTTACCAGCCCTTATGAAAAACAATTATTCTTTCACAGGAACAACTGCCCCTTTATATTCTTTATTAATAAAGTCCTCAATCTCTTTAGAATGTAACACTTCTACAAGTGCTTTAATTTCTTTTTTGTCCTTATCACCTTTACGAACCGCAACTACGTTTGCATACGGAGAGTCATTTCCTTCGATCGCAATCGCATCTTTCTCTGGGTTTAATTTTGCGTCAATCGCATAGTTTGAGTTAATTAAAACCGCATCGCCTTCTTTATTGTTATACACTTGTGGCAATAAGCCAGGCTCAATATCTGTTTTAAACTTCAAATTTTTTGGATTTTCCGCAATATCTTTTGTAGTCGCTTTAACAGGGTCTACACCATCTTTAATTTTTAAAACGCCCTCTTTTTGTAAAATCGCTAAACCACGTCCATGGTCGGCAACAGAGTTACTCATAATAATTGTCGCTCCGTTTGGAAGTTCTTTTAAACTTTTATATTTTTGAGAATATACACCGATTGGTTCTAAATGAATTTTCCCTGCCACTTCAAACTTGTAGCCCTTATCTTTAATCTCTTTCTCTAAATACGGAATATGCTGGAAGTAGTTCGCATCTAACTCTTTATCTGCTAAAGATTTATTTGGCAATACATAATCTTGGAATGGTTTGATGTCCAATTGGATACCTTTTTTCTCAAGTAACGGTTTTGCTTTCTCTAAAATCTCAGCGTGTGGTACATTAGAAGCTCCGACAACAAGTTTTTTTTCATCTTTATCTTTCCCACCACAAGCAGCTAGCCCAAAAATTGACGTTGTAATAAGTGCTGTAAGTAATAATTTTTTCATTTGAAACACCCTCCCATTTTAATTATCGTTTATCAATTCGAATTGTTACACGATCACCAATCCACTGAATTAAAAATACAACGAGTAATACACAAATTGTTGCAACGATTGTTACATCGTTATTCCCACGCTGAAATCCTTCTAAATAAGCAAGTGTACCAAGACCACCAGCTCCGACAACACCAGCCATTGCTGTATAGCCTACAAGTGCAATTGTCGTTACTGTAATACCAGAAGTTAACGCTGGTAATGATTCAGGAATCAATACTTTCCAAATAATCGTACTCGTTTTTGCTCCCATTGCTTTTGAGGCTTCAATAACCCCTTTATCAATCTCGCGAAGTGCAATTTCAACCATCCTTGCATAAAACGGTGCCGCTCCAATGATTAAAGCCGGAAGTGCTGCACTTGCTCCAAGAATTGTTCCAAGGAGAATCTTCGTAAATGGAATTAATAAAATAATTAAAATGATAAATGGAATGGAACGAAAGATATTTACAAACGCTCCAATTACAGTATGAATCGCTTTGTTTTCCCACAAGTTATCTTTAGATGTCATAAAGAGTAATAATCCTAAAATAAGGCCAAAAACAAATGTAGCAAGCGCTGCGATTGCCGTCATATATAATGTTTCACCTGTCGCTTCTAGCATTTTACTCCAATCAACGTTCGCTAATAACTTATCCATGTGCAATCACCTCCAGCTCTACTTGTTCTTGATGGATTCCTGCTATCGCTTGCTGGATTGCTGCTTCTGAACCATTTAAGTGCACAATTAAATTCCCGTAAGATCCATTGTTTGTTTGAGCGATATTCCCTTGCAAAACACTTACTTCTAGATCCTCTCGCCTCATTAACCTTTGAAGCACCGGGCGTTCTACAGAATCTCCAATAAACTGTAAACGAATGACTTTTCCATCTGGATATTTTTCTAATAAGCTCTCAATCGTTTCATTTGTATCTTCAGAATCCGTAAGCTGTTGTACAAAACGTTTTGTAATCTCCTGCTGCGGGTCACGGAATACCTCTAGAACAGGACCACTTTCTACAATTTTTCCTTTTTCCATGACCGCAACGCGATTACAAATCTTGCGAATTACATGCATTTCATGTGTAATCAGCACAATTGTTAAGCCAAGTCGTTTATTAATATCTAATAGTAAATCTAAAATTTGATCTGTTGTTTCTGGATCAAGTGCTGATGTCGCTTCATCACATAAGAGCACTTTCGGATTGTTTGCTAATGCTCTTGCAATCCCAACGCGCTGCTTTTGTCCACCGCTCAATTGAGATGGATATGCATCGCCCCTTCCTTCCAATCCAACCAGATGAATCAACTCATCCACACGCTTTTTTCGCTGCTCTTTATCGACACCTGCAATTTCAAGTGGAAAAGCGATATTTTCACGTACAGTTCGTGACCAAAGTAAGTTAAAGTGCTGAAAAATCATTCCGATTTCTTGTCTTGCTTTTCGAAGTTCATTTCCAGTAATTGCTGAAATAACACGATTCGCTATCGTAATCTGTCCAGAAGTTGGTTTCTCTAATTGATTAAATAATCTAATTAAAGAACTTTTACCAGCGCCACTATATCCGATAACACCAAAGATCTCGCCTTTTTCTATTTTTAAATTGGCATCATCTACAGCAGTGACATCACCGCTTTTTGATTTATATATTTTCTTTACGTTTTCCAATAAAATCATGATGTTCACCCCTTTTTGAATTAAAAAGCGCAAGCGGCTTGCTCAGAACAAGAGGACGCCCGAACCCCTGACGTAGAGGCGCTCTTTGCCTCATAGGAAGGGGTGAAACGACCGACTGTTCTAGCCGTTGGAGCTGGATTGCATAAAAAGCGCAAGCGGCTCGTTTAGATTTACTCCACAATTTTTTATTTTTCATGCAAGAAATCTATCGCTATCGCTCCTCTTATTATTCGAATGTCCTCCTCATTCAAACAACAAAAAAACCTTTCTGCTTTTAGAATGAGCAGAAAGGTTTATATGCGTATATCAACATGATCCCTTCCTCTCATCTCTCAAAGCATTTGCTTTGCAGGAATTGGCACCATTTCAATATAAAAATTGACGGTTGCCGGGCTTCATAGGGCTCAGTCCCTCCACCTCTCTTGATAAGAGAAATCAGATTTAATTTTCGTCTGATTTAAAATTTATGAAATTGTCTATATTTTATGAACTAAATTGTATCAACATACATCCACTATGTCAACAAAAAAATTCTTAAAAAACGAAACTTCAGACTATTAAGCACCTACTGGCATTGGCTTACATATATGAAATACAGATTCTAATAATAACATCGTACGATACGTTCCGTTATATTGCACACGTCCGCTGTGTAATAGTGTTTGCAACCGAACCTTTCCAGTAACTAATCGTCTTAAATCTTCTTCCTGAAAACAAATAAGTTGCTCCGTTCCCTGTGTCTCTTTCAAAAGCTGTATATACTCTCTTGAAATTTGAAGTGAGCAATACTCATCTCCAAAACGAAAATTAATCGTTTTTTCTCCTTGCCGAAGAAGCGGTTCTAGATGATATTGGCTATTAGCATACGTTACAAATGATTGAAGCAACGAATATAATCCCATTCTAGTCACATCCTTCATCTCACTTTCTACTAATACCATTCCATCTTCCCAAACAGCAATCCTGTTACTTTCTCTCGACAAATAACGTATCCCTTCTATCGTTCAGGCATATTTCCCAAGAAATATGTCGAGGCGGCAAAAACTTTGCCGCCTACTGTAATTCTGTATATAAATATTCCACCGAATGAAATGCATATATTTTCTTCACAAGTGTTCCAAGCTCAAATATGAGTAAACAAGGTACACTTTCTATCTCATACTCTCGCGCTAAATGTGGCGCATAGTTTAAATCCAGCATTCCTATTTCCAACTCAGATATAGTCGCTTCTACCACTGTTAACATCTTCTTTGCTAATTGACATGTTCCACACATTGGTGTATATACATATAACACTGTTTTTTCTTGGTCTGCTATTAGAGCTGTAGCTTCAGCACTTGTCCAGTCAATCACTTCTATCATTCCTTACCGTAAATATTCTGTATAAACGTCAATGTCAGCTCCCCATAATACGTTCGCTAAATGATTAGAAGGAGCAGTCGCCACTTCACGGTACGAACGATCGATGTAAATATGCTCGGCCTGCGGGAATTCTTTTCGAAATTGTTTTCTAAGTTTTTCACCTGCAGCATCAGCATCCACTAGCACATATACTTCTTTATCAAAAAACTGATCAATGAGCTCATCCATTTTCGACAAACCAATTGTACCATTTGTACAAACAATTTCCACTGGTTCACGAATAATAGATTCAATCTTTCTTCTATCTGATTTTCCTTCGACAATAATGACTTTCTCTACATAGACCATATGTCATCACCCGATCACCATATACTATAAAACAACCTTACTTTAGTATATAGTATATTCGATATTTTCATGTTGTTTCCTGTTTATTTTTGCAAAGAAAAGCGGGGCGGCTCGCTCAGAATGTGAGGGGGATGGAGCTTCTGGCGTAGAGGCGCTCTTTCGTTCCACAATACAAAACAAAAAGGACAGCACACAGGCTATCCTTTTTGTTGACTAGAATTAGTCTTGGTTTGTCATTTCTGCATATTTTTCTGCAGATAATAACTTTTCTAATTGGCTTTCATCAGAAAGTTCAATTTTAACCATCCATGCACCTTCGTACGGAGATTCGTTAACAAGCTCCGGTTGGTCACTTAATTCTTCGTTTACTGCTACAACTTTACCACTTACAGGTGCGTATAATTCAGAAACTGTTTTAACAGATTCTACGCTTCCGAATGGCTCGTCAGCTTCAAGTGTTGCACCTACTTCAGGAAGTTCAACGAATACGATATCGCCTAACTCGCTTTGTGCAAAATGAGTAATACCGATAACAACTTGGTTGCCTTCAGCTTTTACCCATTCGTGTTCTTCAGAGTAACGTAAATGATTTGGAATGCTCATGACTGTACCTCCAGTGAATGTATTAATTATGTAAAAATACCTTATTGGTACTTTTTCCACACACTTTCAAACTGCTCTTCGTTAAAACCAAGTGTTACATTCGTGCCATCTGTTACGAGTGGACGTTTAATCAACATGCCATCAGATGCTAAAAGTTCGAACATTTCGTCCTCACTTGCTTCCTTTAACTTATCTTTTAAGCCAAGTTCACGGTAACGCATTCCACTTGTATTAAAGAATTTTTTTAATGGCAATTCACTTTTCGCATGTAAATTACGCAAATCTTCTTTTGACGGTGGATTTTCAACAATATGAATCATTTCATATGCTACATCGTTTGCCTCAAACCATTTTTTCGCTTTTTGACATGTGCCACACTTTGGATATGAATAAAATGTTACTGTCATAAATTCACCTACTTTTTGCTAACCTTTATCTTTATCATATAGAAAACGTTTTATTATTTCAAACGATTCTTTTCTAAACTTTGACTTATTTCGTCACAATTTTCGTTTGTCCTGCAAATTTTCCTTATTTTCCGCCATTTCTATATATAAAATTTTTTTCCTCTCATTTCGTTTTCATATAAAAATCGAACATATATATTAAACAAACGTTTGATTAGTAGATTAGCTACTCCAAAAGCGAACATACGTCTTAAACAAACGTTTATTTAAAAAGAAAAAAATAAGAAGCCCTCTACAAAGGCTCCTCATTATCTATTCAAATAATCTGCAATTGTTTGAAATACTACGATATACATATTATGAATACTTTCGTCTGCATTACCACCGTTCGTTAAACCAATTCCCCATTGTTGTCCTTCGCCACTTCCAATATTTGCGAAACCTTGCGTGTACATAGCATTTGCATCTTTCGGCGCGTTATTATACTCCATATTCTTTTTAAGAAAAATCGAATACGATTTATCTTGTAAGCCAATAAAAAACACTGGTTTCTTTAACGATAAAAACAAGTCTTTATATTGCTCTTTCGACGCTTCTTGAAAGTACTCTTTCATTATAAGAAAACCATCTACTTCTCCGGATTTCTTTTTCATTTCGTTTAATTTTATGTTTTCAAACTTTATATTTCTAAACGTATCTTTCGGATTTTCACCAACAACTCCAATTACGAGTGCTCTCCCGTTATATTCTAATTTCTCTCCTTCTTTATCCTTTGCACATCCAGCACCCACTAGACATAACAATATAAAAACGAAAAAATAAAAGAAACGCTTCATTTAGCACCCTCCCCTTCTTAAGTCAAGTGACAAAAATGTAAGGTGAATTCAAGAAAATGTAAGTAAAATCGATAGCTCATTTAGAGTTTCTATATTATAATCAACTGGGTTTACTTACATTACTAAATACTAGGAGATACTCATGAAAAAATATAAATTTTCATCTTTTGTTCCATTAAGTTATATACTTCTACTCGTACTCGTAAGTCCCCTGTACGATGTATTAAATAAATCTATTGTTCACGCTGTAAACGTTACAACTGTAGTAGATGATTGGATTCCGTTTGTAAAAGCATTTATTATTCCTTATTTGCTGTGGTTTCCATACTTATACGGTGCACTTATTTATTACTGCTTTGCTGATCGAAAGCAATATTATGTCACTTTAAGTAGTGTAATTCTTGGAAAGCTTGCTTGTTTTTCTATTTATTACTTTTGGCAAACGACTGTACCGCGTCCAACCGTCGTTGGAACAGACGTATTTTCTGAACTAGTTCGCTATATTTATAGTATTGATCAACCCGTAAACTGTTTCCCTAGCATTCATGTGCTTACAACATTTGTCATTATGTTAGCTGCCTTTAAACGACGAGAACAACATGTTTTTGAATATTATATTCTTACTTTCTTTGGTACACTCATCATTTTATCAACGCTATTTACGAAGCAGCATGCATTCGTAGATGCCGTTTCTGGAATAACGCTAGCAAGCATACTATATTTTGGTATTCAGCTAGTATTAGTAAAAGAGACGGTGACAGTACCGGTAAAACAAAATCATAAAATGTAAACAAAAAAGCAGACTGTAGCTTCTTCAGTCTGCTTTTATCTATTGTAAAGGAGATTTTCAAGTGCAATATGTTGTTTGGCGATTAAGATTGTGGCACAGTCATATCGCCTGAATGAATGCGACCTGCTTTTTTTAGTGCGATGTAAATGATATAAGAAACAGCTACTGGAATTACGATGTAAGTGATAACCATCGCTGGAATAACACCGAATCCTTGGCTGGAAATTAAATTAATTGGTGCAATCAGAGAACTTAATCCAAGACCTGCGATTTCTTTACCTGCTTCCAGATGGAAGATAAGGGCAGATACAGGGCCCACAATGGCGCTGGCGACGACAGTTGGGACGAGAATCATTGGATTTTTAGTAATGTTCGGCAGTTGTACTTTCGGAGTACAAAGTGCTTGTGCTAAAATACCACCTAAATTGTTTTCTTTTGCGGAGATAACAGAGAATCCAATAAATTGAGCGACGCATCCTGCAAGTGCTGCACCGCCTGCAACGCCGTCTAGGCTAAGTGCAATCGCTAAAGCTGCTGATGACGCTGGTGAGATTAGTAACAGTCCCCAAACAACCGCAAGTACGATAGAAGCAATAAATGGACTACCAGCTGAACTATCTTTAATAAATGCACCAACTGTATTTAAAACAGGACTAATATTTTGAGGTAACCAAATGCCGACTATACCAGAACCTAATATTGCTGCAAATGGAACAAGCATCATATCTAAAGCTGTTTTTCCGCTTAATCGTTTACCGATATAAACTGCTAAAGTTGCAGTTAAAAGTGCACCGATTGGTTCACCAGTTTTAATGATTAGACCAGCTTCAGTAATCGAAATGGATCCTGCTCCAATCGCTCCGGCAACCATCGCTGAGAAAATAACAAGTCCGTTTGCTCCAAGCATGAAAGCAATTCCTGCTCCAATTGCTGGCGCCATCAATGATTTTGCAACAACTCCAATTGTAATTAACATCGGAATATCAACGATTCTTCCTATATTTTCGATAAGTAAACCAATTCCAAGGGATACGAAAATACCTTGTGCTATTCCGGCAGAACCTTTAAAAACACGAGACATTATATATTCCTTCATCTGTTTCACCTTCTCCTAGTTTAGTAACCGATTGTTTTCATATAGTCACGTAAAATATCATTTGATTGTGCAAATCGGCCTTCTTCAGCTTCTGTTAAGTTTAGTTCAACGACTTCTTTCACACCATCTCTTGTAATGATTGCTGGTACACCTGTGCAAATATCATATTCACCATACTCACCATCTAAAATGGCTGAAACAGCAATTACACGGTGATCATCATTAAAGATTGAGCGTGCGATATAAGCTAGTGAGTTACCAATGCCATAATAAGTAGTTCCTTTACGTTTATAAATTTCCCAACCAGCTTTTGCAGTTTTTTCTACAATTTCATCTAAATTAATTTCGCCAAAACGCTCTTTTTGTTCATCTAAAATTTGCAGGAATGGTTTACCGCCGACTGTAACATGAGACCAAGCAACCATTTGTGAATCGCCATGCTCACCTAATGAGTAACCGTCAATACTACGAGGATCCACTTCAAGCATTTCAGATAAAATTGTTCTTAAACGTGAAGAGTCTAAAGATGTTCCTGTACCAAGCACACGCTTTCTTGGTAATCCAGACAATTTCCAAACTTGATAAGTAATAATATCAACTGGGTTTGATGCGATTAAGAAAATGCCATCAAATCCACTTTCCATTACACCTGCTACAACACTTTCCATAATATTTGCGCTTGCTCCTAGAGTATCCAAACGACTTTGTCCTGGTTTTGGGGCTGGACCTGCTGTAATAATTACAATGTCCATACCTTTGCAGTCTTCATAACTACCTGCATATACTTTTGTTCTTGTATTTGTAAAATTAATGCAGTGTGATAAATCCATCGCTTCTCCAACTGCACGTTCATGATTTATATCAATTAATACTAACTCTTCGCAGACGCCTTGATTCACAATTGAATACGCACAGCTTGATCCTACTAATCCAGTACCAATAATTGCGATTTTTCTTGTGTTTTTATTCATCAGAATCTCTCCTAAGTCATTATGTAATATTTGTTCTTTACACTCTTCATTATAGAGATTCTCACTATAGAAACCATGGATACTTTGTGAAACACGCTACTCTGTTTTCGTCATATTTGTTACAACTGGAAAAATATTTTATACATCTTTATTGACATATATATAAATAAAAAAGCGAATGAATATCAGATGATAATTCACTCGCTTTTTTTATTCATTACTGTGCGCTTAATTGACTTTTCGTTTGCTGAATAACCGCTGGATTTGCAGGAGCAGCTGGTTTATAATGCCCTTTTTGCAATGCATATTTATATACATTACGTTGTCTCATCTCATCCTGGTTTCGAATGTGAATCAGTGTTTGATGTAACTGTTCGTTATTTGACTCTGCTATGTAATTCGCATAACTAGTCAAACTAGCATTTAGTTCCGATAAATAATCGTTTACCATATCTTTTTCATTCATAATCGATACCCTCCTAGCCTAAAAAGGACATTAATTGTTGTTTTGTATTTCTTGCCGCTTGTGCATCTTGCTGCAGCATTTGCTTCAATTGAGGATCTGTACACTGCTGTGCATACTGGTCTAATTTGTTCGCAACTGTCGCATGTCCCCCAATAAGATGACGTAAATTTTCAAGCTCAAGCTCTGTTAAATTTGGCATAATAATTCCCTTCCTTTCTTTGGTCATTCATCATTTAGTATTTATTTATTTTTGGATTATATGCACGAAAAACCTTAGAATCTCTTCTAAGGTTTTTCTCAAATCCTCATAAAAAACAATTCAACATTCCGATTAATGTTTCATTACATAACATCCGAACATATAAATAAACACTAATGATAGTAATGCTTCAAAAAATAAATGATTAACGTCGGAGCCAAATCGCTCCCGCAGAATAATCTTCTGCTTGACCAACCACCTGAAACTTTAGCCCTAAATTTGGAATATTACGACCTGCATCTGGAATTATACTATTATTATATCTCTTGGAATCATCAAACACCGCTACACCCGGTAATGCCTGATAATTAAATACACCATACCCACTTTGAAGTTGCCATGGTCGTGTTTGTTCCAGAGAAAAAGCTGCATCTGCAATTTGGTAGTTTGTTTTGGCAACAACTGATTTTCCAGATGTAGTCCCAACAATTGCTTCAGGGTGAGAATCTACCACACCTAGAAATCCATCACCCGGATGCTTTCCAACCCAATTATCTGTGAAACTATCATCTGCATACCATACAACCAATCCTTTATTGTATATAGCTCCCTTGCTAGCTTTTAATCCCTTATCTGCTCCTGAATAGTTTCTCCATTCTAAATAATAATTATGTTTTTTCTTTTCAAAACCGTTAGAAATAACAAATCCATTTAAAATACATTTTGAATCTCCTTCGGCATCATCAAAGAAAACAATCTGATTATCCACAGATAATCTTAAATTATCAAATCTAAAACCATTCATTGTCTGTTCACTATCTGTTATATACTCAAACTGTAACTTTACTTTTTGTCCTTTAAATTGATTTAAGTCATAAGACTTGTCAATCCACGTATTGTTTGTTGTGTCTTTACCATCTACAACGTCTTTGTTACCAATTTTATCAATTAATGCTTTCCTTCCATCTTTCGTTATTACGTATACATTTAAAAAATCATAGTTAGTTTCAATTTCATAGAATGTTTTATAGTCAAATTTTATACTTGTTGCCTTTGTTAAATCAAATAGGGGTGTTTCTAATGTAGTATGCAAATCGTTACCTTTCATACTATAATAGTATTTTTTACCAAATTTAGGTAGTGTGTTTTCTACATCTTTATCTGGTAAATTTATACGTATAAGGCCTGGACGAACTGACTTTGTAACACTTTGATCTAAATAGGTTGCATAACCAATTCCTTTTTTCAGGTTATCATAATCTATTTCAATAATATTTGCCCAGTTCCCCCCCATATTCTTTTGAAGAAATTCCTTATTTTGAGGTGAAAAACTAGTAGGTTCTGTACCCGCAACACGTCCAGTCCAACTTCCACCACTCATAAGAGACCAAGCTTCCACTGGTGATCCATTTCCTGTGTAATTTGTATCATACTCATCTGGTAGTCCTAAATCATGACCAAACTCATGTGCAAATACCCCAACAGCCCCGTCTTCTGGTTCTATTGTATAATCATAGGCTGCTACAGCGCCACCCCAGTAAGGAGCAGCTGTCTTTGTACCTTCAATTGCATAGGGCATTATATCTAAGTTAGAGCGGTGTGACCATATAGCATTATCACCCAGTTTCCCCCCACCAGCTTCTTGTCCAACACCTGCGTGTATTACCATTAAATGATCAATTACACCATCCGGTTCATTTAGATTTCCATCTCCATTCATGTCATAGCGATCATATTGGTCAAACTGTGATAAATCTAATCCTTTTTCTGCCGCTACTTTCAAAGCTTCTTTTACAAGATCACGCGGACCTAAAGGCCCTTTATTATCACGCCCATTCTTGTCATCGGCCCCATAATCTGCAGCTTTCCCTGGAACTGTAAGCCATTCTGTTACATATCCCTCAATGTCATAACTTCCACCAGATTGCTCTTGATAATATTGCTTAAACGTTTGCACTTTTGCATTATTGTATAAAGTATATGGCTCATTTCCAAATAACATCTTTTGATAATGCTCCCTACTAAAATCCTGTGAATACATATATCCTGCTTTTTGATCAATGTTATTATGCTTAAAATCATTAAATTCAACAAGTAATACAAGTACTTTATCAGTACGAACTGGGCCATTATATGCCGCCTGCTTTGCAGGAGCCGTAGGAACTTGTTTATTCATGTTTTTCTTACTAGTAGGTGGTACCGGAAGAGGTCTTTCATTTTTTATTTTTTGCTGCATTTTCTTTTTTTCATTCATAGTCACTTCTTTTTCTTTTTTTATAAAATCAGATACCTTCTCTGAATAGTTATAAGAAATGCTTTCCTTCCTTAGCGATTCGCCTCTTTTTTTATCTATGTAATTCTCAACTACTTTGGCTGTTTCTTCTTTGGAAGCATTTTCATTAATTATCCCTCGTTCTTTTAATGCCTCTCCTAATCGATCTTCATTAATTACATTATCATCCATTTGAATTGTTGATAATGTTTTGTATACTTGATCTGACTTTTCAGCATAAGTTACATGTGATTGTGTTATCAATATAAATGTGCAACTTAACATTAGTGTAAATGTTAACGATAAAAAAACCTTAATTATTTTTCGGAAATTCACTTTATTATCTCCCTAGTCTCTATTAATTTATTACATAAAAAAACTGTGTTAAAACCCATGTCTAAGGACATGGGTTTTAACATTTGCATCTTCGGTTATATTCCATATTCATATAAGGAAATAACTTTCTGTTCATTGGCCGTTTCATTTCTTAAAACCGATATTATAAATAAATCATGTTATCTTAACTGAACACAGGCAGTAACCCAACTGCACCATTCAGAAAGAAACAATACAAATATGTACATAGAGGACAACTTCATGTAAAGAATAGTCATTCACTAGAAATGCCGTCACCTCACTGATTAAAAATTTTCTTTTTTAAGATGGGAATAATCCATACTCTCACTTTAATAATTATTTACTTAACGCTTTATATATGTTAAGAGTCCCTTTCCCAAATAAATCTGTATTATATGGATCTCTATCTACACCATATTTATAAAGAAATTTAATCGCTTTTTTAGGTTGGTTTTTCAATTGGTTTTTATCAATAATTAATGCCAAAGCTCCTGACACTTTAGGAGCTGCCATAGAATTTCCATATCCATAAAAGTATCCTTGATCTGGTATAGTACTAAGTATACGTTCTTTCTTATACATTTCTTGTTCTTCCCAAACCTTCTCTCCATACTGTTCTAGCAATCTAGTATCTCCACCTTGAGTAGCTATATCAATGAAATTAGCTCCATAGTTAGAAAATAGAGAATGTTCATTGGATGGACTTACAGATGCAACTGTAACTACACTAGGTAAACTAGCTGGAATATCAAGGATTTTCCCTTTTATTTGTATCCCATCATTTTTAAGTTTTTTTCTAAAAAAATCATACATTTGTTGCTTATTATTTACATTCAGTGAATCGTTCCCTGCGGCTGCAACTATAACACTTCCATGTTTTTCTGCAAATTTAATAGCATCTTTATAAGCTTTAATTTCTGCTATATTATTTTTTGATTCTTTATTGTTTGAAAGAGCTAATCCATTTATTAAGTAGTCACCTAAACTCACATTAATTACGTCCACATCATCTTTTGCAGCTTCTATTATGGCCTTTATAATCCATAATGACTCTGCATTTTGTTCGCCAAATACCCTATATGATTTAATTCCTATCCCTGGTGCAATCCCTTTCAAATTACCATTAGCAGCAATTTGCCCTGCAACATGAGTACCATGCCCTAATTTATCGGTTAATAAATCTAACTCCCCAGTTTCTTCGACTTCTTTACCTCTGAATCCACCCTTAGGAACTAAATTCTTCGATCCTGATAGAACATTATCTTTTAAATCTGAGTGGTTTATGTCCAAACCAGAATCAATGATTCCTACAGTAACATTTTTTGTTCCTGAAAATATTTTATAACTCTCACCATTATTCGTAACTTGTTTCATATCCCACTGTAGATCCCATAGTTTAGATGGGAGAGGTATATTTTTAACTTCATCTTCTTGTAATGATGAACTCACAGATCTTAATGAAAGGTTAAAGTTTTCGACTAATGAACTCGAACCTATTTCTTTTATAATCGTTTCTGTTGTTTTTACTTGTATAATCCCAAGTTCTTCAATTGAATATATAACTTGTGCCTTATTTTTTTGTGCTAGATTTATCAACTCACTATAACTCTCACCATGTCTTGCTTGTATTGTATAAAAATTTTCTTTTTCTTCTGCACTAGTACAATTTGAAGGCATTAAAATTAAAAGAAATACGAACATAGAAATAAATAATGGTATAGTTCTATCATTTTTTTGAGGAAATATCACTAAACTTCTCTCCATCTCTTAGTACTTATAAAAAGGAAATTTCAATAATAATTATAAAAAACTGATAATTATAAATTCTAATATTCAATTATCCCTCTTGTTATACAGGTCAATATAGCAGTTATCTTCAGTACATTTATTAACAGGGACTATTTTTCTGTTTTTAGCAATAATTGAATATACAATATTTCCTATCCTAGTAATTTTAGATATGTAAAGAATAGGAAGGATTAACCAATACCGTGGAATTCTTTTCGACACTTCAATTACCACATCTATCCCTTTATATATTTTTTTGTTTTGATGATCCATAGCATGTATATATTTATTTAATTCTTCAATTTCTATATTTAATTCCATCTGATTCTCTTTTTCACGAAAAGATTTAAATTGTAATAAATTATAGTGATCTTTTTCTTTCCAACTACCTACTATTTTATTACAAAAGATACAATAACCATCAAAATATATGATTATTTTGTTTTTAGGAAGCATTTTGTTCCACTTTTTTTGAAGATGCATTATTTTGAAACCTTCTTTCTATAAAGTTTTTCAAAACTATATAAAACTTTTTATATTCCTTATCTGTTAAGAAAAGAAGATCTAAGGCAATCATTATAAGCCCAAACTGCACAAGCCCATTTAACACAATAACACCAAAATGAAATGAAATAGACCCTATAAGAATAGGTATTTTTAAATATTTATTAAACACAAGTAAGGGGAAAAATAGTTGCGTTAAAATTGCACTATAAGCCGCTAGAGTTAGAAGTACTGGTGAATTAATAATAAATTGTGCAAGTACTGGTTGTGTGAATTCATCAATTTGTAATATGTAATATAACGCTGTCCCATGGTACCACATATGCCCTTGTGATTTAGCTAATCCAGCAAAAAAGTAAAGAACACATACCTGAAATAGACATAAATATAGCGCAAAATTATGAATCATATTTGAAAACTGATTCATCTCTGTAGATTTTTCTTTCATAATAGAAAAATATCTATTTACTTCTGCAAACATTAGAAAGAATAAAATAATAGTTAAAACATTGTTTCCTCCATCTAAGACTGTAGGGTTCCTAACATATAATGAATAAACCATTATAAAATTCAAAATACCTGTCACTCTAGTTTTTATACCCAATAAATATAATGTATTTATTATTATTCCTATTAAATATAGAATATTAAAATATAGAATTGAATTATTAATAGCATAAAGGGAAAAACCTTCTTCTATAAAATTTACAGGAAAGAATGAATCTGGCCCCCAAACTTCATACCTTTTAGAAAAATACACTAAATAAGTAATAGCTACATGAATTCCTACAACTATCCTTAAAATACTTGCTCCAATTAAATAATGTTTACTTGATTTAGTATATTTATAAAAATTTTCAAAAACCTTGATACAATCATTCATTTTAATCACCCGGCGTTAATATATTTTTAATAGGTAATGTGACAAATTTCTTTTTAACCTTACCTTTTTTTCCGTATTCAGGAAATTCTGTATTAAGCATTCTTACTTCTATCTTTTCAAATTTATTACCATATTCTTTTACTAAAACACGTTTCGAAACATCATAAAGAATATATAAATCCACATTATTTTTTGTATTATACTCTTTAAAGAAATCTTTATTTTTTGCGAGGCCTTCCTGAACATTAGATCCTGCATTGCGTACTCCAGAAAGTGTTAATCTATTTATATCAAGTCTATTTTTTTGTAAACCGTTTGTGAAAGTCTTTGTATAATTAATCCAATCTGTTGTTTTTTCATTTCCATTGGAATCCTTATACACTCCTCTCGTTATAATATCCATATTCGTACTAATAGGATCAGGAGCAAATAGTTGCCAATTTTGGGCGAAAAGAGGTTCCATATAACTATTAATAATATTATTTAATTTTATTTTTACTGGATTTACCGGAGAATTGTATAGTAATGTCATTGTCATATGAAAACTCACAAATATTACTACACATATAAATGTTATTTTTTTCAATTAATATCACTCCTACTTAAAAAGATAAAAGTTTAGGGATATCCTAAACTTTTATCTTTTGAAATCGAATTATCTTCCAAATTCAGCAACATCGATTGCTGGTGCATGACCACCAACCATTCCTCCAGCAGATGCATAACAACTGGAAGAATAACCACCAGATGATGACGAACCAATACCATTCGTTGCTGCATTTAGTGCTGCAGATCCAGCAACTCCTTTTGCAAAACCTTTAGCAAATTTACCTAACCATCTTGGTTGTACACCTTCATTATTATCTTCTACAGCAGTAGAAATTTCTTCTTTTGCAAATGATTTCGAAGAATCACTTGCCGCACCTATAACAGATGTTCCTAATAACCCTAAACTTAACCCTAAAGTACATGCGATAATTGGTAATTTTTTCATTATAATTCCTCTTTTCTAAAATAATATATTTAATATTCTGTTTTTATATTCCGAATTCAGGGATATCCGCAGCTGGTGCATGACCACCAACCATTCCTCCAGCAGATGCATAATTTGTACCTTTAGAACCATTTGTACTCCATGCTTTTGATTTAAGAGCATTGGAATCAGCTAACATACCACCAACAAATCCTCCAACAGCACCTGCTACCTTAGCTGCCCATCTTGGTTGTACACCTTCATCATTATTCTGTTCAACAGTAGAAATTTTTTCTTTTACAAATGATTTCGAAGAATCACTTGCCGCACCTACAACAGATGTTCCCAATAAACCTAAACTCAACCCTAAAGTACATGCAATGATTGGTAATTTTTTCATCATCAAATTCTCTCCTTTTTAATAATTCTTATATTTGGAATTAGTGTTAATTCACAAAAAATAATATAACATATACCAATATATCTTTACATATAAATTAATAGAATATGAAATATTGCATATTCTGTTAATTTATATCATTTTCTTCTAATTCATATACTTAATTGAAACTCTCAAGATACATCTATGATTTTACAGAAACATATCTCCCTCAACTGTAAATTGGAATACCCCATATTTTTAAAAAAATCACAGAAAATAAAGCATTCGTTGCAAACTTCAACAAGCCTACAAAAAATCGCGTTTTCCTCCATTAGTTAATCTCTAAAGTTGCAACTTGCTTTACGTACTCTATAACAACTAGATAAAAAAGGATTTGTACTAAAAGTAATTACTCCTAGTACAAATCCTTTTCACTTCAAACCTATTGCCTTATATAACCTTACAACCTCTTTTTCTCACAGAGGAAATCACTAGGACAATGTATGTGTTTAAAACTTTTTTAGACACCTCACACTTGATCCAGCTCACTAAAAATTCAAAAATCCATCAACATCACTTTTATCCAACAGTTAATCTCATTCTTAGTCTTTAGTAAAGCTCCCCCTAACTTATTATTACAAATAAATTATGAAAAGAATGTAAAATAATCACAGTCCATAAAGAATTAACTTCTTTATATATATAGCCAAACAAAAGACCTAAAGAAAATATGTAAAAATGATACCATAAATCGAATAATTCACCACTATAAAACCAAGCTGGGTAGTGAACAATTAAAAATAAGAATGCGGTAATGACATTTGCCCTTAAGAATGTGAATCTTTTCGTTAATTCATTCAGAATAAACCCACGAAATACAATTTCTTCCGTCAATCCTGCTATTAAAAACACATTTAAATAGTTGTTACTATTTGAAAAAACATTAAAAGTTTGCTGTTTGACAACATAAACTTCAATAATAAATCGCAGCCCCATCAACAAAGAAAGGAATACTCCCCATGAGCATCCTTTGAAAATATTTATATTTAGTTTCATATAATCCAAAGGTTTCTCATGAAGAAAACCTTTGATATAGACCAAAACTGGAATAATCCATATTGTTATCTTAAAAAAAGCAGAAAAAAAAGGAACTATCTGATCATTAAACCCATAAATATATTGAATTAACCATAATTCTTTTAATGTCCACGTACAATAAAAGAAAAATAGATATCCTATAAAATATATACTTGTTTTTTTATTATTTGAATATAAATTCACACTTTTGTTCATAAACTGAATTCCTTTCATTCAACAAGAACTATTAAAGAATACATACTTAGAGCTTATGGCGTCTCTTTATTCACAATATAATTTTTCAAATTAATAAGGAAGTACAGCCTCAATAACCGTACTCCCTTATTAATCTTTTTTCTTATTCTTTTTTATTTTTTTTACTTCAGCTAAATCAATAAGGAACATGATAATAAATGTTAACATCAAACCAAAGTTCCACCACGAAAAATTGTCCTCAACAATTAGTCCTTGAAAAAACTTAATCGAAAAACCTATAATACAAAACACATAAAAACAAATCCTAAATATCCCCATTTTCTCCTCCTGCTATTGTTATGAATTAAACAAGGCTACGTACCTAAATTAATATATAAAAATTTTTCACAATGCCCCCCTGAATAATTGATAGTTATGCTTAGCCTACTATCAGAAAGTAAACTCTGTAAGACTCATTGTTTTTAGAACATCAATTGTAATACTTAAAATTCTTATATTATCATTATATGAATTAAATTTAACAAGAACAATCTATTTCGATATGCAATATTTCATATATTTATACTCAATTATATACGGAACTACTAACTTAGTTTCGATAGCAATACAAGAAAGCCCCCCACTGCTCTCCTAATAAATCATACGATTTTGTTTATAATAGTATTTTTTCCGTTCTAACATAAATTTAGTCATAAAAAACTGCACCTCCAATTGTAGACTGTGTCTAACAATTAGGGTGCAGTTCACAAACTTGACTGCTATTTCACATATACAATTAAACTGTATAACGCTCATCTTCTAAAATCTTCGCTGCAATTTCACGCTTCTTCGGAATTACGTTAAGCGGCGTGTGGCGTGTGAATTTGCGAAGCGCTGATAACATCATGCGCAGCATATCACCATTTTCAACTGCGATAATTGTTTCTTTCGCGTCTGCTTCGATTTGGTTGAACGCTTCTTGGCAGAATACTTCAGTGTATAATACTTTTTGTTTATTCTTTTCAAGACCAGTCGCTTTAATTGCTTTTTCTGTACGAAGAACAGCTGATTCCATTGCATATAAGTTGCTTACGATATCAGCGATGTTAACAAGAACTTCTTGTTCTTTATCCAATGCTTTACCGTATTTTTGAACAGCTAATCCAGCTACCATTAAGCCGATTTTCTTCGCATTATTTACTAAATATTTTTGAAGTGCTAATGGCTCATCGCCTACTTCTTCAGGCATCATCATCATTAACTCTTCTTGTAATTTTTGTGCTTTTTGAAGAAGTAGTAATTCACCTTTCATTGCTTTACGTAAGAACGTACCTGGTACGATTAAGCGGTTAATTTCGTTCGTTCCCTCGAAAATACGGTTAATACGAGAATCGCGGTACATTCTTTCAATCTCGTACTCTGCCATAAATCCGTAACCACCATGGATTTGAACACCTTCATCTACTACGTAGTCTAATACTTCAGAACCGAATACTTTATTTAACGAGCACTCAATTGCATATTCAGCAATAGAAGCTGCGACCGCTTTACCGTCTTTTACTTGCTCTTCTGTTAATGTACTCATATGGCTTTCAAATAAGCCTACTGTACGGTATACGGAGCTTTCAGCTGCATAAATTTTCGCTGCCATATTCGCTAATTTTTCTTGAATTAATGGGAAGCGAGCGATTGGTTGTTTAAATTGTTGACGTTGATTTGCATATTGTGCTGAAATTTCTAACGCACGTTTAGAAGAACCAACTGTACCAACACCTAATTTATAACGACCGATATTTAAAATGTTAAAGGCAATAACATGACCTTTACCAATTTCACCAAGTACATTTTCTTTCGGAACAAGTGCATCTTCTAAAATTAATGTACGAGTAGATGAACATTTAATACCCATTTTCTTTTCTTCTGGACTTGTAGATACGCCAGGATATTCTTTCTCAACGATAAATGCTGTGAAGTGCTCGCCATCAACTTTTGCATATACAACGAATACATCAGCAAAAGCAGAGTTTGTAATCCATTGTTTCTCACCATTTAATACATAGTGTGTACCTTCTGCATTTAAACGAGCTGTTGTTCTTGCGCCTAATGCATCAGATCCAGATCCTGGCTCAGTTAATGCGTATGCAGCTAATTTTTCACCAGTTGCTAAGGCAGGTAAATATTGTTTCTTTTGCTCTTCGTTACCGAATAAAACGATTGGCAGGGATCCGATCCCAACATGAGCACCATGTGTAATTGCGAAGCCGCCAGCACGAGAGAATTTCTCTGCGATTAATGCTGAACTCACTTTATCAAGACCAATTCCGCCGTACTCTTCTGGTACGTCAGCTCCTAGTAAACCAAGCTCGCCAGCTTCTTTTAATAAGCGAACAGAGCGATCAAATTCATGTTGCTCTAAATATTCAAGCTCTGGAAGAACTTCATTTACGATAAAGTCCTCTGTTGTTTTCGCTATCATTTTATGCTCATCGCTGTAATCCTCTGGTGTAAATACTTGATCAATCGTAATCTCATCAACTAAAAAGCTTCCGCCCTTAACTGCGCTTCCTACTGTTTTCTCCATGAAAATTTCCTCCTTCATATTTTCATAAGCCGCTTCTCTCATTTTGAAAGAAGCTGGCTTTCCCTTTTATTTTTTATACCCTTTTGTTGCTCCCATTCTTTTATTTAATCCAGTTCCAGCGGCTAGAACAGTCGGCCATTTCGCCCCTTCCTCCGAGGCAAAAAGCGCCTCTATGTCAGGAGCTCCAATGTCCTCTTGTTCTGGACGAGCCGCTTCCACTTTTTATCTAATCTAGTTCCGGCGGCTAGAACAGTCGGTCGTTTCACCCCTTCCAACGCCCTCCTGTTCTGAGCAAGCCACCTGCACTTTTTTATAGTAATTCAAACACCCCAGCAGCTCCCATGCCGCCGCCAATACACATTGTTACAATACCGAATTGCTCGTTGCGGCGTTTCATCTCATGAATAAGAGATAGTGTTAATTTTGCTCCTGTACAACCAAGTGGATGTCCAAGTGCGATTGCACCACCGTTTACGTTTACTTTTTCTTCATCTAAACCAAGTTCACGAATAACTTGAATCGATTGAGATGCGAATGCTTCATTTAACTCGAACAAGCCAATATCAGATAGCTCTAATCCTGCTAATTTTAATGCTTTTGGAATTGCCGCAATTGGTCCGATTCCCATTACTTCTGGCGGTACACCAGCTACCGCGAATGAACGGAATTTTGCAAGCGGCTTCATACCATCACTCACTGCTTTTTCACGGTCCATTAGAAGAACGGATGCTGCTCCATCACTCATTTGCGAAGAGTTACCAGCAGTTACAGAACCGCGAACGTTAAATGCTGGACGTAATTTCCCTAAGATATCTAATGTCGTATCTGCTCTTACGCCTTCATCTTGTGAGAATGTAATCATTTCTTCTTGAATTTTATTATTTGCTCCAACAGTTCGAAGCGTTACATCGACAGGCACTGTTTCGTCAGCAAATTTCCCTTCAGCTAATGCCTTCGCTGCGCGCTGATGACTTCTTACCGCAAATGCATCTTGCTCTTCTCGGGAAATTCCATATTTCACAGCAACTTGCTCTGCTGTATGACCCATGCCCATATAATATTCTGGAGCCGCTTCTACAAGTCGGCTATTCGGACGAACGACGTGCCCCATCATTGGAACTAAACTCATCGATTCAGCTCCGCCAGATAATACAGCTTCAGAATGACCAAGCATAATGCGCTCTGCACCGTAAGCGATACTTTGCAGTCCTGAAGAACAGTAACGGTTAATTGTAATAGCCGGAACATCGTAAGAAAGTCCTGCTAATCCGCCGATATTACGCGCCATATTTAATCCCTGTTCTGCTTCTGGCATCGCACAACCAAAAATTAAATCATCAATTGGCCCTTCATAGTTATTCGCACGCTTTAACGTTTCTTTTACTACTAATGCTCCTAAATCATCAGGACGAACTGTTTTTAATGAACCTCTCTTTGCCTTACCAATTGGCGTTCTTGCTCCCGCAACAATGACAGCTTCTCTCATGAACGATATCTCCCCTCGTTATTAGTTACGTAATGGCTTTCCTTTTACAAGCATGTGCTGCATTCTTGCTTGTGATTTCATCTCACTTACTAAGCTAATAAATGCTTCACGTTCTACATCTAATAAGTATTGCTCATCAACTTCTGTTCCGTACGGCACTTTTCCACCAGCAATGACATATGCGAGCTTTTTCGCAATGTGTAAGTCATACTCGGAAATGTAACCAGATAAGTGCATTGCTTCTGCTCCAAGTAAAAGCGTCGCATATCCTGTCTCACCAACAACCGGTATCTTTTTACGAATCGGTGCTTTATAACCCGCTTCATATAAAGCAAGAGCTTTTTGTTTTGCATCGTATAGTAAGTGATCACCATTCATACTAATACCATCTTTATCGCCTAAGAAGTTGCGAGAAACAGCCTCTTGTGCAGATGTTGAAACTTTTGCCATCGCAACTGATTCAAACACTTTATTCGCAACTTTTTGTAGGTCAAACTCTACACCGTTTGCCATCTTGTTTAAATGTTTAATATATAGTTCTTTGTTACCGCCACCGCCAGGGATTAAACCAACGCCAACTTCTACTAGTCCCATGTACGTTTCGCTAGAAGCTTGAATGCTAGCTGCTGGTAAACAAACTTCTGTACCACCGCCAAGCGTCATACCATATGGCGCTGCAACGACCGGCTTAGAGCTGTACTTAATTTTTGTCATCGCATCTTGGAAGTTTTTCACAACCCATTCAATTTCAAAGTAGTTGTCATCTTGCGCTTCCATTAAGATCATCGCAAGGTTTGCACCAACGCAGAAGTTCTTCGATTGGTTTCCGATAACAAGGCCTTTGTAGTTCTTTTCAACTTCATCAACAGCGTAATTAATCATTTGTGTAATATCTATACCGATTGCATTGCTCTTCGAATGGAATTCTAAGCAAAGGATGCCATCTCCTAAATCGATTAAGCTTGCACCGCTATTTTTCTTTAGTACGCCATTTTTCTCTTTTAATTGTTTAAGAGAAATTGCTTTTTTATTGCGTTCAATCAATTTGTATTCGCCGTTATCGTAGTAATAGCTTTCGCCGTTATCATGTTTATAGAAAGTGCTAAACCCTTTCTCTAACATGTCTTTCACCCATGCCGGAATAACTTTTCCGTTCTCTTCCATCTTCTGAACGGATTTTTCTACGCCAATTGCATCCCAAATTTCAAACGGCCCTTGCTCCCAGCCAAATCCCCATTTCATCGCTTGGTCAATTGCAACAATATCATCTGCAATTTCTTTATGAAGCTTTGCAGAATATAGAAGGGTTGGCGTGATAATATTCCATAAAAGCTCTCCTGCACGATCCTTCGCGTATACAAGCGCTTTCAATTTATTCGCTAATCCTTTTTCTTGTTTACTTAACTCTACAGAAGCAGCTTTTAATTTTTTACGAGCTCCATACTCCATTGTTTCAGGATTTAACTCTAAAATTTCTTTTCCTTGTTTTAAGAAGAAGCCTTGGCCTGTTTTACTTCCAAGCCATTTTTTATCAAGCATGTCATGCATGAAAGCTGGTACTTTAAATACATCGCGCTCTTCTTCTTGTACATTTTCATATACATTGTTCGCAACATGAACGAATGTATCTAAACCAACAACATCTAACGTGCGGAACGTTGCACTCTTCGGACGACCAATTAACGGACCTGTTACAGAATCAACTTCCCCAACGCTATAACCGCGCTTAATCATTTCTTGCAATGTTACAAGTAATCCGTACGTACCGATGCGGTTTCCAATAAAGTTAGGTGTATCTTTTGCGATAACAACGCCTTTTCCAAGAACGTCTTCACCAAATAATTTCATAAAGTTTAACACTTGTGGATCTGTTTCTTTTGTCGGTATAATCTCTAGAAGTTTTAAATAACGTGGTGGGTTAAAGAAGTGCGTTCCTAAGAAGTGTTTTTGGAAGTCATCTGAACGACCTTCTGCCATTTTTTCAACTGAAATACCTGATGTATTTGAGCTCACAATCGAGCCAGGTTTACGAACAGCATCTACTTTTTCAAATAGTTTCTTTTTAATATCTAAGTTTTCAACAACAACCTCAATAATCCAATCTACATCAGCAAGACGCTCAAGGTCATCTTCTAAATTCCCTGCTTCAATCAGCGCTAAATTATCTTTCACCGTAAGAGGAGCTGGCTTTTGCTTTACTAATTTTTGCAGTGCCCCGTTACTAAAACGATTTCTCACACTTTTATGTTCTAATGTAAGCCCCTTCGCTTCCTCTTCTTTCGTAAGCGCCTGTGGCACAATATCAAGCAGTAATGTTGGTATACCGATATTGGCTAAATGTGCAGCAATCCCTGAGCCCATTACGCCAGAACCGAGAACAGCAGCCTTTTTAATTTGGAACATTCATTTCTCCCCCTATTCTTGAATGAATGCTCATTCAATTTTTCGACATAAGTCGCAATCAATGAGTGAGCCTCTACTAATAAATATATGATATAGTTTAAATTTTCGCAATATATTTATTGATAAAATTTTCTGAAATAAATACTTTTCTTTTATTCGGTTACCCTATAACTGTGTATTTTCGCGATAAAATACGCTTTTTCCTTTTTTAGAATTTGACGAAAACGGAGGAATATATATGGGAAAACTTAAGAAAGACCCTTCAAAAGCAGGTGTTAGCGCAGCAAGTGTAACAGGAAATGCAGGACCAGTAGATCGCGGTATCGAAAAAGGCCGCCAAGGTAACAACCAGCAATACAAAAAACATAACATGGGTGAAAAATAACGCTATATGTGTTTGTTCAAAAAGGAGGATAAAGAGAACCGAGCAGTTCGAGGCGCGGAAGCCGGGAGGATACGGAGTGTAGGTGAAACTACATGAGTACCGGACTGACGACGTAACGAAGAAATGTGAAAGCTATCTTTACCGGACTTTTTGAACTTCCGCTATATGTGTTTGTTCAAAAAGGAGGATAAAGAGAGCCGAGCAGTTCGAGGCGCGGAAGCCAGGAGGATACGGAGTGTAGATGGAACTACATGAGTACCGGACTGGCGACGTAACGAAGAAATGCGACAGCTATCTTTACCGGACTTTTTGAACTTCCGCTATATTTTTGGGCAGAGAACGTGGCATAATGAGTAGTGGGCTGCTTCTCTGCCCAATTTATTTGTATACATAAGTAAAAGAGGGACTAAGTAATGAAACGAACAATAATCATGATTGTGATGATTGCTACACTGTTTACAAGTATGATCTTCTGCTCTTATGCAAACAGGCAAAAAGACGTAAGAGCTAATCAGCCTGCTATTACAGGCAAATACGCCATTACAATTGATGCCAATACTGGCGAAACTCTATATGGAAAACGTGAACAAGAGCGCTCTTATCCAGCAAGTATAGCAAAGATGATGACAACTCTTCTATTATTAGAGAATGTGAAAAAGGATGAAGAAATTACAATCACAGAGAACGCGATAAAAACAGAGAGTCAAAGTAAGAAAATTAAGCTTCGTGCCGGCGAAAAATTAAAAAGAGATGAAGCGCTGAAACTGATGCTCATCATCAGTGCCGATCCCATTTCTGAATCCATTGCGGAACATATTGCAGGATCAAAAGAGGAATTTGTAAAAATGATGAATGCGAGGGCCAAAGAGCTCGGAACAAAGCATGCGACTTTTAAAAATGCGAGCGGAGCTGATGCAATGGGCAATAAAGTATCCCCTTATGACATCGCAATCATTACAAAAGAAGCATTGAAGTATCCGATTGTGCTAGATTATATGAACACAACGCGCACAACATTACATACTTCACAGCGGTCTCCAAAAATCGCAAACTATGGCCGCGAAGAACTTTACGATGACCCATATGCAATTGGAAGTAAAAGTGGTTTATCTGCTTTAGGAAAATATACGGTCGTAACAGTCGATGAAAAAAATGGTAAACGAGTTATTAACGTTGTACTTTCTTCTACTCGTACTCAGTTATATCCAGATACGAAAAAGATGGCACATTACGCATTCAAGCAATTAAAATAACCAAGGAGTATTTTTCTCCTTGGTTATTTTTTGATCATTCCTTTTAAAACGAACGCAACGTTTGCTGGGCGTTCTGCTAGGCGACGCATGAAATAGCCGTACCAGTCATTTCCATATGGCACGTAAACACGCATTTTGTAGCCCTCTTTTACAAGCTCAAGTTGACGTTCTGTACGAATACCATATAACATTTGGAATTCAAATTGATCACGTGAAATATTATGTTCTTTGGCAAGTTTCTTCGTATATTCAATAATCGCCTCATCGTGTGAAGCAATAGCTGTATAGTTTCCATTTAATAAATGCATTTTAATAATTTTTTTATAATTGTCATCTACATCTTTCTTGTCCGGGAACGCAACTTCTTCAGGCTCTTTATAAGCACCTTTTACAAGACGTAAATTTGGGCTATATGCATTTAAATCTTCAATATCCTTTTCTGTACGATATAGGTACGCTTGAATAACAGTACCGATATTATCGTATTCGGATTTTAATTGCTTAAAGATATCAATTGTTTTCCCGCAACGCGTATAGTCTTCCATATCAATCGTAACAAACACACCGTTTTCTTTTGCAGCTTCTAAAATGCGGCGCATATTATTCATTACGATTTCATCTGAGATATCTAATCCCATAGAAGTCATTTTTAAAGAAAGCTGTGAATCAAGTTTTTCTCGTCCAATTGCGCGAATTGCTTCAATCGATTGGCTCGCCATTTCATTTGCTTCTGCTTCATTATCAACGAACTCACCTAAATAATCGATTGTTACACAAAGGCCTTGCTTGTTCAATTGTTTAATAGCTGCAGCAGCTAAATCAATTGTCTCCCCTGCGACAAAGCGCCCTGCACCAAAGCGTAAACCGTACTTCTTAGCCAGTTTTGTTAACGCTTTATTTTTTGATAGAAAAAGAAACGAATTGCGCATTAATTGTTCCATGTAATTCACCCCTATGACTGTACTTTATCTGTTTTTTACCCCTCTTCAAAATTATATCATTGTTTAAAATTATTTGATACAAATAATTATTTAGATAATTTATAAAATACTATAAAAATGTTTAAAAGCCTATAATGTCGCTTTTAAATATCTAAAAAAATTTTTCGACATTTAAAAAGAAACTAGAAAAACAAGTGAGTAACTAGCCTAAAATAAAAATTCGACAATACTCATCACATCTCTTACTTCTCTCTATAAATTATATAAAGATATTAATATGACTGAAAATGAATACAAATATAAGACCTTGCATGTACTGAATTCCCACCTATAAAAATTAAGTAGTGTAAAAGGTAAGAGAAGATTTCTGTTGAAATAAGCATAGAAAGTATAAAAACATAAGATCCCAGTTTCACTTAAAGGTACTCCCTTGCATAGCACATACAATTTTGTCGGGATGGAAATTTATAATTTGGAGTGTGAAAAATGACAGAAAAAATGAGTGCACAACAAGTTCAGATTAAACCTTGGAACGAAGCCAATCTTACTTTACTTCGTCTTATGAATACATCTGAGATGTTAGAATACCTAGGAGGTCCTGAAACCGAAGAACAACTCCTTGCTCGCCACGAACGGTACCTTAGGATTAGTAGACTTGGGACCGGACGTATGTTTAACATCGTCCTACTCCCGCAACTCGAAATTGTTGGTAGTGTTGGCTATTGGGACAACTACTGGCAAGAAGAAACCGTGTACGAAATTGGATGGAGTGTCCTACCAGCATTTCAAGGTAGAGGAATCGCAACAAAAGCCATTGAACAAGCTATCACTCATGCTAGAATGGAACAAAAGCACAGATTCATTCATGCTTTTCCTTCCATCCGTAATCCTGCTTCAAACGCTATTTGCAAAAAACTCGGCTTCTTATTTATTAGTGAGTGTGATTTTGAATATCCGCCAGGGAGTATCATGCAATGCAATGACTGGCGTTTAGAAATAACTCCGACACTATAAAGCAATTCCTTTATAGATAGTTATTTTGTTGGATAAAGTGAAACTTTAATCAGTGGGGGGTTTTCTTCACCCCCCCACTGATTATCAGCCCTCACCAATCGGGCTTTTATAAGCTGTTTATCTCCCACCTAAACTTCTTCGCATTTTCTTAAGTTTTGAGGTGGGAGTATTACAGCCCGTTAATGCGGGATAAATTAAAAGCTTGAGGTCTATTCACCCTCAAGCTTTTTTTAGTAGCCATTCACATACTTTTCCAAGTTATCAGCTCTTATTTATCTTTTCGATGTTCTTCATTTAGTCTTTTAATATCCGCAATTAAGTTCACCATTTCTTCTTTTCCATCTGGATACGTCTCATTCCAATGCTTAACTAAAGCTGGCATCGTCTTGGCAATGTAAGAGTACAGCGCCCACTTTTGCACCTGTTCTTTTCGTTCTTGACTGCTTTCTCCTAGCAATAATTCCGTATACTTTTCAAGTAAACCATCAAACTGCTCATTAAATTTGTTGTTCATCTTTTCTGCCTCCTTCCCGCACCTTCACCATCCATAATAAAAAAGTGTATCACGGCCACCACTGTCTTGCCTAATTTATCCATACAAAAAAGCAGCGAAATCCGCTGCTTTTCTCTTATAATTTCGAACGAACAGAATTTAATTTTTTCTCCATCGTACTTTCTTTATCACGACGGTCATCAATACGAATTGTTGTCGCTACACGCTTTGCACCTTTTGTATATGGTACCTCATGCATTTGTTGAATCACCTCGAGTAATACAGGAAGCTCTCCTTCAATTACTGTATTCATCGGTGTTAATTGATACTTCACGCGATCCGCATTTTTCTCTAACACTTTTTGTACTTCTGCTACGTATTCACTTACGCTTGGATTACCTGTTCCAACTGGAATAATCGATACATCAACAATTGCCATGATCGTTTCCCTCCTATATTTGCTTCATTTCTATTGTACAAAACTCTCTCCGACTTTACTAACCATAACTATACTTTTAATTTATTTTTCATAATATGCTTATTCGCAGTAATCCTTCTCCATCTGTTGTGCATATATTGATGTTACCCTTTTTTAATCACCTTATCCTTTTGAAAGGAAGTGGACACATGAAAAAGTTGTTTCTTACTTTATTAGCTATTCCTCTTCTATTTGGAACAACAGCGTGCGACATATGGCAGAAGGATCCAAAACCAGTGGAAAAACCTGAACCGAAGCCAGAACCAGCACCTAAACCAACCCCAATGCCTAGTCCAACCCCACAACCTACCCCAACTCCGCCACCTAATCCAACTCCACCACCAGCTTCAGTAGATACAGCACAAATTATGCAAAAGCTAGTAAATGCAATTAACTCAGTTGGCAGTTCAAATGGCATTAGCATTAGCAACGTTAAACTCTTTACGGAAACAGCACAAATCGCAACATATAACGGAATATTTAATACCAGATTTGGATTAGGTGTTTCCATTTATAAAGCAACTGGTGGTATTGCCGCTGTTGCTATCGCCGGGTCCGGTACATCTAAAGAAGAAATCGATGCCTTTTATTCTACAATAAAGACTGTTATTCGCTCTATTGATTCATCTCTAAGCGAGCAAGATTTAAATACCATATTAGAAAAACTCGGTTCAAAAGATTACTTTCAAACAAAGCAGTTCTCAACTCAAGCAATTAACGGTACATTAACTGTTACTGAAAACAATGGTGCACTTATGTTCAAGGCACTTCATAATTAAATAGACAAGAGAGAATAGGGTCCATTCGGGCTCTATTCTTTCTTTTTCCTGGTTAAAAACTGAAGCACTTGTGTAAATGCATATACTTCTTTATTCTTAGTATAGATATAGAATCTATCTTGTTCGGGAGGCATTATGTTACAAAAATTCGGTTTCTCACAATATGAAAGCCAGGCATATGAAGTCGTAGTCTCAAGCGTTGAGCCACTAGATGCAACAACCATTGTAAAACATTCAGGTGTTCCAAAGGCAAAAATATATGAGGTATTAGCGCGCCTCATCGATAAAGGAATGGTCATGGATTCCGTCTCAGAAAAGAAAAAGTTATATACCGCCCTGCCACTAGACCTTGCTATTCAAAAATTAACGACAGAGTTTCAATCAAATATTAAAGAACTTCAAACAAACATTTCAAAAAGATCCTTCACAGATGACCGCGTTTGGAGTTTAAAAATGCAATCTTCTATTCAAATACAAAGTAAACAATTAGTAGAAGAAGCGAAACACTCTATCCGCATTTCTGCTTGGAATGATACATTTTTGGAGTATCTTCCTTTACTTGAAACAAAAGCAACACAAGGCGTTGATATTGAGGCACTTGTAGTCGGTAATGTAGAAACAAAACTTGAAAACGTTCATTTTCTTATCCCAACGGAAGAACCTAATGCACTAGAACGCTACTTACTTCTTATTATTGATGATCGTGAAATTTTATTTGCTGGGGTAGAGCAAGAATCATGGCAAGCAATGAAAACAATGTCCCAGCCATTCGTGAAGTTCTTTACAGAGTTCTTCTATCATGATGTTGCTCTTGCAAAAATTACACAGAAGCATAACGATCTTTTTATGAATGATGAAGAGATACGAAGCATTTTAATGAAGTTGAGATATTAAAAATAGCAAAGGGCAGCTCCTTTGCTATTTTTCGTTTTGCTGCTTTATCTCCTCCAGCAATCTGATGATCTTTTCATTTTGTTTTAATTGCTCTTCAGAATTGATATACATAAGCCGAATCCATCGAAAAACGAATACAATTAAAAGAATAGGGATTAACGCCAAAAAAGTTCCTATACTAGATGCCATTGTGTTCATCATATCTATCACTCCTTTTTAGTGAACTTTCTATTAATTAACAATATTTTACATAATCCCAACAAAAAAAGAACCTATCAAACGATAGATTCTTTTTTTGCCACATGAGTAGATTGTCCTCTCGTAATTGAGAAAATTGCACAAAGTAATGCTAAAATCACAAAACCGCCGCCTACCCAAGCATTATATATAACAGACGATTGTTCAATAACAGCTCCGCCCACTGTTGAGCCAAGTGCGATACCTAAATGAAGCGCTGAGTTATTTAAACTTTGTTGAATACCAGCTGATTCCGGTGCAATTTCAATTAAATAGTTTTGCTGGGCTGGTGAAATCGCCCAGCTTAACATGCTCCAAAGTCCCATCATGATGATAAATAACGGGAATGAGAATGTCATCATCGGCAAGATAAAGATGGCACATGCAAAGACGATAATAATAGAGATAATACTTTTCTTTGATCCCCATTTATCTGCAAGCCAACCACCAAATCCGCCGCCGATTACTGCTGCAATACCAAAAATAAAGTAAAACACGCTAATCCAGTTTGCTTCCACATGCATCACATCTTTTAGAAACGGTGTTAAATATGCATACAGTGTTAAATGCCCTGTTAAAAATAAGAACGATGTTAACTGTGCACTCACGATTTTTTTATCTTTCAAAGTAGCAATTTGTTCTCTTACAGACAATACAGCTACCGGTGGAACCTTTATTAAAAATAAAGAGATACTAGCAATTGCTATAACCGTTAATACCGAAATTAAAACAAACGGCGCACGCCATCCGTATGCATTCCCAAGTACAAGACCTAATGGTACACCAAGTACAAGCGACCCACTAATCCCCATGAAAATAATTCCGATTGCACGTGCACGGAAATGAGGTTCTACTACACTAGATGCTAATGTTACAGATAACGCGATAATAAGTGATCCACTTGCCGCACAAATAACCCTTGAGAACATTAACATTCCGTAATTCACACTAAATGCTGAAATGATATTACCCATTAAGAAAATAGATAATGCCCCGATATATAATGTTTTCTGCTCAATTTTCCCTGTCACCGCTAATAAAATAGGTCCCGATAGAGCAAATACAACCGAGAATATTGTAATAAGTTGACCTGCCGCACTAATAGATACACCTAAATCATTTGCTACTAAATCGAGCGTTCCTCCAATAATTAACTCAACCGTCCCGACTACGAATGCCGCAATGGCTAAAATATACACACGAAAATTCAAGTTTTTCCCCACACTTTCTCTCGTTCACTTTTGGTTACTACAACAATAGTAACCAAAATAACAAAAGCAATCAAGTGTAAATTCTCCTATATGCATTTAGAAATTTTTCACAAATAAAATGAAGAACAAAAATAAGGAAAGATGAAATGGAATTTATCTATTTGCACCACTGCCTTGTCTAATACATATGGATAAATAACATGATTAAATGAGGGGGGTTTTTCAATGTATAGAAATGCCTATCATGGTAACCCAGCACCTATGTTTAGACAAAGAATTACTCTGCAACAAGCAAAAGAAATCGCCCTAAAACAAATACCTGGGCAAATTCTACATGTAGACATGGATTTAGAACATGGGGTCTTAGTTTATGAAATATTCATTTTGACACCACAAAACAGATTATTCGAGGTAGAAATACTCGCAAAAACAGGAAAAATCTTAAAAATCGAAGAAGAAAATGATTTTGACTAAAACCAAATATTTTCAAGACGATGAAACTCTTACCTCTCATGAATAACAGAATAAAAATAATAAAAAAACGCATGAATGCTCCATGCGTTTTTTATCTATATCATCCTCATTCTTTACACTTGAGTTTCTTTTTTCTTATTTAAATACCAGTAAATTGGTAGTCCTGTAAACACCATACCAATTGATAAGAAACAGCTTACTGGATCATTAATAATCGCACTTCCAATTACGAATAATGACCCTAAAATCGCTAAAATTGGTACGATTGGGAATAACGGTACGCTGTATGCACGTTCTTTCCCTTCATTGCGTTTTCGTAAAATGAAGACACCGATAAATGTCATTACATAGAAAATATAAATGATAAATACGGAAATCTCAGATAGCTTATTCGGATCACTAATAATCATTAAAATAATTCCTAATATAATTTCAAAAGTAATTGCATTTGCAGGTGTTTTAAATTTCTCATGAGCTTTTGCAATAAACTTAGAAAATGGAAGTTGTCCGCGTTCTGCCATTGACATTGGAATACGCGGGAATGTTAAAATCTTTCCGTTTAAGCAACCGAAAATAGAAATAATAATACCGATACTAATGATTTTTCCGCCATATTCTCCAAGGAGCATACCTGCCGCTGTCGCTGTCGCATTTTCCCCAAGATCTACAATCTTCGCTGCTGGTAACACGTTTAATAATGCCAAATTAATTAATACGTAAGCAGCTGTTACAATTAAAATTCCTACCGTCATTGCCTTAGGTAATAACTTAGTTGGATTTTTCATTTCACCGCCGATAGAGGCAAGTAAAATCCAGCCATCATACGCAAATAGCGTTGCTAAAATCGCCATCCCAATACTTTGATTTTCTGATATTGGTACAACTACATTAAAGATATCACTATTCCCTTTCCAAAAACCTAACACAACAATTAATACGATTGGAATCATCTTTCCAACTGTCGTAACGGTTTGGACAATCCCCCCATATTTTGTTCCAATACTATTTACAACACCAAGAAATACAACTGTTCCAATTGCTATCGGTAAATTCCATAATTTATCTAAATAGAAAAAGTTAACCACTAAAGAACTAAAATACAAACCTAATGTCCCAATAATAGCTGGACCATATACAATTGTTTGCATCCAGCCGGATAAATATCCCCAAAAGCTCCCATAAATTTCCTCTAAATACGTATACAATCCACCATTTTTCGGAATTTGCGCTCCAATTTCAGCTACCGTTAAACCACTAGCTAATGTTAACAATCCACCAATTACCCAAGCGAGAATTGCCATATTAGAACTCCCTGAGTAATCTAATACGCTCCCTGGCTTCATAAATACACCAGACCCAATAATAGTCCCTACAACGATAGATAGCGCTACAGTTAAACCAATTTTGTTTTTCTCATCATGATGCATGCTGCGTATCCTCCTTCCAATTCTAGTGTGATACAAAAATGAAATAAAAAAACACTCCTCCCTAAAAAAGGGACGAGTGTTATATTCGTGGTTCCACCCTTGTTTAATTGATAAAATAAAACACACTTCACCAATTTCTCAAGTCTAGATAACGGTTTTTGCCGGCAAGCAATTACTAGATGTTCATTCACTGCTGCAGTTCAGAGGTGGTAATCCATTTCTTCGTATTAGGAAGCTCACAGCCAAAGGCTTCCCTCTCTGAGAATCGTAAAAAATTGATCGTGTCCTCATCATCACTTCTTGATGTCGAATTTTGTAGTTATTGTTCATTATATTGAATTTTTAGAAATAATCAATATATATTTTTATATAACATATAAAAAATATGTCTTCTTATATTATAACAGAACCTCATATATTTCTCTAATTTCCGATAAAAAAGGACAGATTTCTTCAAGAGAGAAATCTGTCCTTAAAACAAGCTTTTTAGTGTTTCTTTCGGTTGCCCAGACGAAAGAAACTTCTATCAATCGTTTTTATACTTTCTTTATTTCAATTCGTTACTCGCCTTTTTCATTAAAAAATTTGCGCTCTTTACTTGGAAAATCAACACCTAACTCAGTCAATTGTGCTTTTGCTTTGTCCATAATTGCTTTCGCCTTTTCCTTTGTCGCATCATCTAGGTTTGCAAACATTTCTTCTCGCTTCTCTTTTTCAGGAAGGTTTACACCTAATTCCGCTAACTTCTCTTTTACTTGTTCATGCGTTAATGTTCCTGCTTTCTTTTGCTCCATAATCGCTTTTACTTTTTCTTTTGTAGCATCATCCAGGTTCGCAAACATCTCTCCTCGTTTCCCTTTTTCCGGAAGAGTTACACCTAATTCCGTCAATTTCTCTTTTACTTGCTTATGTGTTAATGTACCGGATTTCTTCTGCTCCATAATTGCTTTTACTTTTTCTTTTGTAGCGTCATCTAGGTTTGCTAGCATTTCACCACGCTTCCCTTTTTCCGGAAGGTTCACACCTAATTCCGCTAATTTCTCTTTTACTTGGTCGTGCGTTAATGTACCGGATTTCTTCTGCTCCATAATCGCTTTTACTTTCTCTTTCGTTGCTTCATCAAGATTCGCAAACATCTCTTCTCGCTTCCCTTTTTCCGGAAGAGTTACACCTATTTCGGCTAATTGCTTTTTGGCGTTTTCCATAATCGTTTGTACTTTTTGTTTTGTTGCTTCATCTAATTTTTGATTCTGATTTCCTTTTGTCGTTTGTTCCGCCTCTGATGTAGAATTGGCATCGTTCGTTGCCGCGAAAGCAGGAACACCTACTCCTCCGATGATTCCTAATGATAAGGCTCCGGCAGCTACTAAATATCCAACTGTTTTTTTCTTCTTCATAGAAAATTTCCTCCTTCATCTTTTCAAAAACATGTACACTTTCGTATACAATGCATATAGTAAAGTCGGTTTCTTAACTTTTCCTTAACTACTTCTAAAAGAAATTCTAATTATACATATGGTAGCAAACCTTAATTAGAGTAGCTTTCTCATGCCATGCTAAAAAGGAAATGTTACAAAACTATAAGAAGAACCATGATGAACTGCCAAGGCTAGTTCATATAAAGTGAAACTTTAATAAGTGGGAGTTTTCTTCATCCCCCACTGATTATTAGTTGAACCAATCGGGCTTTTACGGGCAGTTTATCTCCCACCTAACTTCTTTGCTCCCGCCGAATTTTGAAGTGGGAGTATTACTGCCCGTTAATGCGGGATAAAATGGTGAATGAAATTTTATCGACGATTTTTCAAATATATCGACCATTTCCCACAATATATCGGCGTAAATTTGAATATATCAGCGATTCGACAAAGGATATTGACCAACCGACAAATAACAACAAAAAACAAGAGCCTCCTAGCTCCTGTTTCCCAACACATCAAAAAAGCCACTCCTAAATT
>NZ_JAJJBY010000020.1:0-84159 GCF_022625245.1 Bacillus sp. TL12 | reverse complement strand
CGCAACAACAGTAATAATGGAACCAACGCCGATAATAATTCCGAGCATCGTAAGCGCTGAGCGCAGTTTATGAGCTAGAATAGAAGATAGGGCAATTTTCATACTATCTAGTAAACTCATACCGCACACCTTCTATCTTCTGTAATTTTCCCGTCTCTTAGAACGATGCGGCGCGAAGAATACGCAGCAACTTCCTCTTCATGCGTAACCATAACAATCGTCGTGCCTTCTTCATTTAACTTTGTGAAAATGTCCATAACTTGCTGTCCAGACTTCGTATCAAGGGCACCAGTTGGCTCATCGGCCATAATAAACGTTGGATCATTCGCGATAGAGCGAGCGATAGCCACACGCTGCTTTTGCCCACCTGAAAGTTCACTTGGCAAATGATGCACGCGGTCAGATAATCCAACCTTCCCAAGGGCTTCAAGAGCTCTTTGGCGGCGCTCTGCTTTCTTCACACCGCCATAAATAAGTGGAAGTTCAACGTTTTCCACCGCTGATAAACGTGGTAGTAAATTAAAATGCTGGAATACAAAACCGATATATTCATTACGAATAAGAGCTAGTTTTGCCTCGTCTGCTGTTAAGATATTCACGTCATTTAACATATATTCGCCTTCTGTCGGACGATCTAAACAACCGATAATATTCATAAGCGTTGATTTCCCCGAACCAGATGGTCCCATAATTGAAACAAACTCACCGCTTTGAATCGTTAAACTAATACCATGTAAAATCGGTACCGCGAGTTTCCCTTGATAATATGTTTTATGAATATTGTTTAACGTAATCATTTTTCTTTCACTTCCATTCCGTCATATACATTGTCGGAAGGATTTTTAACCACCTTTTGCCCCACTGTTACGCCTTCAAGAACTTCTGTCCAGTCTCCATCAGTAGAACCTTTTTTCACATTTTGTTTACGCAGTTTTCCTTTTTCTTCTACATAAACAAATGGTTCGCCATCTTTTTCTACAATGCTCTTACTAGGAACAGCAATCATCTTCTTATTTTCTAAGTTTACTTGCAGTGATACATGATAGCCTGGTGATAAACCTTCCTGTCCATCAAGACTTGCTTTATATGTATACTGAGACATGTTTTGTGTTCCCTCAGCACCAGCTCCTTGTGCCATCTCTGCACTTGTCGGGAATTCACTTATTTCTGTAATTTTCCCTGTCCATTTCTTCTTACTATTTGCTTTTGCTGTTGCAGTAAATGTTTGATCCTTTTGAATTTGTGATTTTTGAAGTTCTGTTAATGTCCCTTGAATTTGGAACGGATCTTTAGATGCGATTTGTAAAAATGATTTTCCTTGTCCACCCATTGCTTGCGCTGAACTTTGTGCTGCATCTTTATCTAGCTTTTGTACAACACCAGCGAAATTACTATAAATTGTGAGTTCACCTTGTTTTTTCTGTAACTCTTGGGATTGTAATTGTCCTTTTTCTTTCTCAAGATCAATTGTTTTTTGTCCCATTTCTAATTCACTTACTTGCTCTTCCATAGGATCTGTTACTTCTTTGCCAGCACCACTATCTTTTGCTTTCTTAATCTCTTTCTTTAATGAATCTATTTTCTTTTTCCCTTGATCATAGCGCATAGTTGCCATTTTTTGATCAAGCTCAGCTTGCTTCAGCTGTAAGTTAATTTCTTCATTATCATAAGAGAATAATTTCGTTCCTTTTTCTACCTCTTGCCCTTCTTTTACCGCAATATCCTTCACTTTTCCTTTGGTCGGATCTGCGTAGAAGCTCTCAATATTTCCAGGTTTTACTTGTCCGGAAATCAACTTCGTATTATTGAGTGTACGTTCTGTTACTTTTTCAAAACTAACAGCGTCTCCTTTTGCCGCGCCCTGTTTCTTCCCTTGCACTAAAAAGATATTGACGGCCGCAACAATGACAATTAATGCAATAACCCCAATGATGATCCATTTCTTCTTTTTGTTTGGAGTACGAACGGTATTTGGTAACATATTCTCGCTCCTTTTATATCTTAATATAGTAATTATAGAATTATATAAAACTTTCAGAAAACGATAACTATATAGATCCAAATTAAAAACCGACATAAACCCTTTCTTTTTAGGAGGGAGAGAGCATCCGGACATGCATAGAAGCAATCAGCTCCTTTTTTGTTTTCATAGCCGCAACTAATATGTGGAAAAATCAAAATGGATTTATATATTTTTACATTATTACGCTTTCTTTACAAAGTTTTACACCATCACTTATATTGTAACAAAAATTCCAATGTTTAGAAATATAATGACTTATATTTTAAGCAAGTTTTAAGAAACACAAAAACACACTCATCTCACTAAAAAACCGCCCTACATAAGGCGGTTTCAGTGTTTCTTCCAAGTGCTCAATTTCGTTTCGTCCAAATCATACTCTAACGGAAGAGTTGTGACGTCCTTTCTCATCTCACGCGGAATATTCTTTTCTACCATTTGAAACGCCTCATACTCATCAGTTCGCATTGCTCTTTGAACGATGCCTTCTTGGTTATCACCTTGCTTATCCAACATCCAGCCTGTTTCACTATTTAACTGTTTGCGAAATTCCTCTTTTGCTTCCTCATCTGGAAACATGCTTCCATTCACTTTCAAATATGTCTCCACTCTCATCGGAAGCCACTCTACTTCATAACCATCTACTAAACATATCCCAATCCCTATCGGCGTACTACGAACGACAAAATCAAATGTACAATCTTGCTGTGTGACTGTTGCGGAACAGAATAAAAACGTTTCTACTTCTGATACAAAAATCCCCACTTTCCAGCATCTCCTTTATACATATTAATTTGCCTTGCTCATTTCTGCTGAATTTTAACATTTGTTTTTGAAGATATTGTAAAATAATTGTTAAATTTCTATATATAATGGATCAATAATGCCATTTTCCTTTTTAAACAAACGTTTGATTAAAAAAGAGAACCTATCAATTGATAGATTCTCCTTCCATAAACGATTATGCAATTTTACCTTCAGGACCTTTTCTCTCATGTCCACGTTGAACAATTAATAAGAATAATGTTGATAAAATACCGCCTGCTAATAGTAAGATGAAGCAACCGTCCCACCCAGAGCTATCAACGATAAATCCAATGACTAGGTTTGCTACAAGACTCCCGCCACTGATTAAAGTTTCACTTTATTAGATCACTCCAAAATTTTCATAGAAAATGCGTATTATGCTCCTTTTTCTGCATGTAGATGTGCAGTTTCTTTTTCGTCAAATAGATGCTGAATCACTAGGTTTGATTTGTTTGCTGTTTTCTTCACGAATAAAGGATTGAGAATAACAAGAGATAGAACGTTTGCAGTTAATCCCCAAAAACCTTCATAGACTCCGAAAGAATACCCCGTTGCATATACGGTAAAAGTAGTAACTAAACCGATGATGAGCCCGATAATAGTTGCTTCTTTTGATTGGTTTCTCCAAAACAAACTAATAACGATGGCTGGAAAAATTTGTACCATACCAGATACGCCTAAAAGTTGCAGTGATACAAGGGCAGTTGGGAACAATAATCCAAATAGCAAAGCAAGTCCGATGACAACAAACACCATCAGCCGGTTCACAAGTGTTAAACGACTACCATCTACCTTTGGATTCATAAGATCCCGATAAATGTTATTTGCAAACAAATTGGAAGCACCAATTGCCATGATGGAACAAGGAATTAAAGAAGCTAAAGCAATTGTCGAGTATGCTAATCCTTGCGCTACCCCGCCATAAGAAGTTTGAATGAGATGTAATAAAGCAAAACGTGGGTTTGTATCTTCTGGCAGTACAAGAAATGCAATAAAACCAAGAAAAATAACGAGTATTAATACGATATTGTATAAAGGTAGATACATCGAATTTTTTCGAATGGCATCAGCACTTTTAGCGGTAAATACACCTGTTGCTGCATGTGCCCACATAAATAATGCAAGAGCTGATACGAGAGATGCTGTTATAAACCATACAATCCCTTTTGGTCCTGCATCTGGAATCGTTAACAGTTGTGGTGCCTCAGTGGCAAGTGTATGTATCATAGGATTCCAACCGCCAAAATGGATAATAGGAAGTGAAACAACCATAAATAACATAATGGCCCAAACGAGAATATCTTTAATAATTGCAGTATATGCCGGTCCTTTAATACCGCTAAAGAATGTATAAAGGGCAACAAGAAGAAAAGAAATAATGACGACTACCTTTACATTAATATAACCTGCACCAGCTACTTGAAGCGTATCTTGAATGCCGCTTAATTGTAAATCAATATAAGGAATTAGCATACATACACCGATAATAGCAATGAGTGAAGAGAGAAACTTACTATTAAAGCGTTCTCTCGCATAATCTGCAAGAGTCGTTAATTTATGTACACTTGCAACTTTCCAGAGCTTTGGAAGGAAAAAATAAGCGATAAAATAGGCTAAAACAGAATAAGGAATCGCAAAGAAAGCGATACTGCCACCTTTATATGCAGTACTCGTTAATCCTAAAAATGTATAAGCGGTATATAAATCTGCACCAACTAAAAACCAGACAAGCAGTCCGCCAAATCGTCTGCCTCCCACAGACCATTCTTCTACAGAACTTCGTGCGGATTTATTCCGCCCTGCTAAAAAACCAATTAGAACGACAGTTAGTACAATGAAAGCAGTGATACTTAATGCTGTTATGTTTCCTTTCATTACAGAGAACCTCCTTGTGACTTATGTAGAGAATAAATACCAAATGTACATAATGGTGTTAACACAATCCATAAAAATAACCAAAAGTGCAAAAAAGGCAAGCCAATTATAAATGGCTCAATTCGATTAGCGAAAGGTAATAATACCAACTGTAGAAAAGGAATCGAGAAAAGAATGAAAATTGCGAACTTTTTCAATGTAATAAACCCCCTTTCTTAAAATAATGAATCTAAAAATGAATTTAATGGTCATTATAGCAGTATTAAATTATTAGAACAAGATAAAATTTTAGAATTAACAGAATTTTCTTTATAAAATATTAAAAATGTTATTATATAAAGTGAAACTTTAATCAGTGGGATTTTCTTCATCCCCCACTGATTCTCAGCCCTCACCAATCGGGCTTTTACGGGCAGTTTATCTCCCACCTAACTTCTTTGCTCCCGCCGAATTTTGAGGTGGGAGTATTACTGCCCGTTAATGCGGGATAAAACTGATAGGGATACGTATGAAGCAAAAAATCGCATCGGAATTAGTACGAATGGAGAGGGAGAACAAATTCGAATTTCATCTTATATTATGAAGTGATCAGCTACTAAAATTTTAAACAAACGTTTGATTAAAAAAGAGAACCTATCAATTGATAGATTCTCCTTCTATAGACTATTATGCAATTTTACCTTCAGGACCTTTTCTCTCATGTCCACGTTGAACGATCAATAGGAATAATGTCGATAAAATACCGCCTGCTAATAGTAAGATGAAGCAACCATCCCAACCAGAGCTATCAACGATAAATCCAATAACTAGGTTTGCTGTAAGACTTCCTCCTACATAAGCGAATAGACCACACATACCAACTGTTGTACCTACTGCAAATTTCGGCACTAATTCCATTGCACTTAAACCAATTAGGAACTGAGGTACATAAATTAAACAGCCAATGATAGAAACCGCAATACTCACAACAAGTACGCTAGATGCTTGCCAATATACAAACGTTCCAATAACAACACCTATCATACTAATAACACATAGTGGCATACGTTTTCCCTTAAATAATTTATCACTTAAGAAACCAACGATTAATGAACTTGGAATCGCCATTCCTTCAAAAATAGAGTACGCTGCATGTGACTGTGCTTGCGTAAATCCTTTAACTGTTGTTAAGTAAATCGGTACCCAGTTAATAACACCGAAACGAATTAAGTAAACGAATGCGTTCGCAATACATAAGTACCAAACAAATTTGTTTTTCACTACATATTTCATCAAGATCTCTTTTGGCGACATCTTGTTAGCATTATCTGCTTTTTCAAGATTTTCATAGTCATTACGATATTCATCGATTGGAGGAAGACCAGCTGATTCTGGTGTATCCTTCGCATTAATCCAAACAAGAACAGCAATGACCATCGCAATAATCGCCGGGAAGATAAATACGCCGCCTTGCCAATGGCTTTCACCGAAAATACCTACACCGATACCAACAAGTGGTGGTACAAGCATTCCGCCGACATTATGTGAAATATTCCAAATACCTGTTTTTGTACCGCGTTCTTTCTTCGAGAACCACTTTGTCATAACAATACTACAAGGTGGTGCCCCCATACCTTGTACAATACCGTTCAGTACAAGTAATGTGATAATCATTCCAAATGAATGAGCAAAACCAAAGCATAAGTTTACAAGTCCTGATAAGAATAAACCGACCGCTATAAAGCGCTGGGCGAACGCTTTATCGGATAAATTCCCCATAAAGAATTTACTAAATCCATAAACAATTGCCATTACCGATCCTAGTAATCCAATTTGAGAAGCACTAAAACCGTATTCTTTCATTAAATACGTACTTGATAAAGTAAAGTTACTACGAACTAAATAATACGCTGCATATCCAACCGAAATACCGATTAACACACGAAGACGCAGTAGTCTGTATACTTTATCAATCATATTCGCTGGTAATCTTTCTACCATTGGTGCTGGTTTCAACCAATTAAACATACCATCTCTTCTCCTTTTCTCATTTCTGAGAGAGACGTTGTCTATTCCATATCTCGATGACCCCACTATTTGATATATCCTTATTTGTTCTTCTAACAGGCTGACCTTCTATTTCTTTCTCGTTCTTCGCAAGCATCGTTGGTACGCCAAACGAAACCTTTTCTAAAATATGCCCCGCTTCTTCTGATAAACAATAATTAATAAATAAATCCGCTATAATACCACTCGGTGCATGTTTTAATTTCGAAATCGCATTAACAGATAATCCTGTCTGCGCTGGAACTTTGCTTACAATCGGAAAGCCTTGTTTTTGAAGCATCCGTTGATCTCCCATAAAATTAATACCAATCATATATTCACCGCTTGCAACATACTCTACCGGCATGTAACCATTCATCGTTACTTCTGCCACTTGCCCAGCAAGACTCTTTACATAACCTTTCGCCTCTTCTTCGCCGAACATATCAATAAGCGATTCGAAAAATGTATATGCTGTTCCTGATATATTCGGGTCAGGCATGACAATCTTTCCAGCATACGCAGGGTGTAATAAGTCTTTCCACTCTGATGGATAAAAAAGACCAAGCGGCTCTATCTCCTGCTTCCACCGCTCTTTATTTATAGCGATGGCAAGCTGCTCTACTTCATAGCCATACCAAAAACTATCCCTATCTTTAACAGTTTTTGAAATGCTAGTTGCATGCTTACTTGTAACAGAAATCGATAAGTCCTTTTGCTTCATCATCCGATGTGCATCTACTGTGCCGCCAATGATGATATCCGCCTTCGGGTTTCCCGCTTCCGCTTCTACTCTCCTAAGAATCTCTTCAGTAGAAAGACGAATAAATTCATACGTGCACCCGCGTGGTTTACAAAATGATGATAGAAGTGCTTCACCGACTTCTTCACGCGCTGCTACGTATGCAACAAGATGACGATCTTTTAAATTTGGAAGACCATTTTTATTATATTGAATAGAGGTAGTATCTCGAGAGCAACTAGACATCGCTCCTCCAATTACTAGAAAAAAGAAGAAAAAGGCTATCTTTCTCATGAAACATTCTCCTTTACAAATAACGTTGCTAGGGAGCCTTTCATATACATCACATTCCCATTATTATCGCCAAGATATTGAACGACAAAGTAAGAAGGATATACAGAAATCGTTAAAATATCCTCGCGTTCATTCTTTACATGTTTACCATTTTGATAAGCAGTAATATAAGCGATTGGATTCTTCTGTGATTGCAGCAATTTCTGAATTTCTCCATAGTCCGTAATTTGCTTCGCTTGCCGAATAGAATCAAGTATTGGCGCAAGATTCGTAGTACGCACTACATCGCCTTCTCGCAAGACAACTTCCTTTGCTGATGCAAAGAAATCGCTAATACGCTCTGGCGTATAATATAAGCCCAGCAAATACGTTTGAAATGCGGAAATCATTGGATCCATACCTTGCTTTCCGTATACGTTTGTCCCGTACTGGAACAAGTCACCTACTGCAAAAGTACGCCTATGCCCATTCAAGTACGTTACTTCTCCAGTAAATACTTGTTCGCGTTCCTTCGCTTCTGTTCGCTCTATTCGAATCTTGTCAAAGAATGAAACAATCGCATGTAGACGAACTTCATCTGTTACAACCACTTCTCCCCACTTCTCATGTCTTACTCTCACTTCAGTAGGAAGAGATTCACTTGCTCTTTCTAAAACAACCTGCTTGTCATCCAGAATTGTAACGCGGTTATACAATTGCTTCTCTATTACATAAAACAAAATAAGAGCAGCAATCATACAGAAGACAAACAAGAGAATTTGAAATGATAGCCTTTTCATTTCTGCCTACCTCCACAATAAGAAAACGTTGTTTCGAAAATACCGCATAATTGTTTCATAAATGTATCATTTAACCGCTTTCAAGTTTTTTATATCTTCCATGCGTCTTGGCAGCAAAAATGTAATAGCAATCATCGTTCCCATTTCTTCACTACTTTCAATTCGCATGCTTCCGCCTTGCTTGTTCATAATCTCCTGACAAATAAACAAACCGTATCCATTTCCATAACTAGAAGAGAGTACTTTTCCCTTCGGAGAACGATTCCATTCTGCAAGTATCGCTTCATCCATACCAATCCCATCATCATGGATGAGAACTTTTGCTTCCTCTCCATTTACAACAACATTCATCCTCATTTGCGTCGCATCACTATATTTAATCGCATTATCAAACACATTTAAGAAAATCTGCTTTGTCTTATCAAAATCAGCAACAACATGTGTCTCTGTTAATTCATTCATAACTTCTATCTCATATTGCTGAAGACGAGGCTTCACAATAGAAATTGCTTCTTCCGCAATTTGCTTTATATCTACAATCGTCGGAGAAACTTCAAACGTACTCGTTCCATACTTCGAAGATTGTAACAATTCCTCAACGAGTGATAATAGACGATAACTTTCAATTGAAACATAATGAAGACTTTCCTCTACATCCCGCGAAGACTCCAGTTTCGGAATTAAATCTACATATCCAATAATCGCAGTAAGCGGTGTTTTCAGCTCATGTGTAATGCGGTCTAAGAAATCCTTTTGCTTCTCTTTCTCTTCCTTTAACTGCGTGATATGCAGTTAAATCGCATCAGCCATCGCATTGAAAGACGCTGATAACTGGGCAATTTCGACATACTCATTTAGCTCAATTTTACTTTTATAATCCCCATTTGCGAGCCTTTTTGCCATTTGTCTTAACTGATCAATTGGCTTATGAAGAGATTTCGCTAAACGGATTGCAAAGAAAATCCCGCCCGCTGCTAAACAAATTGATGTTATGAGAAATGTCCAGCTCACATTCATTAAAACTTCTTTCTCATCTTGCAATTCATTAATAAAGCGGATGGCTCCGATGACATCGCTTCCATAATAAACCGGACTCGAAAATAAAAGAAGTGGCGCTGGATCACCATTTTCAAACACATATGCCTTCTTTCCACGTAGTGACTGATCAATATCTACATTCTTATGAAGCAAGGATCCTTTTTCTGTATCAGCAACGACATCCCCATTCTTTCCAATCATCTGCACACGAATATCCATCCGTTTTGCTAAATAAGAAGCAATTAAGAGTGAGTTCGGTCCGAGCGTCTCCATATTCGCTTCCTTCTCTAAATAGTTCATCGTATAAATTTGCGCTTCTACGCTTAACTTCTCTAAAGAACCTGCCGCATTATGATACATATTTTTTTCTAGTGTAATGTAAATTACCGTATAAAGAAGAAACAAAATCGGGATTAATAACCCTACTATACCAAATACCATATTTCGTTTTAACGACATCTTATCACCTTTTAACACTCTAACTTATATCCAACGCCATATATCGTCTTAATACTTTCACCACTTGCCCCAAGCTTCTTCCGAAGGCGCTGCACCATAATATCCACCGCTCTCGTATTTCCCGTGTACTCAAAACCCCACACTTTCTCTAATAGCTCATCACGCATAAACACACGCTGCGGATGTGAAGCAAACAACTGGCATAAATTAAACTCACGATACGTTAAATCAATTTCTTCCCCGTTCACATGCACTTTCCGCTCATTCGGATAAATGACGAGCTCACCAGCCCGAATGATCTTATTATCCTTAGGCACCCCCTGTTTCATTACGCGCCGTGCCATATTCTTCACCCGAAGAATCAGCTCTGCATGATTGAACGGCTTCGTCACATAATCATCCGCACCAAGCTGAAGGCCAAGTAACTTATCATTCATTTGACTCTTCGCTGTTAACATAAGTACAGGAATATCTCGGTCCTTCTCCCTGAATACGCGAAGCAATTCATAACCATCCGTATCCGGAAGCATCACATCTAAAATCAATACATCCGGCTCCTCGGCCCACCTTTGCAAAGCTTCATTCCCATCAGCTGCAGTAAGTACTTCATATCCTTCCATCTCCAGCTGCATACAAATCAAATTTCGAATGCTCGATTCATCATCAACAACAAGTATCTTCATATATACCCTCCTTTCGCAGTACATTTTAGTATAGCAAATATCTCATACAAAAAGAGAGTGTATTGTCGAACATATGTTGAACGACAATACACTCTCTTTTATCAATCATTTTTACTTATCATATCCTTGTGGCTTGCTTTGATGCCAATTCCACGCATGTTCAATAATTGTTTTCACATCTGTATACTCTGGACTCCAGCCTAGCTTTTCTTTTGCTTTTTGAGAAGATGCAACAAGGCGCGCTGGATCTCCCGCTCTTCTTGGCGCAACTTCTGCTGGAATGTCATGATTTGTTACTTCACGAACTGCTTCAACAATTTCTTTTACACTAAATCCGTTACCGTTTCCTAAGTTATAAAAGTCACTGTCCCCGCCATTTTGTAAATCTTTCAGTCCAAGGAAGTGAGCCGCTACTAAATCATCAACATGGATATAGTCACGAATACATGTACCATCTGGTGTATTGTAATCATCACCAAACATCATGATTTTCTCACGTTGTCCTAAAGCAACTTGCAGAACAAGCGGAATTAAATGTGTTTCCGGACGATGATCTTCACCGATAATACCGCTTGGCGTTGCACCAGCTACGTTAAAGTATCTAAAAATCTTATATTTTAAATGAGACGCTTGGCTATACCAATGCAACATTTTTTCAATCGCTAATTTTGTTTCACCATATGTGTTCGTAGGATTTGTTGGTGTTTCTTCTGAAATTAACGCAACATCTACATCTCCATATGTTGCCGCAGTTGATGAGAAGATAAATTTATCAATCTTGAACTCATCCATTACCTCTAGTAAACATAGTGCACCATATACGTTGTTATTATAGTATTGAAGCGGTTTTTCCATGCTCACGCCAACTAAAGAATCCGCTGCAAAATGCATCACCGCGTCAATTGTTTCTTGCTGGAATACGTCTCTTAAGAAACCTTTATCGCGAAGATCGCCTTTATAAAATTTCACGCCTTCTGCAATTGCATCTTCATGACCTGTTTGTAGGTTGTCTACTACGATGACAGATTGTCCTTCATCAACTAACTTTTTCACAGCGTGAGAACCAATATAACCAGCTCCGCCACAAACTAAAATAGAACCCATATTTTCCACCCAACTTTTCATTTTTTTAACCTATAGAATATAGCTTAGCTAGTTTCATTTTATATGGCAAGGAAAATTCCAATTATTTCATGAAACCATCAACAATTGTTATTTCGCTAAAACGGCTAACTTTTCTTCTACCTTCTTCAAGTCCTCGACCGAATCAATTTCAAAACTATCATTGCTATCGATTTCGTACAAATGAACATTTAAATCTTGAATGTTGTCTTTTACAATATTGTCCCAGTATAGTTCAGTGAAATCTTCTTGATTTACTACTTCTTCTAGCTTTTTCACAATATGGACGCCATCTTCTTTCGACCAATACGAAATACCGCATAAGATGTAGTCATCATCACCGTCACCGATTTCAATATCATATACTTTACGATTTTCATCATGCTTAATGATCCATTCATTACGGAAACCTTCTTTCTTCGCACTAAAGTATAAAGATGACTCCGGGTTCTCGATAAAGATATTACGGTGTAAATAAACATCCGCATCCATTACATATGCATCTTGTAAGTATTCGCGAACTAAATACATTGTATAAATGTTGTTATACACATTATATTTGTCATTGTGCACAAGCTTCACATTATACTTATCAATAAGATAATCGAATTTCTCCGCTAAGTAGCCTGTTACGACAATAATTTCTTCCACGCCGACTTCTTGTAAATATTCAATTTGACGCTCTAGCATCGGCTTGCCGTTTACCTCTACTAATGATTTTGGAGTCGTTAACGTTAATGGACGTAAACGAGTTCCCATACCTGCTGCTAATAAAATCGCTCTCACGTTACTTCACCTCTATATTTTTTCGCTTTCATAAACTCAGTTATATCTGCAACTGTTAATATAGCTCCTACAAGGATCGCAATACAACAAATAATTAACTTCCATGAGAAAGGTGCTCCTAATGCTAACATAGAAATGACAACCGCCCATGCCGAATACGTAATGTTAAGCGCCATTGCTTTTGTCGGTCCAATTTCATGAATTGCCTTATAGTAGAACACATAAGAAGCTGTTCCAACTAATGCAACAACGATAATTAAAATAAACTCGCTGCTCATCACAACTTCTCTCGTTAAGGAATGCCCTCGGGCTATAGGTAAAATAACAAGTCCATATGTGACTGCTGAAACAAGCTGGCGAATTTGAAGTGCCTCTTCCGGCGATACTTCTTCATCTTTCATACCGTACGCACAGATTACACATTCTAAGCCCCATCCAACGATACAAATTAGAACGAAAATAAATCCTAACATATAGTTTTCAGATGCGAATCCATCACCTGTAAATCCAAGTACGATAATAAACGCAATACTAATTACAAGTCCAAGCCAATTCCACGAACGAAGGCGGTCTTTCAAAAACACAAATGCAAAAAACGCACCAACCGCTGGATATACAGCTGAAATCGCTGCTGTATAAGAAGCCCCGATATACTTTACAGCTAATACATAAAACGTCATCCCGATCGGTCCACCCATAAGTGCTCCTAATATGACAAACAGTCCACTTCTTGTCTTCAGCTTAGAAAGGGCTGTTTTCAACTGCCCTTTGATTCCCATATATACCATCATCCACAGCGAGGACATAAAGTCATGTAAAAACGTACTTACAAGCGGTGCAAGAAACACAACTTGTTCTGTTGCTAACATCAGTTGCGAAGATAGGATAATTCCAATCAATACCGTATCTACAGCCCAAGCAAAACCAGAAAAGATTCCATAAAATATGCCTTTACTTTGCACTTTTCTCATTGTAATATCCCCCATTACACCTCTAAGAAGAGCTGTAAATTTCCCTTCGCACGATTATAACGATCCAGTCCATATGTCCCAAAGTCGCTTCCTGTAGCTTCTTTAATCTTTGTCCAAGTACTCCATAAGAAATCTTGGAAAATTTTATTTATCAATATTCTTTCCTTATAGGATTCATCTACTTGTCCATTAAAATAGTAATTTAAAAATAACTCCTCATCTTCTGAAGAAAAACCACACTCTAAGCTATGTGCTGCGATATCCCACATCGGATCGTTCATACCGCCATATTCCCAGTCGATTAGGTATATTCTGTCTTCCCCACTCTTAACAAAGTTTTCAGGAACCGTATCATTATGACAAGGAACAAGCGTAACATCCATTGCCTCATACATATCCTTTAATCGCATTACTTTTTCCTTCACTTCTGCATAATCATCAAAGTTAGATCCGTTTACTTTATTTAATAGCCCTTCATAATGCTCTATTTTTTCAAACACATTGAAGGTATTATTCATCTTAGCACCCGAATTGTGTAATTCCTTTAATACATCTGTGGTTAACTTCATATTGTCGATACGTTTTGCCGTTTTCGGATTTAATGTTTCTGCATTTGGAATTAATTCTGCTAATTTCACACCTGTTTCTTCATTAAAGTATAAAAGTTCAGCATCAATTCCTAATTCGCTTGCTAAATTAGCAGTTACCCTTTCATCACGGCGACTAATCATCTCTTCTGTACCACTTCCTGGAATACGCAACACATATTCTGATGTTCCAACACTTACTTTGAAATTCGTATTCGTCATGCCACCAAATGGCTGAATATCTGTAATTTCATCTTTTGAAATAGAAAGTGCTTCTGAAACATATTTTTTAATTTGTCGTTCTTTAAATTCTGCTTCTTTTTTCACTAAGCGAGGATATATTTTATTTTTCACCACTTCATATTGCTTCGGTGTATCAATCTCTGCCCATACAACATCTGGTAACTTTGCATAACCGACATCATACAACCTTGCAGCATCCAGAAGTAAATATTCATAGTTCACATATGGGTTTTGATTATGACGGAACGTCGCTAACATGTTCATGAACACGTCATACGAGATTTTAGAAATCCCAACCATCTCACCATCAATACGGTTTAACTGATGAATGTCTTTTGAAATTTTATAAAGATAGCCATCTTGAATCTCAACAAACGCTTCATCACCAGATCCACTCTCATTTGTAATTAATACACAGTCTGGTTCTGGATGATGTAACACTTGAATAAGAGCCTTCTCTTCGATTAAAATATCATCTTCAATTAATAAGAAATCATCTGTAATAAGCTCCTGAACCTCTGCCAGCGATGCCATTGATCCCGTCCACTTATATTTCGGATTTTCCACAAAGTGCACGTTATGACGGCCTGTCCAACCTTCAAACTGCTCCTTCTTGTAACCAACAACTACCACGATCTTTTCAATCCCATTATTTTTAAGGATTTCTAAACTACGATCTAACAAAAGCTTTTCCCCAACTGTTAACAAACCAGATGGCTTCCCAAACTCATGACGTTTCCCAGCCGCAAGAACAACAGCTTGCGTAACTTTCTTGCTCTCTTTGCGATGAATGCGAAGCTTCTTCCCTTGATACGCAGCTAACTCCTGCTGCATATAATCAAAGCCTTTCTTATACAAATAATAATTCATGTACTTTCCTGACTTTTCGCTATAGATATACTGATTCTTCGTTAAATCATTCATAATATAATTCACTTTACCAACAGATATATTGCACTTCTCCGCAATCTTTTTTTGGTTCATCTGCGGGTTTTGATTGATAACCTCTAACACATTTAAAACTTGTTGCATAGCGTTTCCCTCCATAACCCAATTCATCCGTTCATTTTTTGAACACGTCATCATTTTATCACTTATAGGCGCTAACGTAAATATTTTGTAAACTTAATGTGTACTTTGTAAAGAACATCCCTTATAAATAATATTACGAAAAAACAACATCAATAAACGTATAAGGGACAATATATAAAAAGACGGTGGTTGCGTATCAATTTAGCACTGATGTATACTTATTTATGATGTCAGAATTTGTCGTATTGATTAAAAAAATGGAGGAACTTGATTTGAATGCAACACAATTATCGCCGTTAGAGCAAGCTCAAAAAGTAATGCTGCATATGCTTATAACGATTCATAAAATTTGTAAAGAACATGATATTAAATTTTGGATCACAGACGGTACTTTACTAGGGTCTGTTAGACATAAAGGATTTATCCCCTGGGATGACGATGCAGACCTTGCGATGCTAAGAGAAGACTACGAGAGATTTTTGCACATTATTCCAAACCATCTACCTGAGCCGTATAAACTAGAAACTGAAAAAGTGAACACGCACGGCAAACATAACTGGACAAAAATTCTCTACTTAGATGACTTTGAGTGGGAAGAAAGCGATGGTACACAAAGAAAAGGAATATCAATTGATATTTTCCCATTTGACTACGTTTCTGAATCGGCAACGCCGTTAGAAAAAATTGTACGCAAACTTGCCGCAATCAATTATCCTTCAAAAATAAACGGCCCTGCAGATCTAGCGAGAAGAATTCTAAACAAATCGAAATTCTTTAAACTATATGCAAAAGGCCTAAAAAAAACAGACGCTGTAACATACGGACTGGAAACTGGCTATTACAGATGGCATAACTTCGAGCTTAGTGAAATCTTCCCATTAAAAGAAGGTATTTTCGATGGACACATGTTCCCTGTTCCAAACGATGCAGATCGCTACTTATCGGGAATGTATGGAGACTACATGCAAATACCAGAAGAAAGTAAACAACAAGCTCATATGCAAAATTTAAAGGTGACGAAGAAAAGCATATAAAAGCAGTACAAAAATAAGGCGCTACGTAAAGTATACGTAGCGCCTATTATTTACTATATAAATACCAATATAAAACCCTTCTTTTTAGGTAGGAAAGAGCAGTCAGACCCTTTTCCTGCCCCATGCCATGGAAAAACAAAGAGAGAAAACGAGTAGCAGGTTACCTTTTGTTCTTCTTAGCAACTTATATGTGAAAAATCAAAATGGATTTATGTAAATAACATCAAAGAAGCCTAATTTCCCAAAACAGGGTCATTAGGCTTCTTATTATACTAACTGCTATTTTGTTAACTCTAAATGAGCTTTTAACTTATTAGACAAGTCTTGACGATCTTTATCTGATACAAAGTAGTACCAAACGCCACCTTGCTTACGACCATCACCAGGAATTTGAATCTCTTCTTTCTTATTCATCGCAGCTTTATAATTGCTTTGAAGATCCCACATTTGATCCTGATTTAAATTTGTCTTTACGTTTTGCTCAACTGCTCCTAACATCGTGCCAAGCTTTGTAACGGACGATATATTCGCCCCTTTACTAATAACCGCTTCTAGTACTTGACGCTGACGCATTTGACGACCGAAATCGCCGCGCGGGTCTTCCTTACGCATACGTGTATACTTCAGTGCTTGCTCGCCATTTAAATGGATATTCCCTTTCTCAAATGACATCCCTTCAAGGGTAAATGCTATATCATTATACACATCGATTCCACCAACAGCGTCAACAATATCCTTAAAACCTTCCATATTTACTTCAATATAATAATCCACCGGAATATCTAAGAAATTTTCAACCGTCTTCACAGACATATCAATGCCGCCAAATGCATACGCATGGTTGATTTTATCCTTCTTCCCTTTCCCAACAATCTCCGTATATGTATCACGAGGAATACTTACAATTTTCATCGAACTATCTTTCGGATTTAATGTCAACAACATAATCGAATCCGAACGCCCCTTATCTGCCCCGCGCTCGTCTGCGCCTAATAATAAAATAGACACAGGCTCTTTATTTCCTAACTTCACATCAGTAGATCGTTTCGTAGAATGATCTCGTTCAAGCGGCTTATACACTTTATCGAGTGTTCCCGTAACAGATGAGTACATATAATACGCATAACCGCCTCCCGCGATTAGAAGAACAACAATAATACCAAGTATCCAAAACAGAATTTTCTTCATTATGTAACCTTCTTTCTTGAATCGGCTTTATAGTTTTTTGAGGAATAAAATACTAATTTCATTATACACAGAAACCGCTTTTGAAACCAAATGGTGTATAGAGTAGGATATTCTTTTTACCCAACACAAATAAAGCCCAGTTGCTATATAGACAACCGGACTTTATTTCCTTACCTGTGAATTTCGCCCAAATTAATTCAAACAACATTTTCATTTAAACTACCCAATGTATTGTTCTATGCAAATACTAACAAATATGTAACATTCGCCATATAAAGGTAATATATGGGTGTAATTGGTTTAACCAGTTGATATATCACACATCATTCTGTATGTTTATAATATCTTATTCATAAAAATGTTTCCATAATAAATTCCAATTCTATTTTTCAACAGCGTTTTTAGACTTTAAGTTGAGAAAGTTTCTCCAAAAATCTTCTATATTTTTTAATCAAATGTTTGTTTAAAAAAGAGAATCCATTTATCGACAGATTTACCTTTTTAACAACATAACAGCAAAGTTTCAATTAATTGTTTTATAAATACTATCCAAATACTGTTCATTTCCCTTCTATCATTCTTTCAAAAAAGAAACCAACTGTTTTTATCAACAATTGGCTTCCCTTTGAAATATTAATTTCCTTTTAATTCAAGGTGTTCTCTTAGCTTATTCGATAAGTCTTTACGATCTTGTTCAGACACAAAGTAATACCAAACACCATCTTCTGCTTTGTGCCCATCACCTTTAATTTGAATTTCTTCTTTATTTTGCATTGCGTCTTTATAATTCTTTTGCATATCAAACATTTGATCTTGTGTTAAGTTTGTTTTCACGTTTTTCTCAACCGCCTTTAACACATCACCATAGTTTGCAAGAGAGGAGAAATTCGCTCCTTTACTAATAACAGCTTGTAGTACTTGGCGTTGACGCATTTGACGACCAAAATCTCCACGTGGGTCTTGCTTTCTCATACGTGTATATTTTAGTGCATCTTCACCTGTTAAATGGATATTACCTTTTGCAAAATGTGTACGATCTTGTGTGAATTCTAAATCATTGTTTACATCTACACCACCGACCACATCAACAATGTCCTTAAACCCTTCCATATTTACTTCAATATAATAATCAATTGGCATATTCAAAAAGTTTTCTACTGTATCAACAGACATATTAATACCACCAAATGCATACGCATGGTTAATCTTATCTTTTTTCCCTTTACCAACGATCTCTGTATATGTATCGCGAGGAATGCTTAACAGTTTCATTGATTGTTGTTTCGGATTTAAAGTAATTACCATTAGCGAGTCAGAACGCCCTTGGTCACCTGCACGCTCATCTGCACCCATTAATAGGATGGATACCGGTTTTGAATCTGCTACTTTTACTTCTTCTGTACGTTTCTTCGAATGGTCACGATCTAACGGCTTATGAACTTTATCTAATGTACTTGAGACAGATGAATAAACACTATATGCATAAATACCTGTACCAATTATAAGTACACCTACAATTCCTAAAATCCAAAGTAGGATCTTCTTTTTCATCTCTTCAACCCTCTTTCTATTTATTACACGAGCGATTTTATTGTGAAAAGAAACACTCTATGCATTTCCCCACCTTTTATTGACCCAAAACCATTATACGATATATTTTGATTTTTACTAGTTATCCCCTTAATCTTGTTGTTAATAAAAAGAGACAAATAGTAAGGATTAAAAATAATCCTTGCCATTTGTCCCCTTGAAGTAACATCCTTTTAGTAGATACTGCTTATTCTTTCTTATCACCCAGTGCAAATGTAATTTCAGCTTCACATGCAATTTCACCGTTTACAGTTGCAACTGCTTTTCCTTTTCCGATTGGTCCACGTACACGTGTCATTTCCACTTCTAGGCGAAGCTGATCACCTGGACGAACTTGACGTTTGAAACGGCAATTGTCAATGCCGGCAAAGAATGCAAGGCGACCACGATTTTCCTCTTTCTTAAGTACTGCAACAGCACCAACCTGTGCTAATGCTTCTACAATTAAAACACCTGGCATTACAGGATAATCAGGAAAATGCCCGTTGAAGTACTCTTCGTTTGCCGTTACATTTTTAATTCCAACCGCACGCTTTCCTTCTTCTACCTCTAGAATTTGATCAACAAGTAAAAATGGATAACGATGCGGAATAATTTCTTTTATTTGTTGTATATCTAACATACTATTCTCTCCTTACACGCTAAATTGGTCATACCACTTAGGTTCATGATTTTATTATCCCATTTTGTCTATTATTTGTCATTATAAAAAAACGAAGCATTATTTCTGCTTCGTAACGTTTTTAAAAAATGTATACACTCTTTTCGGCATAATAAAATATTATTATTGCTGACACGGAGGTTGAAAAGAGTGTATACCCAAGTTAGGGAAAGGCAATTAGTATAAAACATTGTTTGCCTTAAGTGTCGTATTCACGACTTATTATAAAGGAGAGAAATAAGAAAGAAAAACCTAATATTTTCCCTTTTTTCTCGTTATTCTTCATAATTACTATCAATTTCTCTTTTTAGCTTACATTATCTTAAATGTTATATTTAGAAATTAAAATTAACAGCACACACAAATACGGCATTCTAAAAGAAAAGCTTCTTTCTACAAGATAAACTGTAATTCAAAAAGGATTAAACTTTAATAAAGAGGAAAATCTTTAAAAGTATATACCTTTTATTTTTTCTTCACAATCGATAAGGATTGAATTTCTGCATGTGTTTGATCAGAACGTGCTGCAATATAATAACTTTTTGATTCATAGAAGTAGTTTTTCTCTGAATCATTACTTATATTTTCTTTACCAAGTAATTCATGCAACTTAGCAATAGACATTGAAATATCTTCGAATACAACTTCTATTACTTTGTCTTGAGAAATAACAAATTTAATATTTCCATCCTTATAAGTTGTTTTCTCCCCTATACTTTGTGATGAAGTCAATGACCGAGGGTATTCTGCCTTGAGTTCATTTAACGTCTTTCCAAAGTATGTAGGAGCTTTTACAAATTCCAATCCGTATACACGCTTTAATAAGGCTGTTACATCATCTAATTTTTCATCAACTATTGCATCATTGCTCGGTGTAAATGGTACGACATACTGTGTATTCATCCATCCAGCTTCACCTGTTGGTAATGCGACTTGTACCCACTCACTACCAGTCTCAGTATTCTTTTTACTATTAGACGCGGTAAAGATTTCTCCAAAGTTAGCTACCGCTAGACGCTCACTGCTTGTACTTGGTTCTTTCCGAATGCTAATACTATTGCTATTTACTATATATTTCTTATCCTTAGACGAATCTTCTTTAGCTTGCTTACTCTCAGTATTACCTTTACTTTGAACAGACTTTTCTATAGTATCATTTCCTTTTTTCATCGGAAGCAATTCTTTATAATAAAATCCTGTTGTGATTATCCCAGCCATAAGAGCTAAGCAAATCCCCATTATTACACCGCTTTTCTTTTTGAACTTGCGACGGTGTGTTTTGAACTCAGAATGGTTCTTTTGAACTTTTGTTGGTTGCTCTTGCAATAAACCATGTTGAAACTGTGAAGTTTGTTCTTCACGCAGCTGCTTTCTCTCTTCAGCAGTCATTTGATTATACTGTTTTAAGAAATCACCATAATGTGTAACTACTTCTTTTATATCTCCATACTCTTTCACTTGACCATAGTGTAGCCAAAGGGCCTTTGTACAAAAACTTTGTACTTGGGACAAAGAATGACTAATAAAGAAAATTGTTTTTCCTTTTTCTTTAAATTCATTCATTTTATCTAAGCATTTTTTTGTAAAAGTTTGATCACCAACAGAAAGTGCTTCATCGATCACCAAAATGTCTGGGTCAATATGAACTGAAATTGCAAATCCAATTCTTGATTTCATTCCGCTTGAATATGTTTTAACAGGCTGATACATAAACTTTCCAATATCAGCAAATTCAATAACCTTAGGCGTAATTTCCTGAATCTGTTCTTTCGTAAGCCCCATCATTAAACCTTTTAGCTCGATATTTTCAATTCCTGTTAATTGGTTATTTAGCCCTGAAGAAATCGCAATTAATGCTGCAGAACCTTTAACATTCACTTTCCCTTTATTAGGAATTGTTACACCTGCAATTAAATTGGATAACGTACTCTTTCCCGAACCATTTAAACCTACAATTCCAACAATTTCTCCTTCTGGCACTTCAAATGATATATTGTTTAAAGCATAATGGTACTCACCATCTTCACTCTTAAAAAATAAATCCTTTAATTTATCAGAAGGCTTGTTGTACATCTTATATTTTTTTGTAACATGCTCGAACTTCACTTTATAATTCATTGAATCATTCACCTTTTATAAGTAGTCAACAAACTGCTTGCGGAACCTTATATGAAACATTGATCCAATCACAAACAAGATAATCGCGATTCCCCAGAAGTATAATGTATATGGTGACCATATAAAGCTAATATCACCGTGCAATAAGGAAAGCCTATACCCTTCTACTACATAGTAAAATGGGTTTACCTTCATTAAGAATGCAAAAATACCACTCATATGCTCACTTGGTTTCCACAATACTGGTGTTAAATAGAATAACATCCTTGTAATGGATTGAATAAATAAATGTATATCTCTTGAAATAGTAGAGATTGTAGAAGTAATAAAAGCCAATGCAATTAAGAAACAAAAAGTAGAAACTATACAATATATCAATCCAACTATACTAAGAAAACTTAGCCCTTTAATAAATAATATAATAATTATTAACACGGCAAGTAAAATTATGTGTGTATATAATTGCGACAATATGACATACGTTGGAATTACACTTAATGGGAAATTCATCTTAGAAACCGTGCTAAGCTTAGCATAAATAGAATTTGACCCCTGTATAATTGAACCGTTAATAAAAAACCACGGGATAATACCACATATCATCCAAACAAAGAAAGGCACCCCCTCTACAGGTGCTCCACCTCGAATACCTAGACCAAATACTAACCAGTAAACTAAGATTTGTGTTAATGGATTTAAAAATACCCATATAACCCCTAACGTACTTGATGCATATTGTTGCTTAATCTCATACGAAGAAAGTCTTCCCATTAAATATAGATTATCTAATTGTTCACGAAAAACACTCTTTATTGCTTTCATACGGTAACCTCATTTTCCTGTAACACCTTGTATAGATTCCCAAAATGAATAATCTTCATACTACTTTTCGGATTTTCTTTTATACAATTACGAGTATCAAAAAGAAATGGCTGTCTCATTTTAGAAGCTAATTTGTTATAATCCATACCGCTAAACTCACTATGATCTGCTAATACAAGAAGTAAATCGGCTGCTTCCACCGCTTCTTCTGCTGGTAATGTTTTAAAGAAATTCGCTTGAATGTATGGATCATGAATTGCAACCGTGTATCCTTGTTCATGCAGTAAATCTAGAATTTCTAGGGCTGGACTTCCCCTCATATCATCTGTGTTTCCTTTATAAGTCACGCCAAACACAGCAACTTTTGGTTTCTCAATTCCTTTAAGTAATTTTCTAACATTCTCTACAACATAGGGGGGCATAGAAATGTTTGTATCTCGGGACATTTGAATAATATTTGTCAGTTCTGGCGCCTTTGCCACAATAAAATATGGATCAACAGCTAAGCAATGACCTCCTACACCCGGGCCTGGCTGATTTAGGTTTACACGGGGATGTTTGTTTGCCATTTCAATAACATCCAATACATTGATTTCGAGTTTATTACATACCTTTGCTAATTCATTTGACAATGCAATATTAACATCTCGAAACGTATTTTCCATTAACTTAGACATCTCTGCTGTTTTTGCATCTGTCTCAACTATTTCACCTTGTACAAACGTTTCATATACCTTTGCACCCATTCGGGCACAATTGGGCGTTATTCCACCTACAATTCTATTATTAAAAACAATTTCCTCCATAATTTTCCCTGGAAGTACTCTTTCTGGACAATGCACTAAATATATATCTTTACCAACTGTAAAACCAGCCTCTTCAACTAAAGGCTTTACATAATCATCCATACTTCGTGGAGCAATTGTTGATTCTACTATTAATACGTTCCCTGGTTTAACGTGAGGAAGAATTTTCTTTACTGCCATCAATACACCAGTCAAATCACATGACTTATACTGATCTTCGTAATTTGGAGTTGGAACAGAAACAATAAAAACATCTGCCGCTTCTGGTGTAAGCGAAGCACGTAGCGTCCCTGCATTTACTGCTTCTTTCACAGCCTCTCCAAGTCCCGGCTCTTCAATATGAATTTCTCCTCGGTTTAATTTGTCTACAACACCTGGATTAATATCAACCCCCACTACTTCAGCGCCATGTTTTGCAAACATGGCGGAAGTAGGGAGACCGATATAACCTAGGCCTATTACGCAGATTTTCACAAATCATCGACTCCCACTAGCAAATTTCACAAGTCTATCACAGTTGCGCCCATCATCATATTTAATATAATGCTTCTTATTAATTTTCTTAAGTCGTCTTTGTTTTACTAAATATGATTCCACAGCATGGATTACATCATCTTCTGAATAAGACACATATCCTGGTAATACATTTTTAATATTTTCTTCAGAAATTGGCGTATTATTTTGGAACAAGTAATTAATAATTGGTTTCTCAAGGTATACAAAATCAAAAGAAATACTTGAATAGTCCGTCAACATCATAGAACTTCTTTCAATTAATTCCCTTACATTTGCTTTATTGAAATCATGAATTTCAATATTTGGTGATGTTTTCAAGCTATTTAAGATACCTGAATTATCCTCTTCTAAAAGTTGACACGTTCTTGGATGTAAACATACATCTAGTATAATATTATTTCTTTCTAACGTTTTTATAAACTTACTATTATGCAATAATGATTGAATTGCTGTAAAATACTTACTTTCCATTAATTGCTCTAGATTTTGGATATTTTTACGCCAAGTAAATGTCATCATGATACGTTTTTCTCTCTCTTTATTTTGTAACGTATCAAATCTAGGAAGCCCACAATTCCAAATCTCTTCACTATTGTAGCCAAAATGATTTTTAATTATTTGTGTTTCTAGATTACTACTTGTCAAAATGTAGTCTGCCAAATCTTTATTGGAATGATATACATTCTCTACTCGTCCAGGGAGAATGATACCATGTTGGATAAATACACGTGTAGCTTTTCTTAAATGCTTAATATTAGATGGTAATAGTATATTTACATTGTCACTACTAAATACATATTTAGCATTCATAGAATAAATAATATGTTTTAAACTATAAAACGGAACAACGCGTCCTAGCTTTTTAACCTTAGCATAATCAGGAGATTTTTTATCGATTAAATAGTATACATTTTTGCTAGGATACTTTTCCCTACAATGCTTGAAGAACCAATATCCAGTATCACCTGCAGAATCCCCTAATTTTTCTCCTACTAACCAAATTTCTTTTTTATGAAGCAATAGGTGTGAAATATCTTCTGTTACTACTCCTAAAAAGAGTTTTAATTTCTTAGATTTACTAATATAATTATTGTTTTTAATTTGCTTCATTGAATACTGCTTTTTTCGCATATTAGAAACTACTCTTCTTTTTAAATACTCCCACTTGCTATTAAATTTTTTGTAATTCAAAGCCAACTTACTTCTGGTCTTAACAATAGGAATAACCTCGAATCTTCCCTTGTCACTTTCCATGAAGTAATTATTTGCTTTATAAATGAATTTATTATTCATACCTCCAAGTGCTATACTCTTTTGAACACCTAAAAAGTCAGTCTCAATAAAAAAGTCATATCCACCAGGTTCAATATTTCCATCAAATTGAATGATAACCTCATATCCACCATGACCATACTTAAAACGAGAAGAAGAAAATTTATTATTATATGCATAGTCTGGTGTAAAACGATATTCTATTTCATTTTTTCGATGTTTCATTACAATAGTATGTTTAATGTCTTTTTTATTCGTTATTGAAATATTGTTAAAATAAGCCAAGCCTCTTAAAACCATTTGGTTATCCATAAATTTGATATCAAGTAAACGATTAACTAGTTTAGTAGATTCAAAAACGTGTGTAATATCAACTAAAATCTCTTTCTTCTTATACATGAAAGAAAAATAAAGATTATCGTTACGCTTTAGAGTTTTAAAAGGAAATTGATCTACATAATCATACATCGTAACCTTATTAAGTAATTGAGATAAGGTTATTAGCTCTCCGTATTTTTCAGTAATTAGAAGTGATAATTTAACATAATTCATAATAGAAAAGATTTTTATTTTTTCTTGATCAAAGCCTTTACTAAATAAAGTATCTTTAATTATTTTCAATGCTTGAACTTGCTCATTTTCCGGATAATCGAGAATATTAGCGATATGCTGGTTTGCTTCCAGCATTCTATAATATTGAATATCATTATGGAACTTTTCTAACCTAGCGATAGAAAAAACATTTTTATTGATAATCTTGTCTACCGCCCCCAATGCTATTTGCAAATCTGATAAATTTTTAAGTGTTTTTTGTTGAGTTGTGGACTCATTATCTGTTTCACGTCTACCACGATAATAGTACACGAAATCCTCAATCAAAATCGTCTTTCTAGAATCAAAAAAGCTTTCAACTGCAAATAAGAAATCTTCTCCATATTTAATATGCTTATTAAAACGAGTTCTTTGAATTAATTCTGATTTATAAAATTTAGCACATGAACTTGGGAATAAATATAAAATTGGATTATGTTTAATATGGGTTTCTTTATACCCCTCAATACTACTTTCATATTTATATCTTTCAGCAAACCTTGGATTTACTTTAGAAGACTCAAAGAATGATTCACCTACAAAAGACATCATTTTACCTACAACTAAATCAGCCTGTTGTTCTTCCGCATATGAATACATTTTCTCACAAGCGTCAAGCCCTAAATAATCATCTCCATCTAAAAATGTAATGTATTTTGCATCAGCTAGACTTATACCTACATTTCTTGGTTCTGATGGACTTCCTGTGTTCTCTAAAAATTGATATGTTATATTTGTATGCTTGCTAGCCATATCTCTAATAATATTTTGTGTCTTATCCTTTGATCCGTCATCTACCACTACAACTTGTACATTTTCTAATGTTTGTTTTAGTACAGATTGAATTGCTTCCTCAATGTAGTTTTCAACATTGTAACTTGCAATAACAACTGCAGCGTTGTAAGTATATTCCTTATCTTGATGTAAACTTTGGATTTCTTCTACAAGCTGTTCAATATACTGCTCATTCTTTTTTGCAGGATTTAAAACCTTGATTAAAGATAGATCAGAATAGTTATTTTTTTCAATACTAATTACTTTAGCATTTGGAACATGTTCTTTTAAATATTTGTAATATTGTCTGAGTTGCCCATTCCACGCTCTAATTTCATTGATATTTCTAAATTCTGTGAATTCCCCATCTTTTAAATATTGTTCTGATAGGTACATTTCATGAATAATTACTCTATTAGCAAAGTAAGTATTTAAAAGTTTTATAAACTCATCACATTGTTTTTGCCAAAGGTTAAAATCAACATTCGAAATAACACTAGAACTACCTTTTATCTCTGAGTATAAATTACTATCTTTTAATAGCCAACTATCTAAAATCATAGTATCTTTATATTTTAACAAATTATATCTTTCATCTAATAAATCTATAATAATATAATCTTTTTTTCTTCCTAGCTCTTCGATATCTTTTACAATTCTTTTATTTAGCTCATTAGCTAAAATAACTTGCTTATTATATACTGCTGGTTGTATTAATTTAGGATTAATATTTAACGCTGGAGACATTACACTTATAACAGAACCTAGTGTATAGTCAATATCCACATAAAACTTTTCATTAGAAGTCATACTTAATATCGTGCCTGTTTCATAACCTAAAGAGATTATATTCATTCCACTCACCTTTCTATCCTTGCTTAACCTATAATTTCTCTCATTTGTTTTTCTAACTCTAAATAATATCTATCATTAAAGTGATACGGAAAGCATCCCCATAAATGTTTTGCATCACAGTAAAAATAACTTTTATCTTTTGGTCTAATTACATTTATTCCTTCAAAGTTTTCTTTGAAATATTGATTATAATGAGCCACTACTTTATTGAAATTACAAATATATTCTTGATTTTCAAACAAATGCATCTGACCGTCTTTAAAATAAGAATTTACCATTTGAACATCATTTAAAATAATTTGCTCTGGACGAAAATACCTTTTCAGTTCCTCGATAAATCTAAGGCAATTTTCTTCCCAAACCTTTGTTAAAGTTGAATCAAATCGGTCTAATACTGTAGCATTAAATTCGTTTTGTAAATTTGATTCCCTATATTCCCAACTCCTTGTAAGATACGTATCGTTATATTTTAAAATATCAAACCGCTCTTCCATGAAATCTATTACTAAATAATCGACTTTCTTAGCTATTTCTTTTAAATCCTTCACAAAAGTTTTATCTAAATCTCTATATAACGACTTTCTTCTAAAGTTACTAGTCAAAGATATCTGTTCTTCTTTATAGGGTAATGATTTCGCTATTAAACTAATAACGCTACTTCTAGCATAATAGTCTATTATTTCATATTTCGGATACCCCTTATGTTCCTCATATACTCTAAAAATATCTCTAGAATCACAGCTACCCAATATGAACATTTTTACCTTTGAATAGGGATTACTATATTGTTCTCGTTTCATAGTAAGGTTATTACACAGGATGTCATGCAAACATTCGTAATAACTAGTACTTAACAGATGCGGTCTTAATAAATATTTATGGTTAGCATCTGCATAGTTCTGATCTATATTTATAACATTAATCCCTTCAAAATTTTCTTTAAAAAATTCATATTTCCCCTTTAAAATTTTATTAAGTTTTCTAATCTCTTCTACATTAGAAAACTCTAATAATCCCCCGTCTTTTTTGTACTTTTCTGCTAAATACATTTCATGAAGGATAATCTTTTTATTAGAAATTAGCTTTTTTAACTCATCTATTAATAATAAGCATGTACTATACCATTCTTCATTAAGCTCATTTGGATAAATTTCATTATCTTTTAAAACTTTCATTAATGAACTATTTTGAACATCATAATTTAAAGTAATAAAACTTCCATCTTCCTTTACCGAACTATACATTTCATCCAAAAAATCTATAATGATATAGTCACTCTCTTTTGCCTTTTGAGATAACCGTTTAAAATATCCTTTTTGCAATTGTTCTAATGCATAGCGATTTAATTCTACTGTAGTTTGCTGCTGTAATCCTTTGATTGGTTTAGACATTAAACTCATTACATTTGTTTTATATATACTATCAATTAAAGATATACCTGGCTTGTTACATAAATCGAATAACAACTGACTTCCTGTTCCAATAGTAATAACTTTCATAATTTTTTTTCCTCTAATCTAGATATTTTTTTTAATATTGCCTCACAATGTAAACGTGTATCTTGTACTAAGTATTTTTTTCTTTTACTTTGGAAGGTGCAAAATGAATTTTCCTCATTAAAATATTGTAATGTGCTTTGAAGAACCATATCTAAATCCATCACCACAGGACCAAATAAATCTTGCTTATGGTCAATCGGCCCTTCATTATAATGCCTAGAATAAAACTCATCATAATCAAACTGATAGAAAATAACGGGTTTATTCATATAAGCAAAATCAAACGAAACAGTAGAATAATCTGTAATTAATAATCGATGTCTTTTTAATAGACTTTGTACTGTTTCTTCCCCTTGCTTAACAACTTTAATTTTTTCATGAAATACAGGCATTTCTGCACCAAATTTTTGAGTCTGGTAATGCGGAAAAAACGTCAATGTCAAATCTTGTTCTTCTAATATTTGATGAAGTTGTTTACTTTGTAAAAATGATATATATGTTTTCCAATACTTAGATTCCATTAATTGTTCTTTCGTTTTAATCCAGCTTCTCCAAGTTGGCATGAGTAAAATTTCATTTCCTTTACTCTCATCTTGCAATGCATCCCAGCGTGCAAGTCCCGTTACAATCACTTCGTCTTCTGCATAACCAAATTCTTTTACAATATGATCCTTTTCAAATTGGGAAGATACAACAAACAAAGAATATCCCATCCTGTTTTTATTTAATACATGATTTACTCGGCTTACGCCTATTACTCCATGTTGAATAAAGATTTTCTTATTTTGCTGCCATTCTGGATAGTACTTTAAAATATGTTTATAAGCATCTGTATACATATTTGCTGTTTCCGAATAACTGTTAATTGTCTTATTACAAACCAGCAAATAGAATGTATGTTTAAAACTCCCAAACTGAATAATATTACCTAGTTCTTTAATGTTTTGATAATCATTACATTGCTTATCAATAATATAAAAGATCGGAATCTCAGGATGTTCTTTTCGAATATAACTAAACAAGTGATACGAGTTGTCTTGTGCCGTATCCTGCCTTTCACCAATTAACCATATTTTCTTTTTACGAAAATATGAACCGAACAATTTATAGGCCATGATTGCAAAGAATGTTGTATAATTCTTTCGTTTAAATAAACCTATATCATAGCGCATTGCGCGTTTTATTTCGCGATATTTATTCATTATTCGCTGTCTATAATTACACTTACGAATGTGAATGGTAGCTTCACTATTTTTATATAGCATTCTAATTTCTAATGGATTTATATTTTGATGCTTTGTATTATTGCGTAACTGTGCTAATAGAACCTTCATTGGTTCTTCAACAACAGTATTCCCTATGCTGAGGCGTATAGATATTTTCCATTCTCCCTCTTCTAACAAATCTTTCACATTGACTTCTATTGTTTCAAACCCCGCATCATTATAATCAATTGTATTGTTAGAAAATAGATATGTTATATCGGTACGTAAGGAGCTTTTTAGTTGAATTATTTTAGTAGTTCCTTTTTTACGAAATACCAATTCTTTTTTTATTCTCTTTGTCGACATATTTTCAATAAAGGCATATCCACTAAGTGTTAGAATTTCTTTACGAAGTTTTATACCCTCGATTCGATGATTCAATATTAACTTACTGACTCGCAACAACGCCTTATATTGAGGGAAGAATTGGTAAAGATAATAATAATAATAATATTGTTCATTTTCATAAACATGTTCTTTACAAATCGATTCATCTTGAATAATAACTAGTAACTTTTCTAATGATACACAGTCATTCTGCTTAATCATTTCTGTCACTAATTGATCACGTATATTTAAATTCTCTGTAATATTTGAAACGCATACGTTTGATAAAAATTCATTTCCCAGCTGAATAACTTGAGAGAGCTGTTCTTTTGAAAAGCTCGAACCTTTTAAAATAATAGAATCAACAAAGAATTTCCATTGTCTTCTCTCAATGAACTGAATATACGAGGTTTTCTGAAGCGTCTCATACAAATTTGTCAGCTTTTTTTGTAATGTAACTAGTTGTTTAAAAAATGAAATGCGTGCTTGCTTAGAAAGATTATTCCCGCCATCTAGCACTCTATAATTAAGAAAAGGAATATCTTTTACAGCGACCTTTTCTGCCACAAGTAAACACCTTTGTGTAAATAATAGATCTTCCCCTACCCATAAATCTTCATCAAAATAGGCCTTATGTTGTCTACACAACTCTCTTTTGAAGATTTTATTGCTAGCAGATGGAGTAAAATGTAATTCTGGGTTCGTTGTAATTTGTCTGATAACCGGCAGCTTTTTATCCAATACTTTTTTCATATATGAAAGCGGCCAACGTCTATACTCATTAAAACAAGTAATATTTGCGATGGCCATATCTGCTTTTTCCTGATTGGCCAGCTCCCATAACTTTTGATACGCTGTTGGATCGACATAATCGTCCGCATCTAAGAATGTAACATATTCCCCTTTCGCTTGTTGAAGCCCAACATTTCGCGCAGCACTTACCCCTGTATTCTTCTGCGTATAGACGGTTAAATGATTATGTTGTTTTTCATACTGCTGTAAAACTGTCACACTACTATCCGTTGATCCATCATCTACAACAATAATCTCAATGTTCTTCAATGTTTGGTCGATAACAGATTCCAGACACTGTTCTAAATACTGTTCTTTATTATAATTCGTAATTACAACACTTAATTTCGTCTCTATCAACAATCATCAACCCCATTTTCTAAACCGTACAATAACGTAAAGAATAGAAGAGCACCTTCTATATCTTTACGTTATTGCAAACTCTTATATATATCTACGAAAATCTTTTTTTCATTTTCCCAATTATAATTTTCACGTGCGGTAAAACAATTTCGTCTCATTTTTTCACGTTCTTCTGGATGATTAAGTAAATAGTTCACACCTTCAGCAATAGAAGCTGGATCATGCGAATCTACACAAATGCCTGTATATTCTTTTTCTACAACCCTTTGAATTTCAGGAAAACTACAAGCAATAACAGGTACTCCGCTCATCATGTACTCAAATAATTTATTAGATGAGGCTGAATAATGATTAAAGCAAACATTATTTAACACCTGAAAACCTAGATAAGCATTTTTAGTATAGTGTAGTAATTCATTGACAGGTACCTTTGGCATAAATTTTACCTTGTTTTCTAACCCTAATTCCATGACCATTTTTTGCAAGTCAGGTTTAATACGTCCATCACCAATAAATACAACAGTCCCCCTTTTAAACATCGGCACTGCTTGTATTAATTTATCTAATCCTCTTCCTGTTTGAATACCACCTTGATATAAAAGTATTGGCTCTCCTACTGGAAGGCCTAACATTTTATGCAAATTAACCGAATCGTTTTGTTCTGGTTGCGTAACGAAAGGATAATTATGGATGACTTTTGGATAAAATCCATACAAATCCTCTGCATATTTTGCACGTGTATGATTTTCCATAATCATTACATCAGTATATTTTAAATAGAATTTTTCCATAATCCCATAAATTTTACTGTTATATCCTGTACGACTTGTCTGCACTTCATGTGAATCATAAATTAGTTTTTTCTTTCTAAATACTTTTGCACACAACCATCCTTGTGGCAACGTATTCAGGTCATTGGAATGATATAAATCATATTTCTTTTTCAAACCATTTTTCACCATTTGACTCAAAATATATGAACGAATAATTAAAGTTCTTATTTTTTTTGCGGAAAATAAAATGGCAAATAACAATAAAACTGATGTAACTATCGGAAACTTCCATAATGCAAAAGCAGCACCTGCAGCAAATAGTAACTTTGTAATCACATTTTTCATAGCAAACTGCTTCACACGATTGACTGCCCCAAACACTTTCTGTAAAGGCAGAAGGCGATTATTTACACGTGTAACTGTAAATCCTTCTTTTCGCATTTCCCACTTCGGCAGGTCACGTTGTTTCCAATCATGAATACATATTAAATCTACTTCATATCCAGCTTCAGCTAATGCAGTACATTCTCTTAAAACACGTGCATCATTTGTGAAGTGGTTCCATACGAACATACAAACTTTCTGCTGTGACATCCTGTTCCTCCATTAAGCTAGTTAGTACTTTGATGTTGTTTTTCCACCTTAAATGTTGAAAAGCATAACCGTGTCCATTCTTTCCTTTCCTTCTTCTCACCACTTCGTTTTCAGCTAAAGTTAAAATATGTTTTCCTAATTCTTCAACTGTACGATCATGTGAGATAATGCCACACTCTGCTTCTGTAATAACTTTCTTTGCATAGCCAGACACGTCTCCAACAATAGGTTTCTGCATACACATATAGTCAATTATTTTTCCTGGTAATACTGTTTGAAATACTTTTTCATCTACTAAGCTAACATACGCAATATGCGCCTTCGCAACTTCTTTCAAAGTGGCACTACGACTTTTTGCCTTAACAATTTCTATGTTAGAAAGGCTTTTTCTCTTAATAACTTCTGCTACTTCATAGCTTTTAAATCCATAACCAATAATTTTGAATTTAATATGCTTGTAATTCTCCAAATGCTCTGCAACGTCAATTAATTTTCTAATATCTTGCGCTAAGCCAATGTTCCCCGTATAAATCACTGTAATGTCCTCTTGCTTCTTATCGTCCATTTCCAGCTGATGTGTTACCATCTTTAATTCTTTCTCTGTTAGTGAATTGGGCATAAAAGATATAATATTCCTTGGAATTCCTTTCAACTCGATATATGGAATAAATCCTTCACTATTTACAATAATTTGATCCGCTGAACGATATAAAAACTTCTCTAAACCGTAAGCAATAGATAACACAAAACGATTTGAGAAAACTCCTACCCCTAACAAAGATTCCGGCCATAAGTCTCGAACATCTAAAATAAGATTAGCCTTTAACCTTTTTTTCGCGAATATACCTGCTAAGCCTATAAAAATAGGGGGTGTTGAAACAAATACATAATCATATTTTTCTTTCATTCCAAAGATAACCATAATAAACCGAAAAGTAATTTCTAAATATAAAAGTAGTCTTCTAATCATGTTATTCGTATACTTTCGTGTTTTCGGCTTAACACGAATTATTTTTTCATTGTCTAAGAACTCCTCATCCCAAAACTCCTGGTTCTTATATAAATTTTGATTTGGATATCGAGGATCCGTTGTAAGAATCGTGACATCATATCCTTCTTCAGTTAGTTCTGAATATATATTTTTAATACGATTCGCAGCACTCCCAATTTCTGGATAGAAATTTTGCGCCACTATCAAAACTTTCTTCATCTTTTCCCCCTTTTCTCCCCGCACCAACTATATACTCTATTCCTAATTAGAAAAATTTGTTAATTTTGTTAATTATATACCGAAAATAATTTGAATCAAATTCACAAACTTAACTTAAAGTTTACAAAGTTAATTTGAAATTTACAAATACTAGAATATCATTAAATCTGACAAATTTGAACTATTATGTCTAATAAATCTACTATTTTTCGACTTAAATAATCCACTTTCTACATTCCTGCATACTAAAATAAAAAAAATAATGGATCATAATGTCGAGACATATCGACTAATTGGATCCATTATTTTCATATTTAAGCTTAATTGCTATTCAAAAATAATCATAACAAAAAATTGTATTTCTAGGGGTATTTCATACGCAACAGAAATATTTTCCAAATAAAATAAAGAGGCCTCCAAAATATGTTACTTCTGGATAACCTCTTCAAATGGTTTTCTATAACTACTTCAACAAACGCTTCGGCAATTTATCAATATTCTCTAACATAATGCCTGTACCAACAGCAACACAATGCATTGGGTTTTCAGCAATTAGTACTGGTACTTTTAATTCTTCTGCTAGAAGCATGTCGATACCGTGTAGTAATGCGCCGCCGCCTGTTAGGATAACGCCGCGGTCAATGATGTCTGCAGATAGTTCTGGTGGCGTACGTTCTAATACACCTTTTGCAGCTTGTACAATGATAGAAGCGTTTTCTTTTAATGCTTCTGTAATTTCTTCTGAACATACTGTGATTGTACGTGGTAAGCCCGTTACCATGTCACGTCCCCGAATTTCAAGTTCTTCACTACGTGCACCTGGGAATACTGTACCGACTTTAATTTTAATGTCTTCTGATGTACGTTCCCCGATTAATAGCTTGTACTTGCGTTTAATATAGTTTAAGATTTCCATATCAAACTTGTCGCCGGCCATTTTGATAGAGGAGGAGGTAACAATATCACCCATTGAAAGTACGGCAATATCTGTTGTACCTCCGCCAATATCAACAACCATATTTCCGCTTGGTTGGAAGATTTCCATACCAGCACCAACAGCAGCTACTTTTGGTTCTTCTTCTAAGAATACTGTTTTACCACCTGAACGTTCAGCGGCTTCACGAATTGCTTTTTGTTCGACAGATGTGATGTTTGTTGGACAACAAATTAAAATGCGAGGTTTTGAAAAGAAGCTCTTCACGTCCAGTTTGTTAATGAAATACTTTAACATTGCTTCTGTAATTTCGAAATCTGCAATTACACCATCTTTAAGCGGACGAATCGCTACAATATTACCAGGTGTACGTCCTACCATACTTCTTGCCTCTTCACCTACCGCTAATACTTTTCCAGTATTGCGATCAATTGCTACAACAGACGGTTCGTTTAAAACGATCCCTTTACCCTTTACATGAATTAATACGTTAGCCGTGCCTAGGTCAATTCCGATATCTCTCGCAAACATTCCTGCTTTTTCCTCCTTGATATTCAAAATCAGGTTGTACCCGAATTCTTTTACACCTAATTCCTGATTTTATCATAATTTTAACGGAAACGTAATATTTGAAAAAATAATTCTTCTGAAAAATGTTCCGTAATGATCAAGGAATGTTTGCCGTATACTGAATTATTGCCGCACGATTTTTTCTATATCTTCTTTTCGATACTTTTGCTTCGTCGCTTCCCCGCCTCTTAGGTGACGAATCGACTTATGATAATCAAGAATTTCTTTCACTTCATTTGCGAGCTCTGCATTAATTTCTGGTAAGCGCTCTGTCAAATCTTTATGAACTGTACTTTTTGATACCCCAAACTCTTTCGCAATTACACGAACTGTTTTTCTTGTCTCCACGATATACTTGCCAATCTTGATAGTTCTCTCTTTGATGTAATCGTGCACACCACTCGCCTCCCTAAATTGGATGTGAGAAGTGTGAAATGAGACTCGCTGCATATGACTAAGAAGTAAATTCGAGTGCTGTTTGTAAGCGTTAAACATTCTGGAATTTATAATGAAATGATTCACGATTTCTCACCTCAAACACTCTCTTTGCATTGGTTTATACCATTGTATTGCCCACATTACTGATATATGCTATAAGTTCGGTATTTTTGCGGACTAAGTTAAGAAAAATTACAATTTTGTGTGAGAAACTATAAAAAAAGAGTGCATAAGAATGATTTCCCAATCATCTCTATACACTCCTTCACTTACAAACATTATTTAATTAACGCTATCTTATTTTTTTACTTCCTCATACTTACCTGAAACTATATCAGCAAATATATCCATATTCATTTGTGGATTCATTACAAAGCTGTTAACTTCCAAGGGTTTACTATCTGGTCTAGCATAACCAGCATTTGTAGTAAATGCTAAATGAAAACCTAATTCTTTTAATAACTTAATTGAATTCTCATCATACGCTCCAAACGGGTAGCAAAAATATTTTGTATTTAAAGCATTTTTACTTAATTCAATATCTTTTTTTACATCAGCGATTGGTTTAGTTACAAAATCAACCTTTCCCTTACTAATTTCATTATGAAGATTATGTGAATGACTCCCAAATTCAAAAGTATCTTTCATCTTCTTAATATCCAATTTGCTAAGAAACTGTAATTGTTTCGCATCAAACTTTTCTTCTTCATTTTTTAATTTAGATGTAATTGGGAATGACGCTGCATGCATTTTATATTTTTTTAGAATTGGATATGCATACACATAATTTGATTTCCAACCATCATCAAAAATGATTAAAACACTTTTATCAGGTAATTTTTTCTTATGTTTTACAAATCCCTCAAATTCTTCTAATGTCAATGTTTTATAACCATTATCGGCTAAATATTTCATTTGTTTTTCAAATGTTTCTACCGATAAAATTGAATCCATATTCTTAAATTTCGGATTTTCATTTTTTTCTTTTTCTTTAAGTAAATGATGGTACATCAAAACAGGTACTTTCTCTTCTTTAGTACCTTTGCTAAAAACAGCAAATACGATTCCACCAATCAACACAATTGCTGCAGCGATAAAAAGAAACAGCTTTTTTGAATTCTTACTCTCTCTAGCTTTCAATCTAAAACTCCTCCTCAAACACAACAAAAAAACGCAGTACTTTCAACATCATACTGCACCTCAAGATTGCTTTTTTATGTAAAAAAAATCACAATTAACATTATACGTGTAAAAATTAGAAATTCCAATAGTTGTATAAAAAGAAAAACACCCCTGCTTTAGGAGCGTCATTCTTCTTGATCACATTCTTCTTCTAACAATTGATGGTGGGGAACTTCTTTCTTACTAGCGATGTAATAATATAAAGTAAATAAAATGAACAACAAAATAAGAGCAATCGACAGAACAAATAAAAACGACATAGAATCCCCTCCTTTTCTTAATATATATTCGAGAATTCTGTCCAATTTCCTTGTTATTGCTATATTTCCTCGAAAAATCAATCATTTTTATATAATAATAAAAAAATCAGTTCCCCTAGTGAGAACTGATTTTTTCATTTTATTATTCTTGTGTAGAAGAAGAGTCGCTAGATGATTCCGTAGAACCATTTGTTGATTTTTCTTCTTTTTGCTGCTTTTCGTCAGCTGGGCTATTTGTTGATTTCTCTTCTTTTTGCTGTTTTTCATCAGCCGAGCTATTTGTCGATTTCTCTTCTTTTTGCTGCTTTTCGTCAGTTGAACCGCTTGTTGATTTCTCTTCTTTTTTACCTTTTTCATCAGCTGAAGTTGATTTTTCTTCTTTTTGTGATTTTTCTTCCGTTTTACCATTTGTTGCTTTTTCATCAACAGAGCCATTTGTCGCTTTCGCTGCTCCTGCCTCTGCTTTTACATCTGTTGCAAGTTTGTTAAGGTAACGCTCTGGATTAACAGCTACATTATCTTTACGTACTTCAAAGTGTACATGGGAACCTGCTTCCTTATTCATTGCGCTTAAACCGGATTTTCCTAATACTTCACCTTGTGCAACCTTTGCACCTTTTTCTACTTTTACACTGCCTAAGCTTTGATAAGTTGTTGCAAGACCATTTCCGTTATCAACTGTTATTACATAACCGAGAAGCGAATCTTTTTCCGCTTTTGTTACTGTACCGCTTAAAGCAGCTGTAACATCGAATTCCTTCCCGTTTTTCGCAGCAATATCAATTCCTTTGTTAGGAGAATATGTGTTGTTATAAAAGACAAGTGCTTGTTCTTGCTCCTCCTCTGTTGCTGCATCCTCATAAAACTTCTTATTCACAACAACATCTACATTCTTTGCAACTGGCATTTTCACAACTTCTGAAGATTTTGTTACAGGTACTGCTGGATTGTCCGTTTGACCATACGGCGTTGCTTGCTCTTTATTAGGCGCTTTCTTTGGATTCGCTGCCTGGAACCATAGAGCAACTGACAAGATTACCGCTGCACATGCAATATATAGTGCAGGAAATACCCACCGTTTTTGAAATAAATGAACTACCTTCCGCGACTTTTTATTATTCCTTCCTCGCATTCTATCATCACCTCAGCAATCATTTTGAACAATATTCATTCATCCTATACAACCTATAACTAATTACTTTTCGACAAAATCTGTAAAAATATGTATAGGAATTGCAAAATTTCCGAGGAAATGATAGAAAAAAGAAAAAACTGAGCGGATTGGCTCAGTTTTTTAGTCTAGTTGTTTCTTTTTGTAGACGAAGAGGCAAACAATAATTGAAATGACTAACCAAATAGAGACATTGATTAGATCTGCCGCAAATGCAGAGAAGCCTTTCCCCTCTACAATACTTACGAACGCTTCAAAAATATGATTAGTCGGTAAATACGATAGTATGTTTTTCAAAATGTCATTTTTTATAACATTACTTAAAACTGGAGTCATGAGCAAAACCATTGCAACCGGTGATGCAATAACAGAAACTTGCACTAAATTTTTAGCTAAAAGAGCAATAATTGTCCCAAATATGATAAACACTAATGTTCCTAATAACATTAACAGAAACATGAACAACATATTCCCTTGTAAAACATCTAATATAAATAAATTAAGAAAACTTATAGCAAACGTTAAAACAATGATTGGTAGTGCTTTTCCAATAATGATTTCAAATGGAGAGGCAGGAGATAGCATAAGCACTCGTAACGTATGTTTCTCCTTCTCTTCCGCAATAAGAGTTGCCTGTGAGATTGTTGTAACCATACATAATATCATGACAATTACAAAGCCTCCCATAAACTCCTTCCCTTGTCCCATTTGCTTATAAAACAACGCCAATCCAAGTGGTAAAATCGCCATTAATAATATTTGTGCGTTATTCTTCAAATCCTGTACCTCTTTCCGTAAAATCGCCGATACACGTCTCATTGAAAATGTCATTATAATCCCCTCCCAGTTACTTCAATAAAGATATCCCCTAAAGTTGGCTCATGCGAATGAATGGATAAAAGCTCACCTTTTCTCATCCATTCTGAAATCCGTTTTGCTCCTAACTCATCTTTTTGCACTGTTTCTTTTTTCTTATTTGTTAAAACCACTTCAATTTTGTCTTTCGCATATTGAAGTCTTAAGTTCTCCGGTGTATCAAGCGCCACAATTTCTCCGCCGCATAAGAAAGCAATACGGTCACAAAGCGTCTCTGCTTCATCCATGTTGTGCGTCGTTAAGAAAATAGTTGTTCCTTCTCTATTTAAGTCTTTTAAGATGTTATGAATGTTTTGGACGTTTACTGGATCAAGCGCTGATGTTGGTTCATCTAAGAAGAGGATATCTGGTTTATGCAGAATTGCTCGTGCTAGTGTAACGCGCTGCTTCATCCCTTTTGATAATTTCTTAACTGGTGTTTTTTTATCATCTAATAAATTCACTTGCGATAGCACTTCATCAATTCGTTCTTTTGGACAATCGTATAAATCGCAAAATAATAGTAAGTTATCATAAATGCTAAGCCTTTCATATAAGCCGCTGTTATCTGTTAAAATACCGATTCGTTTATAATCAATGCTGCCTGGTCCTATAATATCTTTTCCTAGTACCCTTACTCTTCCCACACTATGAAGCAATTGGGAAGTTAAAATTTTCACTGTTGTTGTTTTCCCTGATCCACTCGGCCCAAGAAACCCGAAGATTTCTCCTTGCTTCACCTCAATATTTACATTTCGAAGTGCTGCTTTTTCATGAAAGGTTTTCATTACATCCTTCATTTCGATTGCCAATGTCATTTCGTCATCCCCTTTGTTTTTCTTTTATAGATAAAGTTGGCTTTAGCGACTCGTTTGTCGCCTCCACTTGTTGTGTTCGCTTTTCTTGATTCAATCATATGAAAAACAAAGAGGTTACGCAGTAAAATACCGGTAAAAGGAGTATTTTTACCGGTGAATGAATCCTATTTTCAGCTTAATGAAACATAATTTATAGTCCAATCACGCCTTTTAATTCATCCATTCGACCTTTCGAAAGTGGAATTGAACTTTTTCGTTCATCATCCAAAATTAAGCTAAAGCTATTACGAGTCCAGGTGATTACTTCTCGTACTCGCTGTAAGTTAACAAGGTAAGAACGATGACATCTGAAGAATCCGAATCCTTTTAACCTTTCTTCTAACTCACTTAATGTTAACGCGCATACAAAGTCTCCTTCGCGAACATGAATATGCGTCGTCCCATTTTGCGTTTCAATAAAATGAATTTCCATTGGATCAAGCAAAATGATTTTATCGTTCACTTTCGCCGGAATTCTTTCAAGCTTCATTTGCGGAATCATTTGAACGACGTTTTCTGAATCTATCTCTTCCTCTTCTTCCTGCTCGATTTCTACTTTTTTAACGCCATCTGGATTTAATATATACACATCTTCTGTTAAAGAAAGTGCATCTGATAAAAAGAATGATGTAATAAAGATTGCCTTCCCTTGTTCTTTCATCTTCATAATTGCTTTTCGAATGATAATTGTGCTCTCTATATCTACATTTTGTTCCGGCTCTTCTAAAATAATTAAATCTGGATTATGAATCATGACCCGACCAATATGAAGACGGCGTTTTTCAGAAAAGGATAGCTTTTCGATTTTAACGCTCATTTTATCTAGTAAACCAACATACTGGGCAATTTCTTCTATGCTAATATTCGAGTCATACAATCCGGATAAAAAAGCGAAATATTCTTTCACTTTCAAGCGATTGTACGCTTCATCTTTTAAAAAGCAAAAACCAATACGCGAGTAAACTTGCTTTTGAATCGGCTCCCCATCAAATAAGACGCTTCCTGTCGACGCCTCTTCTTCACCGATTATAATGCGGTGCAAAATTTTCGCCGTATGATTGTTACATTGCAGCACAACACATTGCCCTTTTTCAATTTCGAGCTGAATCGTTTGCAACTGGTTCGTCTTCCCCAATTGTTTTAGCTCCAATAACGCCATGCTTTTTCCTCCAGGTGAGTTTTTTATCTTATTATACCAAACAATTAATGGAAAATTATGATATTTATTCCGAAAATAAAAAGGAGCTAATTTAGCTCCTTTTTGATCAGTTTATATAATGTATTTTATCGAGGTACCGATATGCTACTCCAAACGAGCGGCACACTAAAACAATTTACTTCTGCTTCACCATATAACTTTTCAGCTGATCACGAAGCGCCCTTTTCAGGAATTTCCCGACGGATGTTTTTGGAATCTCTTCCACGAATAAAATGTCATCCGGCATCCACCATTTCGGGAACTGGTCTTCTAATAATGCATAGAGCTCTTCTTGTTCTACTGCTTGTCCTTCTTTTAAGACAACGCAGGCAACAGGACGTTCTTGCCACTTCTCATGCGGAACGGCAACGACAGATGCTTCTAGTACTTTATCATGTGCCATTAAAGCATTTTCTAAATCAACGGAGGAAATCCATTCGCCGCCGCTTTTAATTAAGTCTTTCGTCCGGTCGGCAATTTTGATAAACCCTTCAGGATCGACTGTGACAATATCCCCAGTATGGAGCCAACCGTCTTTCATCGATTCTTCTGTGCGTTCGTCTTTATAATAACTACCGGCAATCCATGGTCCGCGTAGGCACAACTCTCCCATTTCTTCACCGTCCCACTTAATCTCCCCTTCTTGACCAATCACCTTCATTTCAAGACCTGGGAATAAGTAACCTTGTCGGGAGCGTAACTCGTAATATTCTTCTTTCGGTAAATCACGCTGATATGATTTTGGACAGTTAATGACAACAGCTGGGCTCGTTTCGGTCATTCCATATATTTGTCTAAAAGCAATTCCGTAGTTCTCCTCATATGTGCGAATCATACTTCTCGGTGCTGCTGATCCACCTGACCAAATCGTACGAATACTACTAATATCATACGGGTACTTTTCAAGTTCCTGTAATAGACCAATCCAAATTGTTGGTACACCAGCAGTAATTGTCACCTTCTCACGTTCAATAAGCTGTGCCAAAATTTCTGGTGTAAAGTGCGGTCCTGGTAAAACGAGTTTTGTACCGAACCATGTACCAGCAAAAGGAAGTCCCCACGCATTAACATGGAACATCGGAACAACTGGCATACAAGTGTCTACTTCTGATATATTCCCGCCGTCCACAAGTCCGAGCGTATAACTATGAAGTGCAATACTACGGTGTGTATAGACAACGCCTTTCGGTTTTCCTGTCGTTGCGGAAGTGTAGCACATACCTGCAGGTTCTTTTTCATCTAATTCTTTTATGAATGGGAATGTCTCATCACCGTCTTCGAGTAGTTTGTCGTAATGATATACTGGTAATAATGTTGTGTGAGGTAGTTCGTGATCATCTGTCATAATAATAAATGCTTTCACATGAGGAATTTCGTGTTGAATACTCTCTAATACAGGAACCATATCTTCATCAACGAGGATGATTTTATCTTCGGCGTGGTTAATGATATAAGAAATGTGATCTGCTGAAAGCCTTAAGTTAATCGTATGTAACACCGCTCCAAGTCCTGGAATCGCAAAATATGCTTCCAAATGGCGGTGATGGTTCCAAGCGATTGTCCCCACTTTATCTCCCTTTTCAATTCCCATTTTACTTAATACACTAGCTAATCGCCTTGTCCGCTTCGCAACCATTCCGTATGTTAATGTTTGAATACGCGATGCAGTACGCGAAACGACTTCCTTTTTTGAAAAGTACTTCTCTGCTCTCTCCATCATTGCTGGAATGAGGAGTGGTACATCCATCATCATATTTCATGCCCCCTGTAATTATTTTACATATACCTCTGTATTATAACACAGCACAACTAGACAAAAGCCGGTAACATTTCTTTCGTTTTCTACAAAAAATGACATCTTATTATCTAACTTTCTTCCCTTCAAAAAACAAGGAGATATCCAAAAGTAGCTGAATAGCTACTTTTGGATATCTCCCTCTTTCGACTTGAACTACCTTAATAATTGTGTATTAAAATCCTAATCTCCTCTACTATACGTAAACACATCCACAAGCAATATTTTACCGCATGAATTATTTATTACTTGATTTATAATTCATTATGCAAAATTGCATTTTAAAACACATTGATAAAATCGAAAACGCTTACTATAATCAAAGTATCAAGATTTTAAATATTTTAATATTCCAACAAACAGGAGGTAATCGTATGGAAATCGCAATGGCTGTATTAAAGTTTATCGGTGGCGTAATCCCATTAGTACAAGAACTTTTAAAAGCACTAATGTAGTTTAATGACCCTGCAATTATTTGTATGAACAAAATTCAGTAAAGAAAAAAGTCCATCTAGTATGATGGACTTGGTACTACGTCTTATTTTAGTTCCTCGCCATTAACTTTCCTTCATAGTCGTTTAGCGTTTTAATTTCGATACCTTTATAGTAATGAGCAACAATATCTGTATACCCTTTCCCCTCTTTCGCCATTCCATTGGCACCATACTGACTCATGCCAACGCCATGACCGAAACCTTTCGTTGTAACAACAATATTCTGCCCTTGCTGTTTCCACGTAAAGTCTGAAGAACGTAAATCTAATTTTTCCCGCACTTCTTTTCCTGTTAACGTTTTCCCTTGAAACTCTACATCCTTCACCCTTTTTCCTTCTGTACGTTCTTTAATGTTACCGACTTTTCCGTTTTCCAGCACCTTTACGCCAAGACGCTTTTGAAAATCAGCTACAGTAAAAGTTTGCTCCCTCGCAAATTTCGGAGAAGCTTGATCCCAAGGACTGTCTACACTTTTCAAATATGGTAAGTCCTTTCCCCAGTAGTCTGCAGCGTTTTCCGTATAACCATTGCTTGTTGAGAAGAACTGCGCTGTAATTGGATTCCCTTCGTACGTTAAAACTTGTCCGGCTGTTTTAGACACAGCCTCTTCAATCTTCTTCAAATTCTTCTCATAATCCTTGCCCCATGTCTTCTTCAACTCTTCTTTACTTTTATACACTTGATCACGAACCGTATCTGTCACATCTGCATTATTTTTCTTACTTCCGCTTAACATACGCTGCACAATAAACGTCCTCGCCGCCAATGCCTGCGCCTTTAATGCTTCTACTTCAAAGCTCGCATTCATCTCAGAGGCTACTACACCTGTAACATACTCTTCCATCGGCATTGTTTCTATCTTCTTTTGCTGATTACGATATACAGCAACTTGCACAGCGGTATGTACCTTTTTAGGAGCTGGCACATTTTGCACGGCTGGAGGATTTTTGGGCGGCTGACCGACCTTCTCTTTCGCATACGGAATAACAAGTACGGTCGGTACAATAATGACGAGCGCCACTAAGAGCGCCATTGTAATGAAAAGTGGCTTTGATATTTTCATCTTTTTCCCCCGATATGAAATTGGACTCATTTCATTCTTATGGAGAATAGCGAACTTTTAGAACAAACACGGGGACCTCTTCTCAAACAAATGAATTTTCCAAATATTTTTGAAGAAATAGGCATAAGTCACGAATTTTTTGACTATAACAGTAATAGAAAAAAAATCGCCCCTATGTCCAAAGACATAGAGACGATTTCAATTAAGCGTGAAGATCAGAAATTTGTTGTTCTTTCACTTCTTCTACTTTTTCGTTTACACGTTCAATTGTTGCACCTAATGCAGCTAGTTTCTCATGGAAGTTTACATATCCACGATCAAGGTGTTTTAATTCTGTTACACGTGTGTAACCGTCTGATACTAAACCAGCTAGAATTAATGCTGCTGCAGCACGTAAGTCAGTCGCTGCTACTTCTGCACCTTGTAAGTTATTAGGTCCATTCATAATAACAGAACGGCCTTCAATTTTGATGTCTGCGTTCATACGACGGAATTCTTCAACATGCATGAAGCGGTTTTCAAATACCGTTTCTGTGATCATGCTCGTTCCATCAGCATGTAATAACAATGCCATCATTTGTGATTGCATGTCTGTTGGGAAACCAGGATGAGGCATTGTTTTAATATCAACGGCTTTTAGTTTACTTGGGCCGATAACACGTACACCTTCATTTTCCTCGATAACCTTAACACCCATTTCTTCCATCTTCGCTGTAATAGAGCGTAAATGTTCTGGTACAGCATTTTCAATTAAGATGTCTCCACCAGTAATTGCTGCTGCAACCATAAATGTTCCTGCTTCAATGCGGTCAGGAATAATAGAATGGTGTGCACCATATAATTTATCAACGCCTTCGATACGAATCGTTCCAGTTCCAGCTCCGCGTACTTTCGCTCCCATTGCATTTAAGAAGTTAGCTAAGTCAACGATTTCTGGTTCTTTCGCTGCGTTTTCCAGGATTGTTGTCCCTTTTGCTAATGTAGCAGCAGACATAATGTTTTCTGTTGCACCTACGCTTGGGAAGTCTAAGTAAATTTTCGCGCCTTGCAATTGTCCATCTACATAAGCTTCAACAAATCCATTACCAACTTTTACTTTCGCTCCCATTGCTTCAAAGCCTTTTAAATGTTGGTCAATTGGACGTGAACCAATTGCACATCCACCAGGAAGTGCAATACGAGCACGACCATTACGTGCTAATAGTGGTCCCATTACTTGAACGGACGCACGCATTTTTCGTACATATTCAAATGGTGCTTCAATATTTAAATCCTTTGAAGCATCGATTGTTACTTGGTTATTTTCAAATACGACTTCAGCATTTAAATGACGTAATACCTCATTAATTGTGTATACATCAGACAAAACTGGTACTTCAGATAGTACATTCTTTCCATCACTCGCTAATAGGGCTGCAGCGATTATTGGTAATACAGCATTTTTCGCGCCCTCAACACGCACTGTGCCGTTCAACCGCTTTCCGCCACGGACGATGATTTTTTCCAATTTATTCCCCTCCGTGTCCTTTTTTCAATATCTATTCAATACTCAGAAGTTATGATCGGTGTGCCAACCACAATTGTATCTTTGTTGTCTGTAGAACGTATTGCTATTTGCACATTGATTTTCTCTCTATTTGTTGAAAGAGCGTCATTCCACTTTTTATTATATGCCGAGACTGACACAAATGCTCTTTCTTCTATCTCTTCGATCGCTCTTGCTGAAAGATCTTTCAAAACCTGATTGGTTTTATTTTGCAAAACACCTTCAATCTTATCATTCAGTACACCTTGAACACAAGTGTAAATTGTAGGTTTTGTACTAAAAATTTTATCCATTTTTTGAATATTTTTAGGGTCCCATTTCGACCCACTTACTTCAAAGATAATAAAAGTGTTTTCTTTAGTATTTTTCTTACTCCAAGTTACTACTATTCGTTCTTCATGGGAAGAAAATTTTTGGTATGCTGTTGCTTTATATCCGTCATGAGATTGTTCTAATTCCCATTTCTGAATATTCGCTTTTTCTTTCACTTCATTTAACAATTTTTGAAACGTATGTATAGTAGGAATGGTTTTGGTTTCTCGTGCTAACCATGACCACCGCTCTATCTCTGTTCCATTGTTTTCAAGAGCCGCGATCATACTCTCCATCTTCTCTTCGTCACTTACGGGCTTTATCTGTTTATACCCGACCAAGAATACGACAATACTTACGACAACAATAAGAATTGTTTTCAAACTTTTCAAGTTTCATCCCCTCCTATCCCCATTGTTAACGGAGATATGAGGTTCTATACACTTACTTTACTAAATACGTTAAACTCTTCGAATACCCTAAATAATCAAGGAAAAAGTTGCTGACAGATGTCCCGATTGCAATCGTAACCAGAATGAGCAAAATTCTCGTCTGCAATACCTTCCCAGATTTCATCAGGCGTTCGATATGGATACCTTGTAAGGCCCACCACGTAATGGTAATAAACAATAAATGCGAGACAATCGCAATCAGTGCTTGTTGCCCTAAAAGTTGCGCCAAAAAAATCGACTCCTTTTGTTTGGCTTACCATCACTTAGGATGCAAAACGATCCCATATAAATGGAAACCACACTTTTCCACGCCTAAAATAGGCGGTATAAAGTTCTCCCTTCGAAAGAAGCTGAAGAAGGGGGCACTACCGCGGAAACATCTCTATCTTACTAGATCTGCTCCACAATAAAAAGCGTAGAGCGGTGACCCTACACTTTTTATTTTCACTATTGTACCACGTTCCCCGTAAAGAAGAAATCTTTCATGAGTGGAAAATATTCATAAAAGAAATTGTAGCCGATCGCCGGCAAAATCCCGAGTAATACGATTGCAATTGCACAAAAACTAATAACAACTTTCAAATTCATTGGTACGTATACCTGATCTTCTTCACTGCTCTTTCGAAAGAACATTTGCTGCAAAATACGGAAATAATATACAAATGAGATAACGGTTGTGCCCATCATGATTGATGCTAGCACGTAATGAGCTGGGCTAGCTGTAAAGGCACTTAAAAAAATGTTAACCTTTCCGATAAAACCAGCGGTCCCTGGAATTCCCGCTAGAGATAGAATAAAAATGGTCATCGCCGCCGAGAGGAACGGAGAGCGTTTGTATAAACCAGAGAAAATTGTTATATTTTCCTTTCCACTTTGTAAGATTAATCCGTGGATAACTGCAAAAGCTCCTATATTCATCAGCACGTATGCCAACATATAAAACCACATACTATCCATCGTAAATGGCGATAACGCTACAAGTGGAACGAGTAAATATCCAGCATGCGCTATGCCAGAATAGGCAAACAAACGCTTCACGCTGTGTTGCTTTAACGCCACAACATTACCGATAATCATTGTAATTCCAGCTAAAATCGCAATATATACGCTCATATTACTAAATACGGATTGCTCACTTCCATGAATCGGTATACCACCGAATACCATAAGGAACAATCTTATCATCATAATAAATCCGGCGATTTTAGAGATTGTCCCGAGGAAAGCCGTGACAGGTGTCGCGGCACCCTCATATACATCTGGCGCCCACATATGAAACGGAACTGTCGCAATTTTAAAGGATAAACCAACAAACAGAAGCAAGAAAGCAAGTGATACCAAAAGCCTGATGCTTCCATCTACACCTTGCATCAAAACTTCCTGCATCGTAATTATATTAGTCGCACCCGTAATCCCATATAAATAGCTCATTCCAAAGAGCGTAATGGCCGTTCCAATCCCGCCATTAATGACATATTTCATCGCCGCTTCATTCGAAGCACGATTTTTCTTTCGAATCCCTACTAAAATGTACGAAGACAGTGATAACAACTCTAAGCCAATAAAGAGCGTAATAAAATCGACGCTAGACGCCATGAACATCGCCCCGAGAACTGCCATTAAAAATAAGTAATAGTACTCTCCTTTATCTTGAATCGGCTCTTTTTTATCATCGCTCATCGCCATACATAAAACGAGAACAGCTCCAATTAATAGCAACGTTTTAAATCCTTTTGAAAATCCATCTAATACAAACGAACCGCTTAAAATATCACCAGCTGGTTCACTATATAGTGTAATTAACGCGATAAGTGATAACACCGCACTACCAATCGCACCAATCCCTAAATACTTACGATCAAACTTCAGAAATAAATCAAGAAGCGAGAGAAGGATGGCCGCCCCAAGAATGATAAACTCCGGTACCATAAGATGCCAAGATAAGCTAAGTAATGTATTCATATCCATCCTATCTCACCCCCAGTATTTTCACTGTGTATTGTAGTGGCGCCCCTAAAAGTTCTGGCATAACACCGATTGCGATAATACACGTTAGTAAGAGTACAACCGGAACGTATTCCCAGCCGCGGACATCCGGCTTTGTTTCCAATTCCCTCTTTCCAAATGTCACTTGAAGCGTCGCCCTTAAGACATATACCGCGGTTAAAATGATACCGAGTACACCAACTACTGCGATGATCGGCTCCCGTTGAAATAGTCCAAGGAAGGCAAGAAATTCACTAACAAACCCAGACATTCCTGGGAGGCCAAGCGAAGCCATACCTCCTGCTAATAAGAAGCCGCTTAACACCGGAACTTGTTTGGCGAGGCCACCGAGCTTCGTAATATCAGAAGTGTCGAAGCGCCGTTCAATCATACCGAGCAGGAAGAAGAGTAACGCTGCAATTAGGCCGTGGGATACGACTTGAAATAGTGCTCCCTTTATGCCGGGGGCGTTAAGTGCTGCAAGTCCCATTAGCACGATTCCCATATGCGAAATACTTGAGTAAGCAAGTACCTTTCGGAAATCCGTTTGAATCATCGCTAGGAAAGCACCGTACAGTAAATTGATTACTCCTAAAATTGCCATAAACGTTGCAAAGTCGTGAAACTGCTCCGGGAATAGCCCTTTTCCAAAGCGAACGATGCCGTATGCCCCGATTTTGAGCAGAACACCTGCATGGAGCATTACCACCGCAGGATGGGCCTCAACATGCACATTTACCATCCAGCGATGCAAAGGGAATACCGGTAGCTTTATAGCAAAGGCAATCATAAGGGCAATGAATAATCCAATTTGCAATGAATTTGAAATATCGCCTAGGAGCGATGTTTCCGCCCCAGTCAAAATATCTTTTAACGCTGTAATATTTGTTGTACCTGTTTTTGCAAAGAGGATAGAGAAAACGATAAGTAAAATCGCTGATCCAATGCCGTTATAAATCAAATAACTATAGGAAGCTTTTTCACTGTTCAATTTCCCCCACTTTCCGATTAGCAAGAACATCGGTGGTAATGTAATTTCAAAGAAGACAAAGAATAGAAGTAAATTTTCTGCTGCAAAGACGCCGAGCATCCCAATCTCAAGTATTAATAAAAGCATGTAAAAACCTTTTATATTCTTTTGAATGGAGAAGGCAGCAATCGCCGCAAGTGTTGCTAAAAGTGCCGTCAATATCATCATTACAAGAGAAAAACCATCGATGCCAAGCTCGTAATAAATAGAAAACAACTTTTCATCTACGTTCAAAAAGCTTCCAAATTGAATCCACTTCACCTTTTCAGCAAAAATTGTTAAGCTCTTTCCGGAAGCATATGTACCAGCTAAAACAATCGCGATTCCAAGCGGCAGAATTGTTCCGAATAAACCGAGGCCTCGCACTGCACGCACTTCCGTTTTCGGTGTTAACATAAGTAAGAGAATCCCGAGAAGCGGGGAGAAAATGAAGAACGATAATAAGAATGCATTCATTGCCAATACCCCCCTGTATATAACAGAATGACAACTAATGCTGCCAAAGAAACAGCCACCGCAGTTCCGTATACTTGTACGTTTCCGTTTTGAAGTTTAGAACCAGCAGCACTTGCTCCCCTCACAATACCCGCGATTAACTGGGCAATCCCTTCGACAATATATACTTCAAATAAGCGAAGCACATAAGCGATTCCTTTTACGAGCGGGAGCACAGTCACATTATATATTTCATCTACATAATATTTTTCCTTTAAGAGGCTATATAAGACTGTTTCTCTTCCGCCAGCCCAGTCTCTAGAGATAGAGCGTTTCCCATAGATGAGATATGCTAAGAAAATGCCTGCAAAGGAAACGAGTGTCGCAACAATCATAATCCACACCGGACCATGACTTTGCTCTACTTGAAACGGGACATCCTTTGTAAGCCAGTCTCCAAGGAATGTTCCAAACCACGGCGTATTGATGTAGCCCGCCAAAACCGCGAAAACACCCAGGACAATCATTGGAAATGTCATGACGCGAGGAGATTCATGCACATCCTCTTCTTTCTTCGCTTCTCCTGTAAAAACGAGAAAGTATAACCGGAACATGTAGAACGCCGTTAGGAATGCCGCAAGAACCGCAAGGACAAACAACACATAATTGCCGTGCATCCACGCCGCCGCCAAAATTTCATCCTTACTAAAAAACCCTGAAAAAAGCGGAACCCCACTAATCGCTAGCGTACCGATTAAGAAGAGTAGCCCCGTCACTTTCATTTTCTTCTGCAATCCGCCCATTTCATTAATGTTTTGCGTATGCACTGCATGAATCACGCTTCCTGCCGCTAAGAAAAGCAATGCTTTAAAGAAAGCATGTGTCGTTAAATGAAAGACGCCAGCCACGTACCCTGCCGAACCAAGCGCGAGCATCATATAACCGAGCTGACTGACTGTTGAATAGGCAAGAACTCTTTTGATATCCGTTTGTACGAGGCCAATGGACGCGGCAAAGATTGCAGTAAAGGCACCGATAACCGCCACTGTTTGCATCGCCACAGGACTTGCTGAAAATAGCGGAAACATCGTTGCCACTAAGTACACGCCTGCTGCAACCATTGTTGCCGCGTGAATAAGTGCCGACACAGGCGTTGGTCCTTCCATCGCATCTGGTAACCATGTATGAAGCGGAAACTGACCTGATTTCCCCATCGCACCAATAAAGATTAAAATTGCCGTGAGTGTAATCATGCCAGGGGATATATCCCCTGTGTGCATTGCCTTAAAAATAGCACTATACTCAAAACTACCAGCCTGCCAGAAGAGTAAAATCATCCCGATAAATAAACCTACATCTCCAATACGCGTCATAATAAACGCCTTTTTCGCAGCAGCCTTCGCTTCTGCTTTAAAGAAATAAAACCCAATTAGTAAAAATGAACCAAGTCCAACTAATTCCCAAAATATATAGAGCTGTAATAAATTCGTTGAGATAACAAGCCCCAGCATCGCAAATGTAAAGAGCCCTAAATATGCATAAAAGGTGGGAAATCTCTCATCGCCATGCATATACCCTTTTGAATACACGTGCACAAGGAGACTAACGAGTGTCACAATAAAAAGCATTAAAGCATTTAATGCGTTAATCTCAAAACCAAACGAAAGATCTACATCTCCTACCCTCAGCCATAACCACTGATGCTTTACGGTTTCTGATGAAAATCGTTCTATTAATACTACCGCGGCACCCACAAAGGAGAGAAATGTAAGGAAGATTCCAAGTAAGCTACTTCCTTCCCTCAACTTTCCTCCAAACATAATGAGCAAAAAAAACGAGGCAAGTGGGAAAAGCGGTATGAGCCATGCATAATCGATCATTGTTTCCTTCCCCCTTTTCGGTCACAATTAACCTTTCAGCGAATCCATTTCATCTACGTTAACTGTTGCACGCTTGCGATATAACGCAATTAAGATTGCAAGTCCAACTGCCGCTTCAGCTGCCGCAACGGACATCGTAAACAGTGAAAAGATTTGTCCTGTTAAATTCGGAAAAAAGCCTAATTTACTAAAAGCGACTAAATTTAAGTTCGCCGCATTTAACATCAGTTCTATACAAACTAAGACAATGACCGTATTCCGCTTTGTCAAAGCCCCAAATAAACCGATGCAAAACAGAATAATGGCAAGAGCTAAGTAGGCGGAAGCTGGAACACTATTCATCGGAATCCCCCTCCTTCTCATCTTTCTTCGCAAGTACAATCGCCCCAACAAGCGCAACAAGTAAAATAACCGACGTTAATTCAAATGGAATAACATATTTCGAATACAAGAGTGTACCAATTTGAAGTGTATTCTGTTCATGAAGTGGTAAGCTTCCTTGCACATTTCGATTTGTAAAATCTATATTATTAACAGCAAAGTACATCACTGCGCCAAACGCGACTACTGCGAGAAAGATAAGCCATTTCCGAAAACTAAAACTAGATTCATTTTCAGCGTCATGTTTCGTTAACATAATGCCAAAAATCATAATAATCGTAATGGCCCCGGAATAAATTAAAATTTGCGCGACCCCAACAAACTCTGCCGATAAGAGAAAGTACAATCCCGCTATGCTAAGAAACGTAAACACAAGAGCGAGCATCATGTGCATGACTTTCGTTAAGTTCAGCATCAGAATACCGCCGGTAATTGCGGTTAAGGACAATATAAAAAATGCTATCAACTCACCATTCATGCTTTATTCTCCTTTCTGACGTTCTCATCATTTTCATCGAGCCACTGCAAATTTTTAAACAAATCATCACGCGTATACTCCGCCAACTCAAAATTATTTGTCATAACGATTGCCTCGGTTGGACAAACCTCTGTACATAAATCGCAAAGAATACAAATTTCAAAGTTAATATCGTACGTATCAATGATTTTTCCTTTTTTCGTAGGGTCTGGATGCTTCTTCCCAGTTAATTGAATACAGTCAGTGGGGCAAATGTTAGCACATTGGTTACAAACAATACATTTTTCTGGATAAAATTTTTGAATTCCTCGGAAGCGATCTGGGAGTGGTAATGGTTGATTCGGATAATCGTACGTTACTTTTTTCTTACTTAAGTTACTAAGTGTATACTTTAATCCTTTAAATAGTCCTTTCATATCTTACGGGCACCCCTCTCATAGATTAGAAGAATAACTCCTTAATCAATGCCGTTAAGAAAATGTTCGCAAGTGCAATTGGCAATAATACCTTCCAGCCAAACTCCATTAATTGGTCGCCCCTGATACGTGGGAATGTAACGCGGAACCAAATTAAGAGAAAGACTACCACACTAAATTTTAAGGAAAACCATACAGCGCCAGGAATAAAACCAAGGAATATAACTGGATTCCATCCTCCTAGGAAGAGCACCGTAATGAGCGAAGCCATCCCAAAGAAGTACACGTATTCAGAAAGCATAAAGAACGCCCAACGAAACCCTGAATATTCCGTATGATATCCAGAGACGAGTTCTGATTCTGCTTCCGGTAAATCAAACGGTGTCCGGTTGAGCTCGGCAACTGCTGCGATTAAGAAAATAACAAAACCGATTGGCTGCGCGAAAATGTACCAAACCTTTTCTTGCGCCGCTACGATCTCATTTAAATTAAGACTGCCAGCTAATAAAACAACTCCAATCACGCTCATCACAAGCGGAATTTCATAGGAAATCATTTGCGCCGCCGCACGCATCCCACCTAAAAGTGAATATTTATTGTTTGATGCCCATCCCCCGGTCACAACACCAATCGTCGTAATCCCTGATACCGCAATATAGTAAAGGAGCCCTACTCCGATATCCGCAAACTGAAATTTATCCGTAAACGGAATGACCGCGAGTACCATAAAAGCCGGTGCAAATGCAATGATAGGTGCCAATATAAACAGTGGCTTATCTGCGGCCTTTGGAATGCTATCTTCTTTTAATAAAAGCTTTAAAACGTCAGCAACTGTTTGCAGTAAACCGAATCTACCGCCAACCTGGTTGGGACCAATTCGCCCTTGCATAAATCCCATCACTTTTCGCTCTGCTAAAATCCCATATGTAACAAACCCAAGGACGGCAAATAAAAGAAGTACCGCTAGGCCGAAAAAAATGAAAAAATTCGTCCAACTTGCCGATGACTCTAAGAGGCGCTCTATCATCACCCATCAACCTCCCCAAGTACAATATCAACGCCACCTAAAATCGTAATTAAGTTCGCGATATTTTCCCCCTTCAAAAGCTTTGGTAAAATTTGAAGGTTATAAAAAGATGGTCTGCGGAACTTTAGGCGATACGGCTCTTTCTTCCCTTCACTCGCGATATAACATCCAATCTCTCCGCGCGGCGACTCAATGCGGACAAATGCCTCGCCCTTTGGTGCTTTAATAATCTTCGGTACTTTCGCCAATACTGGCCCTTCTGATGGGAATTGCTCGGTCGCCTGCTCAATAATTTTGAGGGATTCCTCAATTTCCTCCATCCGGCAAACGTAACGGTCCCAAGCATCCCCTACACTTCCTACCGGAACATCAAAATCAAAGCGATCATAAATAGAATATGGTTCATCCTTACGAAGATCCCACTTCACACCTGTGCAGCGTAAATTTGCTCCGCTTAGTGAATAAGAAAGTGCATCTTCCGCGCTATATATGCCAACGCCTTTCACACGATTTAAGAAAATTTCATTCCCGCTTACAAGATCGTGATAACCTTTCAATTGCTCTCTCATATACGGAACAAATTCACGAACTTTCTCAATCCAACCATCTGGAGCATCCCACTTTACACCACCTACTCGCATGTAGTTAAACGTTAGCCGTGCACCACAAAGTTCATTTAAAAGATTAATAATCATTTCTCGCTCCCGGAATGCATATAAAAATGGACTAACCGCCCCAATATCAAGAAGATTTGTCCCCCACCAAACGAGGTGACTTGCAACGCGGCCAAGCTCCATCGCAAGTACTCGTAAATATTCAGCTCGCTCTGGAACCTCTAAGTTCATCATTGTCTCAACGGCGTGGCAGATGACATAGTTATTTGTCATCGCTGATAAATAGTCCATTCGATCTGTATAAGGGATAATTTGTGTATATTGCAAACTCTCAGCGATTTTCTCTGTTCCGCGATGCAAATAACCAATGACAGGTGTAGCCTCCTTAATAATCTCTCCATCGATTTTAATCACAAGACGAAATACACCATGCGTACTCGGGTGTTGCGGCCCTACATTTAAAAGTATTTCTTCTGTACGGATCATATTCTCACACCCCTTCATCCAGCGGCTCATAATCTTTACGAAGCGGATGACCAACCCAATCATCTGGCATTAAAATACGTGTTAAATTTGGATGTCCTTCAAAAATAACACCAAGCAGATCATACGCTTCTCGCTCCGGCCAGTCCGCACCGCGCCATAACGGTGCAATCGATGCTACCCGCGGCGCCTCCCTATCCATATTCGCCTTCACTGCGACAGATTGTCTCTTACCATATGAAAATAAGTGAACATACACTTCCATATGTGTAACAAAGTCCGTCGCATGCAACTCCGACATATAATCAAAGGCAAGTCCTTCATGACCTCGCAATAATTCCATTACTTCATAGTAGCTTTCCAGCTTAACAACAAGCGTTGGCACATCCTTTGAAAGTTTATTAATATAATAATCTTCTAATGAATGTTCACCCATTTTCTCCTTAATAATCTCTACATAAGCATCCAAATATGGTTGATTCGGTGATGGTTCCTCTTGCTTCGGCTCTTCTTCTTTCTTGTCTACAGCAATTTTTGCCTTGGCAGCTGCTGCTGCCTTTGCTTTCGCCGCTGCGATTGCCTTCGCCTTTTCATCGTCAGCTGGTGCTCCGCCTTCTTTTTCTTTCTGTTTTGCTAACGCTGCCGCTTTTGCTTTTGCCGCTGCAACAGCTTTTGCCTTCGCTTTCGCTTTTTCCTCTTCCGATACAGTCACGCCCTCTGACGCTTTCTGCTTCGCTAACGCTGTCGCTTTTGCCTTGGCTGCCGCCGCTGCTTTTGCCTTCGCTTTCGCTTTTGCCTCTTCCGATACCGCCACGCCCTCTGACGCTTTTTGCTTCGCTAACGCTGCCGCTTTTGCCTTGGCTGCCGCCGCTGCTTTTGCCTTCGCTTTTGCTTTTTCCTCTTCCGATACCGCCACGCCCTCTGACGCTTTTTGCTTCGCTAACGCTGCTGCTTTTGCTTTGGCTGCCGCCGCTGCTTTTGCCTTCGCTTTCGCTTTTTCCTCTTCCGATACCGCCACACCTTCTGACGCTTTTTGCTTCGCTAACGCTGCCGCTTTTGCTTTGGCTGCCTCTGCGGCGCGGCTTTTTGCTTCCTCTATACTAATCTCACCCTCCTTTGGTAGCGCTTTCTCTTTTTCTTCTTCTTGTACCCCAGTTTCAGACATTTCCGCCTCATGTTTAGCAGCTAGCCGTTTCCGGGCTTCTTCTTTCGCATGTCTTGCGGCCGCTTTTTTCATATCTTCTATCTCTTTATTCGGATCACTCATCTATTCGTCACCTGCTTTCCAGTCTTTGCTTCGTAACGAATCTTCTCTTTTAATTTATTAATCCCATAAATTAAAGCAGCCGGGTTCGGGGGACACCCTGGAATGTACACATCTACCGGTACGATTTGGTCCACTCCTTTCACAACAGCGTACGAGTTCACATATGGACCACCTGCCGTTGCACAGGACCCCATCGCAATAACCCATTTCGGTTCTGGCATTTGATCGTATAAACGACGCACAATTGGTGCCATTTTCTTTGTCACTGTTCCTGAAACAATCATGACATCTGATTGCCTCGGTGATGTCCGAAAAAATGATCCAAACCGGTCTAAATCATAATGGGATGAACCAACTCCCATCATTTCAATCGCACAACATGCCAGTCCAAATGTCATTGGCCATAAAGAATTACTACGCGCCCATCCCTTCACCTGCTCTAATGTTGTAAAAAAGATGTTTCTCTCTAATTCCGCCCGTTCCTGTGGATGTAACTCTTCGAAATTTATAGCCATTGTAACACCTTCTTTTTCCAAGCATACGCCAAACCAACAAGTAACATAATCACAAATATTAACATTTCGACAAGTGCGAACAAACCAAGCTTGTCATACGCAACGGCCCACGGATATAAAAATACGGTTTCCACATCAAAAATGACAAACAATAATGCAAAAATATAATAACGAGCATGAAAACGGACATTTGCATCATGATAAGGTTCAATTCCGCTTTCGTACGTCGTTGCCTTCGCTGCACTTGGTTTATGTGGGCGCAGCAACTTCCCTAACGTAAGAGCCACTATCGGCAGCAATATGCCCAATAGTAAAAAGATCCCAACAATCATATAACTATTTTCATATACGTTCGCCACCCTGAAACCCTCCCCCCCTAAATTAAGAACAAATTCACTTAGTAAACAATATGACTAAGCTGCACTATTTATTATTTTTAAATTTTTCTAAATAATGCGACTATTAATCCCATTATAGCAAACTTCAAATTCCTATGTCGATATATTGGGAAAAAGAAAAACCAAGTAACATAGGATGAAACTTCTCCTCATACTACTTGATTTACAGTCATTTTAACCAGTTTAATACCTACTCAATTCTCCCCTCATTTTTACAATTTGTTATAAATGTGTAAAATAAAATATGGAAACTGCATATGCGTATCAAGCAATTCCCTCAAGAAAATAGAAAAAGACGATTTATACTCGTCTATATCGCGGGTGAATTTAGTGAAAACAAAAAACCATATACATTTAACCATCCTTATAGGATCCTTATTGTTATACCTTATGATTCACTATATAGGGTTACTTTTTTATTCAAAATACTCTATTCCATTTCAAATGATCACAAGCTTAACAACCATTTCGCTCGACATTATAATTTGTAGTTATTTACTCTATTTTTCACGCAATAAAAAAGGGCATTCTTTTAGAATTTGGATATTACTAACAATAGGTTCGATATTTTATTTTATCGGTGATATCATCGTTGCTTATCAACGCTTCATTTTGCATGAATATTATACATTTGTTGATCCGTCTGATGCCTTTTATTTATTATTTTTAATTAGCTACATAGTAGCATTCTTCTATACAGTGATGTATGAAAGTACAACGTGGGAAAAACTCTTTACCTTATGTGATGTTTGCATCATTGTCACGGCTTTATTTACAATATGCTATTACCTTTTTATTTCGAATGTTATTCATACAAATACAATGTCTCCTATAGCTCCATTTGTTTTACTTATGTATCCAATGGCGGATTTAGTATTTGTATTAATAGGAATTAACTTATTATTCCGTCCGCTATCATTGATGTCAAAACAGATTGCTACGCTGCTTAGTAGTGCTCTTATTTTTTATGCCGTTCTAGATTCGGTTTATGCATACATTAAATATGTTAAACCTGAATACTCTATGTTTATTATTGCACCATTTTATCAAGCTTTGTTAATAATGGTTACATTTGCATGTCTCATTCATACAAATGTAACAAAGAAACCTAGCCAAGCATTATTAACACCTAAATCTGGTGAAACAATTCGTTTATCATTACCGTATATATCTGTTATTACACTTATTACTTTTATATTAGTAGAACATACCTTTTCTCCTGTTTTAGTTGTTGGTTTTATCATCACATTTTCCTTCGTATTACTTCGCCACCTGCTAGTACGAAGACAAAATAAAATGCTTTTACTACAACAACTACATTTCAGTCTAGAACTAGAAAAACAAATCGAATTGCGTACAGAAGATTTAGTAGACCAAAAAAATAAATTGTTTCAAAGCAAGCAAATGTTTAAATCTTTATATGAACATCATCCAGATCCGATTTTCACATTAGATTTATACGAAAATTTTTTAAATGTCAATAATGCCGGAACTACATTGCTTGGCTATCAAACAAATGAGCTATTACTAAAGCCTTGCCATTCTCTTTTTTATGAAAAGGACTCCCAAAAAGTAATTGATGCTTTTCGTCATGTAAAACAAGGATATTCTATTTCTTTAGATATACGAGCATACCATAAAAACAGAGACATTTATTATTTACACGTTACAGCTGTTCCTATTGTTTTTAAAGAGGATATTACAGGGATTTATTTAATGATTAAAGACATTACGGAAAGTAAACGGCAACAAAAGCAAATTAACTTCCTAGCATATCATGATACATTAACTGAACTAGCAAATCGCCGTGCTTTCCAGGAATACCTTGAATCTGCCATTATAAGAGCAAAAAAAGAAAAGGGTTCCTTTGCAGTTATGTTTCTTGACTTAGATCGCTTTAAAATTATAAATGATACCCTTGGACATCGGGTAGGAGACCTTCTCTTAATTGCTGTCGCAAAACGATTGCAACAAATTTCGAAACCAAATGTGAAGATAGCACGGCTTGCTGGAGATGAGTTTACACTTCTCATAGAAGACTATGGGGAAGATTATGAAGTACAAAGAATTGCAGATAACATTTTATCGTCGATAAATGAACCATTTGAAATTGAAAATCATCTACTGCAAATCTCACCAAGTATCGGTATCGCTATCTATCCAGAAGATGGTGAAGATGCAATGTCTATTTTGCAGCACGCTGATATGGCGATGTATGAAACAAAACATAAAGGAAAAAATGGCAGCTCTTTTTATACGAAAGAACTATATGAGAAGATGGAGCGAAGAGCTAGAATTGAAAAAGACTTACCGCTTGCTTTAGCAAATCATGAATTCTTTATCGTCTACCAACCACAAATTGATGTCGTCACAAAAAAGATAATTGGTGCAGAGGCGTTAATTCGTTGGCAACATCCGGAACTAGGAATAATCTCTCCGTGCGAGTTCATTCCAATAGCGGAAGAAACGATACAAATGATCCCACTCAGTCACTGGATGTTAAAACAAGCTTGTCAACAACTACAAGCGTGGCATAGATTCGGTTATTGCGATTTAAACATGAGTGTTAATTTATCAGCAAAAGAATTTCAGCAGGATAACTTAATTGATGTAATTCTAAATATATTGCAAGAAACAAACTTAGAACCAAAATTTTTAACACTTGAATTAACGGAACGAATCGCAATGATAGATGAAGAAGAAACTTTATTAAAGCTAAAACAATTAAAAGAATACGGAATTCAAATATCAATCGATGACTTTGGTACAGGCTACTCATCACTTGCCTATCTATCTCTTTACCCAATTGATACATTAAAAATACCAAGAGAATTTACACAAATGGCTGAACATCGTGAAGAAGAAAAAGCGATTGTATCAACGATTCTTTCACTTGCCAATACATTAAAGTTCTCTGTTGTTGCAGAAGGAATTGAAACAAAAGAACAACTCCAATTCTTGCAAAATAATGGTTGTAAATATATGCAAGGCTATTACTTTAGCAAACCATTAAGCGGGAAACAATTCATGAAATTTTTACAAAAAACACCCAGTATGAACAATTGATTTGTGAAGTGACCCAATGAAATAAGACAAGGAAAAAACACCTCTTATACCGTATTTAATTTAAATACGAATATACGGAGGTGTTTCTTTTATGGGAACGAGAAAATCTTATTCAGAAGAAATTAAATGGAAAACAATCGAGCTGAAAAAACAAGGGTACACAAACAAAGAAATTATGGATCAATTAGGAATTAAAAATAAAGCACAGATTAAAACTTGGATGAGGTGGCATCGTGAAGGTGAAACGTATCGTTTTAGTCGCCCTGTAGGAAAACAAAGTACGCTACAAAAGGCTAGTGAAGAAGGCATAACTGAAATAGAGAAACTTCAGATAGAGAATCGAAAATTAAAAATGCAAATAGACATTTTAAAAAAGTACCACGAAATCGAGAGGAGTTGGTTAAAAAAGTAGTTGTAGAATTAGTGGAGTTGATGAAAAATGAGTACTCCATTAAAGAGATATGTATATTAATTGGTATACCTCGTTCTACTTATTATCGATGGAAAAATAAAGCGAAAGATATAAAGGAAGCAAAATTAGAACAGGCTATTTTGACAATTTGTATGACAAATCACTTTCGATATGGACATCGAAAAGTTACTGCTTTATTGAAACGAAAATATAATTATCACTTAAATCGAAAAACCGTACAAAAAATAATGCAAAAGAAAAGTTTACAATGTAGGGTTAAAAGAAAGAGAAGAACCTGGATCAATGGAGAAAGTAGGCTTGTTGTAGAGAATCTCTTAAATCGAAACTTTCAAGCTACCAAACCAAATGAAAAATGGGTTACAGATATTACATATTTGCCATTTGGTACAGAGATGTTGTATTTATCAAGTATTATGGATTTATATAACAATGAAATCATTGCGTATGAAATAAGTAACAGACAAGACGTAACACTCGTCTTAAAAACAGTTGAGAAGGCGATAAAATCACAAAAAGAAGCTGAAATTATACTACATAGTGATCAAGGGGCCGTATATACCTCCTACGCTTTCCAAACGTTATCTAAAGAAAATGGCATTACCACAAGCATGTCCCGTAAAGGAAACTATCATGATAATGCCGTAATAGAATAAGAAAACCTACAAACGATATTATTATATCGATATACCAGTTATTTCATTATACCCCTAAATTTAGGTGCACACTATCTTTCTTCTGATATATTTTGATAAAAATGTGCTGTTGTTGTACTCAAGTATGGAGAAAGCCAAAGAAATCCAAGCCCAAAAGGAATGAGCGCTAGTATCGCCCAACCGATAAAGCTAAGCCATAAAAGGAATAAGTCCATTTTATGCCCTTTCATGATTTCTTTACTTACTTTCATCGCTTGTAAAGCCCCATATTTTGGATGATCAATCATCACGTAATATGTCATTGCATACGAAAAATATGAAATAATAATGACAATAAATGAAATAAATAATAATACAAAAAAGGCAATAGCCGATCCTTCACCAGCGCCTTTCCCCTCTTCCCCTAACAAGCCAACGATAACCATTAGCACCATAGGAATCCAAATTCCAGAATATAAACAGATTAAAATCATCGCTTTTACAGTATTCATCATTCTTTTGAAACCACGAAATCCTTCAAATAAAGCATCTATTGTAGCACCTTGTCTTCTACTAATATTTAGCGATACATTCGTGTAACCATATGATGTAATGCCATATGAACCAAGGCTCACAATTGCCATAAGAGCATAAAGAATAATCACCGTAACAATAAAGCCTGCTGTCGCTGTTTCTCTCTCAAAAAAGTTGATAGAATCACCAACTGATAAAAATAAAATAACAGCAGGAATGATGACAATAAATGTTGCAATTGTTGATATAACATAACTTAAAATGACATATAAAATAGTAGAACCAACACCAAGCCCCCATTTTCCTTTTAACGATTGTAACGCTTCTCGTTTCATTTCACTAATCACTTTCTCATCTCCTCTTTCCTCAAAGCTGTCAAATTACAATTCCTTGCATACTCTACTTCAGGTAGAAATATAATAATTATACCATTTTTGGAAAGTTTTTATGATATATATTAGGCAGAGAGATAAAGTGAAACTTTAATCAGTGGGGTTTTTTTCATCCCCCACTGATTATTAGTTGAACCAATCGGGCTTTTACGGGCAGTTTATCTCCCACCTAACTTCTGTACTCCCGCCGAATTTTGAGGTGGGAATATTACTGCCCGTTAATGCAGGATAAAACGGAAAAACAAAAAAATCCGTAAAGGAATGAACCTTTACGGATTTTTTTATTTCATATCGGAAACGTTCAAACGGTTCACAGCACGTTGTAGTGCCATTTCTGCACGTCTAAAGTCAACATGTGCTTGTTTATCTTGCATACGTTGCTCAGCGCGACGCTTCGCTTCATTTGCACGATGGATATCGATATGGTTTGCTTCCTCAGCAGATGGAGCTAATACTGTTACTTTATCTGGACGAACTTCGATAAAGCCACCGCTTACTGCTACATAATCAGTGTGTCCACCATTTTTCAGACGAACTGCACTAATTTTTAATGGTGCAACAGTTGGAATGTGACCTGGTAAGATCCCCATTTCTCCACTCTCTGCTTTTACACTTACCATTTCTACTTCTTTTTCGTAAACCGGTCCATCAGGAGTTACAATACTGACTGGAAATGTCTTCATAATTCGTCCCTCCTAAGGCCTTACGCCATCATTTTCTTCGCGTTTTCAATAACTTCTTCAATGCTACCAACAAGACGGAATGCATCTTCTGGAAGGTCATCGTATTTACCTTCTAGAATTTCTTTGAAACCACGAACTGTTTCTTTTACAGGTACATAAGAACCTTTTTGACCTGTAAACTGCTCCGCTACGTGGAAGTTTTGTGATAAGAAGAATTGAATGCGACGAGCGCGATGTACAACTAACTTATCTTCTTCAGATAACTCATCCATACCTAAGATAGCGATGATATCTTGAAGTTCTTTATAACGTTGAAGTGTTTGCTGCACTTGACGCGCTACTTCGTAATGCTCGTCTCCTACGATTTCTGGAGAAAGCGCACGAGATGTAGATGCTAATGGATCTACCGCTGGGTAAATACCCATTTGTGTTAAACGACGCTCTAAGTTTGTTGTTGCATCTAAGTGAGCGAACGTTGTAGCTGGTGCTGGGTCAGTGTAGTCATCGGCTGGTACATATACCGCTTGGATAGACGTGATAGACCCTTTATTTGTAGATGTAATACGTTCTTGTAATTGACCCATTTCTGTTGCAAGTGTTGGTTGGTAACCTACCGCAGATGGCATACGACCAAGAAGGGCAGATACTTCAGAACCCGCTTGCGTGAAACGGAAGATGTTATCGATGAACAATAGTACGTCTTGTCCTTGCTCATCACGGAAATGTTCAGCCATTGTTAATCCTGTTAATGCAACACGTTGACGTGCACCAGGTGGCTCGTTCATTTGTCCGAATACCATCGCTGTTTTCTTGATTACGCCAGAATCGCTCATTTCGTGGTATAAGTCGTTACCTTCACGAGTACGCTCACCTACACCAGCGAATACAGAAATACCACCGTGCTCTTGTGCGATGTTGTTAATTAACTCCTGGATTAATACTGTTTTACCTACACCGGCACCACCGAATAGACCGATTTTACCACCTTTAATGTAAGGAGCAAGTAAGTCTACTACTTTAATACCAGTTTCAAGAATTTCTACTTTCGTAGATAACTCTTCGAACGCAGGTGCTTGACGGTGAATTGGATCACGGCGTACATCCGCAGGAACTTCACCATCTAAGTCAATTGCATCACCTAATACGTTAAATACACGACCAAGTGTTGCATCACCAACTGGAACAGAAATTGGTTTACCAGTATCTTCTACTTCTGTACCACGAACAAGTCCATCTGTAGAAGACATCGCAACCGTACGAACTGTGTCATCACCTAAGTGAAGCGCCACTTCTAAAGTTAAGTTAACTGCGTCTTGTTTAATTCTAAGGGCATTGTAGATTTCAGGTAGCTTTCCGCCGTCAAACTTAACGTCTACAACCGGACCCATGATTTGCGTAACGCGCCCTTTATTCATCGGGTTCCCTCCTAGCTTTCTTTAAATTAGCCAGCTTTCTATGAGAGTCGGCTTTCATTTTTTTATTAGTTTAACTTAGGCGGCTCTTCCGAAAGAGCCGCTTCCGCTTTTTATGAATCTAGCTCCAGCGGCTAGAATGCTCGGTGGCTTCGCTTCTTCCTGCGAGGCACAGAACGCCTCTACGTCTGAAGCTCCATCCCCCTCCCATTCTGAACGAGCCGCTTCCGCCTTATATTACTATTCTAACGCTGCCGCTCCACCAACGATTTCTGTAATTTCTTGCGTAATCGCTGCTTGTCGAGCACGGTTGAATGAAAGTGTAAGTGAATCGATAACTTCCATTGCGTTGTCTGTAGCACTCTTCATTGCTGTCATACGCGCTGCGTGTTCACTTGCTTTACCATCTAGTAATGCACCGTACACTAAGCTTTCTGCGTATTGTGGCAATAATACTTTTAAGATATCTTCTTCAGAAGGTTCGAATTCATAAGCTGTCGTCGGTTTGTCAGACGTCACGTCCGTAAGCGGTAAAATTTTATTTTCCGTTACTTCTTGTGAAATTTTACTTACAAAATGGTTGTAGTAAATATACAGTTCATCATAAGCACCATCTGCGAACATCGCAATTGCTCGAGAAGCAAGGTCTTTAATATCTGTAAATGATGGGTGATCGGATAATCCAACTACTTCATCAATGATGTTAAAGCCACGACGTTTTAAATAATCACGTCCTAGTCGTCCAAGCACAATAATTGAATATTGGTTTGAATCCATATTATGACGTTCACGAATTACGTTACTTACCGTACGTAATACGTTACTGTTATAACCACCTGCTAGTCCACGATCAGATGTAATAACGATGTATCCTGTACGTTTTACAGGGCGTGCTGTTAGCATTGGATGATTAATTCCTTTGCTACCTTGCGCAATACTCGCTACTACTTCTTGAATCTTTTCCATATACGGAACGAAAGATTTAGCATTTTGTTCTGCACGGTTTAATTTCGATGCAGATACCATCTCCATCGCTTTCGTAATTTGACTCGTTTTCTTAGTCGAGTTAATTTTCGCTTTTATATCGCGTAAAGATGCCACAGGTTTTCACCACCTTTTTTCCGGAAGTTGGCACGATTAGTAAGAATCACTTTCGTTCATCTTTCTAATCTACGTTGCAAGATCTTCTTGCTCATGATTGAAGGAAAAGAATAGGTGCACCTACTCTTTTCCTTTACATAACCGTCAGCAATCCCTGTAGGAGTTGCCTATTTATATCATCTAGTTTCAGCGGCACGAGCCGCTTCCGCTTTTTATTGTTCAGAAGCTACGAATACTTTCTTAAATCCGTTAATTGCTGCTGCGAATTTGTCGTCATCCGCAAGTTTTTTCGTTGTGCGAATTTCGCTTAATAAGTCAGCTGCATTTGAATCTAACCAAGCATGGAATTCTTCTTCAAAACGAGTGATATCTACTACTGGGATATCATCTAGGAATCCACGTGTTAGAGCGTAAAGAATGATAACTTGTTTCTCTACTCGCAGTGGTTTGTGTAATCCTTGTTTTAATACTTCAACTGTACGAGCACCACGGTTTAATTTCGCTTGTGTTGCTTTATCAAGGTCAGAACCGAACTGAGCGAACGCTTCTAACTCACGGTAAGATGCAAGGTCAAGACGAAGTGTACCTGATACTTTACTCATCGCTTTAATCTGGGCAGATCCACCAACACGAGATACTGAAGTACCTGCATCGATTGCTGGACGTACGCCAGAGAAGAATAAGTCAGATTGTAAGAAGATTTGTCCATCTGTGATAGAGATTACGTTTGTTGGGATGTAAGCTGATACGTCCCCTGCTTGTGTTTCGATGAAAGGTAGAGCCGTTAAAGAACCGCCGCCTTTTGCATCGCTTAATTTTGCTGCACGTTCTAGTAAACGAGAGTGTAAGTAGAATACATCCCCTGGATATGCTTCACGACCTGGAGGACGACGTAATAGTAATGACAGCTCACGGTAAGCAGCTGCTTGTTTTGATAAGTCATCATATACTACTAATACGTGTTTTCCGTTGTACATAAACTCTTCACCCATTGTTACACCAGCATAAGGAGCTAAGTATAATAATGGAGCTGGTTGAGAAGCTGATGCAGTTACAACGATTGTGTACTCTAATGCACCGTACTTACGCAGTGTTTCTACTACGTTACGTACTGTAGATTCTTTTTGTCCAATTGCAACGTAGATACAAATCATATCTTCATCTTTTTGATTAATGATTGTATCAAGTGCAACTGCCGTTTTACCTGTTTGACGGTCACCGATGATTAACTCACGTTGACCACGACCAATTGGTACAAGAGCATCGATCGCTTTAATACCTGTTTGAAGTGGCTCATGAACAGATTTACGATCCATTACACCTGGTGCTGGACTTTCGATTGGACGAGTTTTTGTTGTATTGATTGGGCCTAAACCATCTACTGGTTGACCTAATGGGTTTACAACACGACCAATTAGTTCTTCCCCTACTGGCACTTGCATGATGCGACCAGTACGACGAACTTCGTCACCTTCACGGATTTCTGTGTAAGGTCCTAAAATAATAATACCTACGTTGTTTTCCTCTAAGTTTTGTGCTAGTCCCATAACGCCGTTAGAGAACTCTACAAGTTCACCAGCCATAACGTTATCAAGACCATGAGCACGTGCGATACCGTCACCAACTTGGATAACTGTACCAACATCACTAACTTCGATTTCAGACTGATAGTTCTCGATTTGTTGCTTTATCAGTGCGCTAATTTCTTCAGCTCTGATGCTCATGTGCTTCACCCCTATCTATTCTTCATAAGTTCACGCTGAATACGTGCTAACTTTCCTTGTAAACTACCATCATAAATGCGATTTCCGATGCGTACTTTAATGCCGCCTAGTAAATCTTCATCTACAACATTTTTAATACGAATTGCATCTTTTCCTGTTCTCTTTGCAAATGATTCTGCAATGTTAAGCTTTTCCTCTTCTGATAGAAGACGAACTGAGTATACAGTTGCATCTGCTACGTTACGTTCTTCATTAGCAAGAACGACATATTCATTTGCAATTTCAGGTAGAATTTCAATGCGTTTGTTATCAATTAAAATATATAACGTATTTAAAATTGATTCAGAAACAGAAGAGAATACGTTAGAAAGGAACGTTTTTTTCTGCTCCTTTGAAATGTTTGGTTGTGTTAAAAAGCTATGTAGTTCTCCGTTTTTTACAAAAACGTTTTGTACAAGGCGTAATTCCTCTTCAAACATTTCTAATACGTGTTTTTCTTTTGCAATTTGAAAAAGAGCGACAGCATAACGTTTTGCTACAATCTCATTGCTCATCGCGCTTCTCCTACTTCTTTAATATAATCGCGAATTAATTTCACTTGATCTTCTTCTTTTAATTCTTTTTCAATTACTTTAGAAGCAATTTGAACAGATAAAGAAGCGACTTGTTCTTGCAGAGCAGCAATTGCTTGCTCTTTTTCGCGTTGAATTTCTTGTACTGCAGATGCTTTAATTGATTCTGCTTCTTCTTTAGCAGCAGCAACAATACCATCTTTTTGATCTTCAGCTTGCTTTTTCGCTCTTTCGATTAACTCTTGTGCTTCAACACGTGATTGTTTTAACATTTCACGTTGTTCTTCTACTAACTTCTTCGCCTCTGCATTGTTTTGTTCTGCAGCGTCGATTTCATTAGCAACATGCTCTTCACGTTCCTTCATAATTCCCATTAAAGGACCCCAAGCAAATTTACGTAGCATTACTAATAAAATTAGGAAAACTAGCAATGTATAAGCGATTGTTCCAAATGGAATGGCAGCTCCTAAAATTAAAGTTGGCACAAGGATTCACTCCCTTCGAGATATCTAATTTGACCATATGAAAAAAAAAGACATACATTTCGTTCATAAAGCAATGGCGAAGAAAGTCTAAAAACACTCTTCGCCATCTATGTAAGGGGAGTCTCCCTTATTTGTTCATTACGATGAATGCAATAACTACACCGATGATTGGAAGTGCCTCAACTAATGCAACCCCGATGAACATAATTGTTTGAAGTGCGCCTTTTAATTCTGGTTGACGAGCAACACCCTCGATTGTACGTGATACGATAAGACCGTTACCAATACCTGCACCTAATGCTGATAAACCAATTGCAATTGCAGCTGCGATTACACCTAAACTCATTTAATTTGTCCTCCTTTGTATTATAAAAAAATAGATTTTTTTACTTACTTATTAAAGTATATTAATGGTCATGACTTACTTTATGAGCCATATAAACCATTGTTAACATTGTAAAGATAAACGCTTGGATTGAACCAACGAATACACTGAATCCCATCCACGCTAACATTGGCACAATAGCACCCAATGCTCCAAGTACTGTAGCTCCACCTAATTTAGCAAGTAATCCTAATAAAATCTCACCTGCATAGATGTTACCGAATAGACGAAGACCTAACGTCAATGTGTTAGCAAATTCTTCAATAACCTTTAATGGGAATAAGAATTTCATAGGTTGGAAATAACCTTTTAAGTATTCTTTCGTACCCTTCATCTTAATTCCATAATAATGGGTGAGGGTAACTACCATCACGGCTAATGTTAATGTAACTGCTGGGTCAGACGTTGGCGATCTCCACCATGCAATGTGTTCGCCAGCCTCAGTTGTTGAGTACATGAATGGTAGACCGAGCATGTTTGATACGAAAATAAACATCATAAGCGTAACGCCGAGCGTTAAGAAGCGTCCACCTGTTTTCCAGTCCATCGTACTGTTAATGATCCCTTTCACGAAGTCTAAAATCCATTCAAAGAAGTTTTGCATTCCTGTTGGACGAAGAGCTAAGCTACGAGTCCCGATAACAGCGATTATGAAAACAATAAGTGCTGCAACAGTAACCATCATGACTGAGGATAAATCGAACGTTAAACCTAGAAATTCAACTAATTTACCGTGTTCCACTAGTAATTCACCTCTCTTCCCTGCTCTTATACTCTAAATAAAGAAAATCTATGATCATGACAAGGTATCCTGTCAGCAATCCTACACCTAAGCTCCACATCGCAATTAAATGCTGATATTTCGCTGCAAATAAAATTAATAACCCAATCGTGGCAAACCTCGAATATGTACTAACAGCCGTCGCTTTAAATTTCACGTTTTCTCCATTGGTAACGCGATCTAATAGCTTGTCTGTTCTACGTGCAATGATGCGCAAACTAAGAAAACTGAAAATCGTTCCGATAATCAGCCCAAGAAATACATCCTTGTAAGAGGTAAATCCCCATCCTAGCACTAGAAGCGCAAGCAAGTAGTACATATATTTCTTTTGTCTTTGGACAAGTCCATGTACGTCTATCATCATTGCTCTCCCGAATAGTAATGTCGAATGAGTCGAATCATTGCGTAAATCCCTGTTCCTAACCCTAGCAATAAGCCTATAATGAGAAACAACGGAAACGTTCCAACCTTGCTATCAATCCATTGCCCACCAAAAATCCCAACAAGAATGGAACCGACTAGCTGAGCAAGAATACCTGACATTAAAGCATAAGCTTTTACCGGGTTGCGATCGTTTTTTTGCAAGGATTCATCCCTCCAATATGTAACCCTCATTCACGATGTGTTAATAATAACTCATTTTTTTGTATAAATTCTATACAAAATAAAAAGTTTACTTTTTCGTCACGGAATAGATGCAAATTTGTCACTGAAAGCCCTACCATCTATCCCCGTTGTTAGCATACAATAGGGTATTAGCACTGTCAACGAGAAATCGTAAAAAATCAAAAAATTTGAGTATCAGTAATTTCTTGCCAAAAATGAAAACGTTCCCCTTCTAAATACTGGTGAAAGATATGCAATTTCTAGAATTTTTTCTCTTATAATAGAAGAAAAAGTTCACAAGTTTGTCACGATTACATTTTTACGATATAACGTTTTTCTTCTATAGTATAGTGTTCCATAGAAGTTAGACTTCTATATTATATGTGATATATATGCAAGTTATGTTGTATATACAAAAAATCCCATACACATATAGATTCAGGTCCCCTCCCCTACTCCCCTTATTTACTTATAAAAAAGACGAGCAGGGAATCCCCTCTCGTCTGTTGTCTTACTTCGTTCCAAATAAACGGTCACCAGCATCGCCAAGACCTGGAACAACATAACCATGGTCATTTAATTTCTCATCTAATGCCGCTACATAAATATCAACATCAGGATGTTCTTCTTGTACTACTTTTACTCCTTCTGGGGCAGCTACGATACACATTAATTTAATTTGCTTCGCACCGCGCTTTTTCAGAGAGTTAATTGCTTCAGCCGCAGAACCACCTGTTGCTAACATCGGATCAAGTACGATAAAGTCACGTTCTTCTACATCCGTTGGAAGTTTCACATAGTATTCTACCGGTTGCAATGTTTTTGGATCACGGTATAAACCAACGTGTCCTACTTTTGCTGCTGGAATTAATTTCAGAATTCCATCTACCATTCCTAAGCCTGCACGTAAAATTGGAATTAGACCCAACTTTTTACCAGCGATTACTTTTGTTTTCGCTTTGCTTACAGGTGTTTCAATTTCGATTTCTTCAAGTGGAAGGTCGCGTGTAATTTCAAATGCCATTAAGCTTGCTACTTCATCCACTAATTCACGAAATTCTTTTGTACCTGTATTTTTATCGCGAATATATGTAATCTTATGTTGAATTAACGGGTGATCAAATACATACAGTTTTCCCATGTGAATCTCTCCTTCAGATGATATTCATGCGTGTGTACACGCCGTTTTGCACTATTTACGATTGTAAAGAAAACGCTACTAATATTCAAGGGCAAATTTGGAAAAATATCAAATTCATCATGAACCTACCCAGTATCTTTACCAATTATGGAAATCCTATCCTTCATTATATATCCAAAATTTCTTCACCGTTTGTATACATACTTGAGAGACAATATATGCCCTTCTAACCTATTATTATTTTTTATAAAAAAGCAGCCGTTATTTTTTTATTTAGGCTGCTTTCTTTCTCTACTTTTTAAAATATGAAATTATAACTTTTCTACATGAGAACCAACAAAGAACTGTACATTTGTTGTTCCACCAGAAACATTTTCTCCAGCTGATTTCAACATAGCAATTTAATAAGACTGACCACCATCATCCATTCATTACGTGCGCAAATGTATATGTTTTCCACGAATAATATTACATTATTTTTCCTGTACATAAAGAAAATGTTAAATAAACAATGTTCTAAAAAACTATCTATTAAGAATTTGTGTTTCAAATAAAAAAGAGACTGCTGAAACAATATATGCTTCAGCAGTCTTCATCTCATCTATTATAGATCTGTATACATTGGGAATTTATTTGTTAATGCCTCTACACGCTTCCTTGCTTCTTCTAGTGCAGCTTCATTCTCATGATTTTTTAATGTATGAGCAATGATTGATGCAATTTCATCCATTTCTTCTAATCCGAAGCCACGAGATGTTACTGCTGCTGTACCGATACGTACGCCACTTGTTACAAATGGGCTTGCTGTTTCAAATGGAATTGTGTTCTTGTTCACTGTAATACCAACCTCATCTAATACATGCTCTGCTACTTTACCTGTAATATCTAAGTTACGAACATCAATTAAGATAAGATGGTTGTCTGTTCCACCAGAAACAAGTGTAAGTCCTTCTTTTTGAAGACCTTCCGCTAAACGATTTGCATTATTAATGATGTTTTGTGCATATATTTTAAAGTCATCTTGAAGTGCCTCACCGAATGCAACAGCTTTCGCAGCAATTACGTGCATAAGTGGTCCACCTTGAATACCAGGGAAGATTGATTTATCAATTTGCTTTGCAAATTTTTCTTCACATAAAATCATACCGCCACGTGGGCCACGTAATGTTTTATGTGTTGTTGTTGTAACGAAATGTGCATGTGGCACTGGGTTTGGATGTAAACCTGCTGCAACTAAACCTGCAATATGTGCCATATCTACCATTAAGTATGCACCAACTTCATCCGCGATTTCACGGAATCTCTTGAAATCGATAGCACGAGGGTACGCACTTGCACCTGCAACAATTAGTTTTGGTTTATGTTCTTTCGCTTTTGCTAACACATCATCATAATTGATGCGATGTGATTCAGCATCTACGCCATATTCTACGAAATTATATTGTACCCCACTGAAGTTAACAGGGCTTCCGTGTGTTAAGTGACCACCGTGGGATAAATTCATACCAAGTACTGTATCGCCTTGCTCTAAAATCGTGAAGTATACAGCCATATTCGCTTGTGCACCAGAGTGTGGTTGAACGTTTACATGCTCTGCGCCAAAGATTTCTTTTACGCGATCACGTGCAATATCCTCTACTACGTCTACATGCTCACAACCGCCATAGTAACGTTTACCAGGATACCCTTCCGCATACTTGTTTGTTAAAACAGAACCTTGTGCTTCCATTACAGCTTCACTTACGAAGTTTTCCGAAGCGATTAATTCAATTTTTGAACGTTGTCTCCCTAGTTCTGCTTCAATTGCAGCAAATACCTTTTCATCTTGACGTTTTAAATGATCCACCAAAATCCCCCTTTTCTGAACGAATTACACTGATTCCCGATAGTTTTTTCTTATTTATTAAGAAAAAAACGAAAATTCAAGTTGTAATTCTTTAGAACCTTCATGTTTTCAACTACATTCTAACATGACTTTCTATATCATAAAAGAAAAAAAAGACCGAGTTTGATCTTTTCTTTTTATCTTTGATAAAGTCAGACTACATACCTCTTTATATGAGATACTACATTTCTGTTTCTTCTTCATCCCACTATTCACAAGCTGTAAGCGCTCTCCCTTAAGGTGCAAATGGTAGATAACAAATAACCGCCTATCGATGCACAATTCGTGAAGATCTTTCATCAGTAGGGGATGTCCCCACTGACGAAAGTTTCACTTTATCTTTAGCTACAAGTAACTGTTTCTTCTACTGCCGCATACACAGCACGCGCACCACCAATAAGTTTCGCACGTGTTTTGGCCATCGTTACGTGTGCACTTCCAATCTCTTTTACACTTGTGCGAATTGGAACTGCAACATGTTTTAGATGCATACCAATAAAGGTATCACCGATATCCATACCTGCATCTGCTTTTATAAACTCCACTACTACAGGATCCTTTAGATAGTGATAGGCATATGTTGCTAATGCACCACCGGCTGATCTAACGGGCATAACGGTTACAATTTCAAGTTGATACTTCATTGCCACTTCTCTCTCAACTACTAAAGCACGATTTAAATGTTCACAACATTGGAATGCCAATTCTATACCCGTTTGCGCTTGAAATTGTTTTAGCTCAGAAAAAATCACTTCTGCTACTTCCATCGTTCCCGATGTCCCAATCCTCTCTCCTAGCACTTCGCTCGTACTACAGCCCACTACAAAAATTTGACCGCTTTGCAGTGAAGCTTGCTTTTGAAAATCAGAAAGCGATGTTTGCATTTGCTCTTTCACTTTTACTATTTCCGTCATGACGCCTCTTCCTTTCACAGATTGGTTCAACAAATTAGTATGCCCAATAGAAAATTACTTCGTTTCGTATGTTTTAATTTTCCCTACGCGGTTTTCGTGACGTCCACCTTCATAATCAGTTGTTAGCCAAATTTTTGCGATATCACGTGCTAAACCAGCACCAATTACGCGCTCACCCATCGCTAACATATTTGTATCATTATGTTCTCTTGTTGCTCTTGCACTAAATGTATCGTGAACTAACGCACAACGAATACCGTGTACTTTATTTGCTGCAATTGACATCCCAATACCTGTCCCACAAATTAAAATACCACGGTCTACTTCACCGTTTGCAACCATTTCTGCCGCTGGAAATGCAAAATCAGGATAATCAACAGAACCCGCTTCACATTCACAGCCTAAATCAACATATTCAATATTTAGTTCTTCTAATAAACTTACGATTTCTTTGCGGATATTCATTCCACCGTGATCAGATGCTACTACTACTTTCATTATTTACCCCTCCAAAATTTTAGTGAAACTTCTATCGAGTAGGGTTCTTCAGCCCACTGATAAATGATTGTAAAGTACTTATCCTTACTTGCTCATTCCGAGCAAGATCATCTCCAATATCGTATTATACACGAAACATTAACCTTCTGAATGTCTTTTCAATAAAGTTTGTACAAGTTTTTCCATCTCTACTAATGTCGATTTATAAATAGAGAGAGAACCGCCAAACGGATCTGAAATATCCTTACTTGTACCCTCTACAAATTCATAAAATGTATACACCTTTTTCCCAGCACTCGGATAGTGCCCGAGCACAAGTTGTTTATGGCTTTCTGTCATCGTAAGTACCATATCAGCCCACTCAAGTAATTCTTCTGTAATTTGCTGCGAAGCATGTGCTGCCTTAATTCCCTTTTCGGCTAATGCATCTTTTGCATACAAAGATGCATCACTTCCAGGATTAGCAAAAACACCAGCAGACTTCGCCTCAAAATTCCCTTTCCCATAGTGACGAAGCAACGCCTCTGCCATTGGGCTACGACATGTATTTCCAGTGCAAACAAATAACACTCGCTTCATCCAAGCTCACTCCTTATAGTGAATGTTCTACATTTATCATAACGTACTTAACAATGGAACAAAAGAAATGTGAACATACAAAAGGCGCATTTCTCCTTTATTTTTTCTAAGAGAAATGCGCCTTATCCACATATATGTGAAACCCTAGTTTCAAGTGCCTTAAATATAATAACATACTTGACGGAAACATCCACTGGAAAAGTCCCACCATAAAATAAAATAAGGAATCCATTTCATATAAAGTGGATTCCTTACAAAAAATTATTACTTCATTGTAACTTTCATTACTTCTGTTGAACCTTTTGTAGCTGAAACACCTACAGTTGTATTAATAGATTCAGCTGCATCTGTATTTGTAATAACGATTGGCGTAATTGTGCTTTTTGCTTTTTCGCGAATTAATTCTAAATCGAAAGAAATTAATTTGTCGCCAGCTTTCACAGCTTGTCCTTCCGACACGTGAGCTTCGAAACCTTCGCCTTCCATTTTTACAGTTTCTAAACCAACATGGATTAAGATTTCTGTACCGTTTTTCGCTTTAATTCCAACAGCATGTTTTGTATGGAATAATTGTACGATTTCACCGTCTACTGGTGATACAACTACACCTTCAGTTGGAACGATTGCAACACCGTCACCCATCATACGACCAGCGAATACTGGATCTGGTACTTCCTCAATATTTTTCACTTCTCCAGTTAATGGAGCTACAATTGTTTCTGCATTTGTTTTTGAACCAAGACCAAATAATTTTTTAAACATAGGATAGTCCTCCTTATAATTAGGTTGAAAATGTATAGGGCAATCCCTAGTAATAATTGAGATACATGTAAGACTTCATACTTCAAATATTATATTGTAAAAACGCTTTCGAAAAGAATCACGTTATTACCCATGGACTCTTATTGTATCGCTTTGCAAAATTCCAGTCAATTCAGATTGTCTGAATAACAATTATCAGAATTAACTTCTTTCTTATATTTTCTCTTTTTTCCATCCACTTGTCTAGAGGTCTTTATGACATATTTGTTTTTTATTGTTGATTTGTAAAATTTTCTTCATATTTTTCATGAAAGTAACTTGACTAAAGTAAGTAACTGATTTATTATTACTTACGTAATGTAAGTAAATAACTTTTTGGAGGTTTTATAAATGATGGACATCGGTCTTCTTATTATTCGTCTTATTATCGGAATTACATTCATGGGTCATGGTGCTCAAAAATTATTCGGTTGGTTTGGTGGTCACGGCCTAAAAGGAACAGGCGGATGGATAGAATCAATTGGCTTACGCCCTGGCGTATTTATGGCATTTATGGCTGGTGCAACTGAACTGTTAGGTGGATTCTTATTCGCAGCAGGTATCTTCACTTGGATTGGCGCATTATTTATCGTAGGTACAATGCTAGTTGCAATCTTTACAGTCCATGGCAAAAATGGCTACTGGGTAACACAAAATGGATTTGAATATAACATGATCTTAATCGCAGTTGCAGTTGGTGTTGCATTAACTGGCCCTGGCGCTTACGTTTTACTTTAATTATTTATCTCAATTTCAAGATAGTTATTGAACCACAAATAATGAAGTGTTTTATTTCTAAAACTCAAATACCTAAAAGACCATCAAGTTTTTGCTTGATGGTCTTTTAGTGTTCTTATAGCTTTGATCTATGTAACACTTGCTTAAAATTAAATTTCACGCTAAACACATGCATAATTTTTTATGCACTCATATAAAAAGATATTCTGTAAAATAAGTAAGCCTTTTCTATTGTTTGCATAATTTTGAATAGATTTTTGACCGCTATTTTCGAATCTCTAGTCCTTGTATAAACTAAACAAGTTACTTTATTTTTTCAAAAAAAGAATTAGTTACTGTTCCTACCTGTTCGATTTCTCCTTGTATATGTAGATTTACGGGCAAGTTCTCGAAATTTTCATTCCAATCTTTTTTAAGTTTTTTCCAAGTTTTAGGATCAGCTCGATGAATCGCTTCTCCAAATCCAAATATATCTATTTTATATTTTTTCTGTACTTCTTTTATTGCTGTTTTAAAGAATTCCACCGATTCTTTTTCATAAATCTCCTCTAATTTTTCAATCGATCCCGTTTTTTTTAAATCGATATCGCATGCTACTTCACCGATATTACCTTTCACACGAATATTTAAATCTATCTCAGGCTTTCCATTCTTTATCTTACCCTTCATTTCCGTGTTTGAGTTCATCACTTGATAAACAAATTTTCCTCCTTTTGGACACGATACATTCACAACTGTACTTAACTCATTGTTCGTAATGACATTATATGTCTTGCTTTGTTTCTCATTTAACCACCCAACTAATTTATCCTTTTCAAATACCGCTAAGTTTTGAAAGAGTATTCGGGCAGGAGTATCAATCACTTCTATATTTTGTTTACTGAAAGCTGTTTCTTCATCCGCTTTTACATGTAAGGAGATTCCTGTTAACACTGGTTGTTTCCCATCACTTACCATATCTACAATTAGCTTGTCTAATGTAACGAAACTTGTCGCTGACCATGCTTCTGATGAGGCCTTAAGGGTATTAAACAATTTATTAGCAGGTATTTTTTCTACAGGTGTACGCACCTTCAAAACATCTTCTGCGTTCATTCCCTTAGCTACAGCGATATAAAAATCTGATCGTAGTTCCCAGTCCCTCGAGAGAAGATCTAACGATTTGCCAATTCCTTTTTTCGCTAATGACTCACCAATTACGAGCATCCGAAGGTGTGAAGGATAAATTTTCCGCGGGGAGTCCTTTGTCATTTTTCGGATCGCCTCAAATATGGTTTGCCCTTTCGCCTGATAGATAACTACCGGTGAACGGCCACCACTGCCACCGCCTTTTGTAATAGCTACTTCTCCTGGATTTACCACCTGGGCGGTTACAAGATATTGACCATCCATTGTACGATCTATTCCTAAGGCTAATGTGATAGCCAATTCATTTAATTCACGACGATTCCAGCAGCCTGTAGTAAATAATAGAAATACAAGCAGTATGATAAGCATTGTAAAGTAGCGTTTCATAGATTAAACACCTTTCGAATTTATTTATACATGCTTATATCTAAGAGGAAAGTTTCATTTATTCTGTATTGGATCGGTAGTTCCCCAAAATTGTAACGATGTAAAATCATTTTCACCTTAATAACCCCTCAATAACGTAATACAGCGGCTTATAAATAGCCGTAATCCAATCTAGCGGATTTGGAATATTAATTTTCAAGGCGGTAGCAACGCTTAACGAAGTACCGAAGAATAGAAGAATAGAAAATACCCATAACTCTCCTTTTAATTTTTCTTTTAACAGAAAAGGAACATCGATCGCAATAATGGCAGTGACAATGACAAAGATTCCAGCAACAGCCATCACTTTTGTGTACTCCTTTCTTCCTTTGATTTATTAGAGAATAGGGATATAGAGGCATCTAGTCGTCAAGTCTTTATACCTATCTATACTTATCCCTTTTTGCAAGCTTGAAATTGGTATCACTACTGACGTTATCAATTCCAACTAGACAGGTTTTTCATTTTTAGAATTAATAGCTTTTATGCTCATTTAAACTTTATCTCGGGCGGTTTCGGAGCTGAATTTTGTTCACGTCTAACATTTTTTTGACTAATTAAACGCGGGCGAGAGAACATCCGCCATAGAGGTACTCGAATAAACGTATCTTTAATGTCCTCACGGATAAAAGGACCAAAAGGGCTCATATAAGGAATCCCAAAAGAACGCAAGCTGCACAAGTGAAGAATAAGTGCAATAAACCCAATGAATATCCCGAATAAGCCAAAAGAGGCGGCAAGCACCATCATTGGGAAACGGAGTATCCTAATAGACATAGAAAAGGTAGATGCAGGGAGCACAAAACTTGAAATCGCCGTCACTGCAACAACGATTACCATAGCAACCGATACAATCCCCGCATCAACTGCTGCAGTACCAATCACTAATGTTCCTACAATAGATATCGCTTGTCCAATAGCCTTTGGCATTCGTAAACCGGCTTCTCGCAAAATTTCAAATGCCACTTCCATCATGAGAGCTTCAATGAATGCAGGAAAGGGAACTCCTTCCCGTTGAGCAGCTAAACCGATTAACAGAGGAGTTGGTAACATTTCTTGATGAAACGTAGTGATGGCAATATATAGGGATGGTCCTAGTAGAGCGGTAAAAACACTTAAAAAACGAAGCAAACGAATAAGAGTACTAATGTCTGCACGTTGATAATAATCTTCCGCAGCCTGTACGAAAGAAACGAACAGTGTCGGGACAACTAGAACAATCGGCGTTCCATCCACTACGATAGCAATTCTTCCTTCTAAAAGCTCTGCAGCAATCACATCAGGTCGTTCCGAATGAAATACAGTTGGAAAAGGACTGAACGGTTCATCTTCAATCAATGCCTCAATATAACCACTCTCTAGAACCCCATCGATATCAATTTTATTTAGACGCCTATGCACTTCTTCGACAACTCTATCATTCGCAATCCCATCAATATATACGATCGCCACATCTGTTTGGGTCACTCTTCCAATCTTTTTCGATTCAACCCAAAGATTAGATGCTTTTATTTTTCGGCGGATTAATGCCGTATTGGTACGTAAGCTCTCCGTAAAACTTTCTTTAGGTCCCCGAACGACGGTTTCCGTGCTAGATTCCATGACACCGCGGTCTCTCCAACCACGCATACAGATAGTGAAACCTTGTTCATAGCCATCCAATAGGAAAATAACATCTCCTGATAACAAAGAATTGAATAAAGAACTGAATTCAGTAACATCTTTTATATCTCCAACCGTAAGAATACGATCTTTCAATATTTGTAAAACGTTCTGTTGAGGTGATATGGTTTGATTCTGTTCGATAGGAATATCTAACATGAGCGATTCCAAAATAAAGTTCTGAATGGAATTCGTATCCACCAATCCATCCGTATAGAGAATGCCTGCTTTAATAAATCCCTCTTTACCAATTTGTATTTCTCTAATCACTATATCGCTACTATTCCCAAGCATTTTCTTTACATATTGAATATTTCCTTCGAGGCTCGTTTTTAACAGGACTTTTTTATCTTCCTTATTTTCATCTTCTTGCTCGAATGAGGAGTATATTACACTGTTTTTTCTTTGTTTCTTAAAAAAACGCATACAATTTATCCTCTCTCATAATGTTGATTCATTGCTTATATAAATTTTGAAGCCTATTTCACTTCAACTTCATAGCCGTTATTTGTAATCGAAGGATTTAAAAACACGTTAGTGAATACCTACGAAAACAATCTCTTGATTCACGGTGATTTTTCGCATAACTATTACTCGACCTTGTTCTTTCAAGTTCATTTTTACCAATTAAACTTGAATTATACTTGAACCTCCAATAAGTACGGTATAGCATCCCCATTACCAAAATCTAACAAAATAATTCCCCCTCGAATATCTTCTACTGGATACGGAAATTGTTATGGAACTGTTAAAACCTGACCATACTTATGAAATAACAAAACCTCACCAGATAATGTAAAGTGAAACTTTTACTCAGGATTATTTTTAAAAATTTTCTTTTTAAGAATTCTATTGGGTAGGTATAAACTAATGAGAAAATGGGGTAGGTTCCTATTGTGAAAAATGAAAAGATCAATTCACATCAATTTTTAACTTTAGTAACTTTATTTACAATTGGTACGACTATCTTAATTATTCCAGGAGGATTAGCGGCCGAAGCGAAGCAAGACGCTTGGATTGTATCTCTAGTGGGTACAGGGATAGGAGTTTTTGTAATATGGATATTTAACACTTTAGTTCGTAATTTTCCTAACATGACTATTGTACAAATCAATGAACAATTGTTTGGAAAATGGTTAGGGAAAATAGTATCTCTTTTCTTTGTTTCTATGCCATTACTTTATACTTCTATTCTTTTGATTTATAATGGTAGCTTTTTAAACACGCATATGATGCCTAATACACCCGCCCTGGCCCTTAACCTATTGATGATACTCATTTTGGTAATGGGAGTACGTCTTGGACTCGAAACAATCGCTCGCTCCGCAGAAATATTCATGCCCATTTTCTTTATCCTTTTTATCATTTTAGTCGTCTTTCTTATTCCACAAATCAAGTTTGAAAATATTCAACCTGTATTTGAGGTAGAGACAAAAACGATATTACGAGCATCCTTACACTTGATTACTACATCTTCTGTAAACTCTGTGATTTTATTAATGATTTTTCCTGCCTTAGTTAATCAACCGAAAAAAGCCCGAAAATCGTTTTATATTGGAAATATAATTGGGGGAGTTGTCATTATTATCATCACAATTTTAAGCATTTTGGTTTTAGGTGCCGAAACTACTGCAAGACACAATTATCCAAGCTTTATACTAGCAAGAGAAATAAACGTAGGTGATTTTATCCAACGTATCGAAGGAACAATAGCGATCATGTGGTTTATTACGATCTATTTTAAGATGGCTCTTTATTTTTACGCTTCTGTTTTAGGTATTACACAAATTTTGAATTTGAAATATTATCGCCCATTAGTATTACCTTTAGCGATGATTGTAGGTGTTCTTTCTATTATTATGTATGAAAACGTCGTAAAACAACAAAACTTCGACGCTACAGCGACTATAGCCTATTCGTTGTCAATTGGGCTTTTTTTACCTCTAATCATGTTAATAGTCAGTCTAGTTAGGAGAAAAGGAAAGAAAGAACAAAGAGAATAGTTATTTTCTTTGAAGAGCATCACTGACAAAGCGTGGAAGATGCACATTATGGTCTTGTTATTGAAGCTTGTTTACCGCAGTGTAAAGTTTTCTTCGTGAATTTTACAAAAACCGCCAAAAAATATTTTTAAGCAGGAATTTCCCCTCCTTATCTTGTAAACAAACAAAGAGTATTCATATCGAGGAAGGGAGATTACAAATATGCTTTCGATTAATCCAAATGAACAAACAGAAAAAGATAATTACAAATTATTAACAGGGAGTATTATTCCGCGCCCTGTAGCATTCGTGACTTCTGTAACAAAAGATGGTGTTTTAAACGGAGCTCCATATAGCTATTTTAATATCGTTGCCGCCAATCCGCCGCTCATCTCTGTTTCAGTGCAACGTAAAGGAGGAGAACGCAAAGATACTTCTCGAAATGCCATTGAAAAAGGTGAATTTGTTGTACATATTTCCGATGAATCTTATGTGGAGGCCATCAATGAAACTGCTGCAAACCTTCCTCCAAATCAAAGTGAAATTGAGTTAGCGAAACTAACCCCTATCGAAAGTGATGTCATCTCAGTACCAGGCGTAAAAGAGGCAAATATTCGAATGGAATGCATATTAGAACGCGCTTTCCCACTAGGTGGAACAGAAGACTCTCCAGCATGCGACCTACTAATCGGCCGCGTTGTCCGCTTCCACGTCGCAGAACATTTATATGAAAACGGCAGAATTCATGCAGAAGGACTAAAACCAGTAAGCAGACTCGCAGGACACAACTACGCAAAACTAGGAGAACAATTCGAGCTTGTAAGGCCTATTTAAAGGCGGAGACGGCTTGCTCAGAATCGCAGGGCATTGGAGCTCCCGACTGAGAAGCGCTTTTGGCTTCGACCGAGGGGGCGAAATGACCGGAGATTCTAGCCGTCGGAGCTAGATAGCTCTAAAAGTGGAGACGGCTCGCTCAGAATCGCAGGGCATTGGAAGGCTCGACCACTTCACAACAAAAAAGACCAGCTTTGATATTATCTGATATTATT
>NZ_JAJJBY010000019.1:0-92538 GCF_022625245.1 Bacillus sp. TL12 | reverse complement strand
ATTTGGTCATAAAAAAACACCTCCAATTGTTAGTTAGTGTCCAACAATTGGGGTGCAGTTCAATAAGGCTGACGGTTTTGTATTTATCCTACTATTGTGGATGAGGCGAAGAAACAAATTTAAAAGACAAATAATCTTGAATTGGAATCGCAGCCCCAATTCCTTGTGAGGTAATATTTTTAATCACAAGCCTCTTTTGATTTCCTTTTAAAACAAGATACACTTCTCCGAATGTAACTTTTCCTTTTTCATTTACTGCTGGTGTATATGCATATAAATATCCAAGTTGTTTAGGACTGATATTATATACACGCTCATTCCCAGTACCGTAACCAATGGTTGTTTTAAAAGAAAGCGGTAATTGTATCTTTTCCATTGCCTTTAAAAGAATCATTTTTTTAACATCTTCCGCATCTTTAATATACGCTGTTAAACCACCTTCTACAGTTTTTTGTGCTTCTTGTTTATAGCGAAGTGGATATGATTTCTCTACACCACGATTGTCATACACATTACGATTCACTTGCTTATATTCCCAATTCATTGTTGTATCTGTTGATTCATAATTTAAAGGCCATTGTCCTAAATAAATTTTCGCCCTATACCCCACTGCAAGGGGGGCATTTGAAATCGAAGTTTCATTAAACATTCGAATTAAGTGTGGATTTTCAATACGAATATCCGATGTTTTCAGTAATTCTTTCGCAAGTTGACTTGGCTGCAAATGCGGCAAATCTTGCACTGTATTTGGATAGGTATTGCCTTTTGAAATATTCAAAACAGATGAAGGCATCTTTACATTTACTGCTGTCTTTGCAAAACTGCTGCAAGGAAATAATAAAATAAACGAGACCATAGTTGAAAGACATATGCTATACACTCGTTTCATCTGCTTTACTCCTTCCTAATTTAAGAATGCATACTTTTAAATAGACATATAAATACAAATTTAAAAACGAAAAAACTTTCTTTTCAAGGGGAGAGAACATCCAGCCATGCATAGAAACGGTCAGATTCTCTTACTACCTCATACCAGGTGAAAACAAAGAGAAACAATCCGTGTAGATTACCATCTACTCTTCATAACCACGATTTATATGTCAAAAAATCAAATTTTACATACTAACTACCTCTATTGTTTTCTCTGCATAATATTGTTATCCAAATTTTTTATAACAAGTAAAAACCAATTCCCATAATGAAATAAGCAGCTAATAATGTTCCTCCTTCAAACCAGTTCGTATCGCCATCGTTTGAAATTGCAATTGTTAAAAAGACAGAGGTAATCATCGCTACAAGTTCTGGCATTGTAAATACAAGGGGCATTTTCATTGTAAAGAACATCGATAATAATACGAGTACAGGAGCAACAAACATAGCAATTTGTAATGTAGAACCGATCGCAATTTCAACTGCAATATTCACCTTATTTTTATAAGCCATAATAATTGCAGAGGCATGCTCAGCTGCGTTCCCAACAATGGCAACAATAATAACCCCAATAAATAATTCCGACCAACCAAATGATTGTGCGACTGTTTCAAATGTATGAACAAGTGCCTCCGATACATAAGCAACAGCCGCTGTTGCAATTGCCAAAATAAGCAAAGCTTTCCCCTTTGACCATTCCGGTTCTTCCTCATGCTCTACTTCATCACTTTTATGCTGGTATACACCACGGTGCGTAACTAGCTTAAAAAACAGTGCTGCTAAATACATGATGATCATGATGATTGAAACCCCAATACTTAACTGGTATGTTTTCTCTATTCCCATCTTCATCGAAAAAACTTCGGGAATAACAAACGCCACGACAACTGCAAATATTAGTAAGGCAGAGTTATGTCTTGCGTCATAAACGTTGAAACTTTGCCTTTTATACTTGAGTCCCCCTACGAAAAAGGAAAGACCGCCAACTAGTAATAAGTTTCCAAGAACAGAGCCTGTTAGTGAAGCAAGTACAACTTCTGTTAATCCTGCTCGCAATGCAAAAATTGAAATAATAAGCTCAACTGCATTCCCAAAGGTTGCATTTAATAATCCACCTATTCTTGGTCCAGAAACAATAGCTAAACTTTCCGTCGCTCTTCCCATGAAAGCAGCAAGAGCAATAATGGTAACGCAATATACAGCAAACATAATTGTTTGTGGCCAATGCAATGTATTTCCAAGTACAGAAAGTGGTACACCCACCAGTGCAAGTATTAAGAAAATTTTATTGAACATATTCTCCATCCTTCCATCGTATGTATTTCTCCTCACTACTATCCTTATTCTTCTCCTAACTCGTCCCATTTCATCACAAATACGTTTAAAAAATGGGATTGAAGAAAACAGTATAAAAGGTCATAAATTTTTTGCACAAAAATTTCAGATAATAGAAAGAGGTAGAAAAATGCACTTAAAAGAAAAAATCGCAACTATTATTCAAGGGCAAAGAACAGGCGTACTAGCCACCGTTCGTGAGAATAAACCTCATAGCTGTTTTATGATGTTTTTTCATGAAGATTTTGTACTATACGCGGCAACAGATCGTAATTCAAAAAAGTTAACAGATATTGAGAAGAACCCAAATGTTCATGTACTGCTTGGACGAGAGGGAAAGAAATGGGATGAAGTTTATATTGAAGTAGAAGGCACCGCTTCAATTGAAGAAGATCCAACCTTAAAAAATAAATTTTGGAATAATAGTTTAAAACGTTGGCTACTAGGTGCTGAAGATCCAAACTACGTTCTGATAAAAATTAATCCAACTACAATTTACTACATCGATAGCGATGGTATGACTCAACCAGAGTTTTTACGACTGTAATACGAAAACAAGCCCTGTTAACAGGGCTTGTTTTGTCGAAAAGTTCTTATAAAAAAAACATAAAAAAGCTGGAACTTTCTAAAGATTCTGTTATATAATAGAAGTAACTTAAATAAACTGTATTAAAACAGATTGGGAGGAGAAATAAAAATGATGAAAAGAGAAGAACGGAAAAACATGATTGAGTTTATCGAAAAGAAAAAAGGAATTGAACGTGATGAACTTTTATTTATGACAGATGATGAAGTAGAACATATTTATAATGTAACGTACTTTTTATATGAAGAAATCGCAGAATAAAAGAGTAAAGCCCACCTGTTAGGTGGGCTTTACTCTTTTATAGTTATATTTCTATATCAACACGAATTTAACATCCGTATATCCGAATACTAATGATCTTCATTTATACTTGATAATCATTTTCATGTATAATGGTACCAGACTGGAGGAATTTTACTATGAGTTCATGGCTATTATTCGCATTATTATCAGCAATTGCTGCAGCACTTGTATCCATTTTCGGGAAATTCGGATTAGAAGGAATCGATGCCAACGTGGCAACAACTATCCGTTCAATCATCATGGCACTATTCATGATAGGCGTAATTATGATACAAGGAAAATTCCAAAATATCGGTGACGTTCTAATGAATAAAAAAGCACTGCTGTTTATCACCTTAAGTGGTATAGCTGGTGCCTCATCATGGCTATTTTATTTTCTCGCTTTAAAAACAGGAAAGGTTTCACAAGTTGCTCCTGTAGATAAATTAAGCGTTGTATTTTCAATTATTCTTGCAATGATTATATTAGGTGAAAAATTAAACTTCATGACTGGAATGGGTGTTGTATGTATTACAGCAGGTGTCCTTTTTATCGCTTTCAGCTAAAAAACCGCTTCATGAGCGGTTCTTTTTCTTATTTATATATAGCCATACAACAACTATAACCACTACTGTAATAACTAAAATCCATATTCCATAGTGATGTAAACTATATTCAACAAAGCGCCACTTCTCTCCTAACTTCCACCCAAGCCCAATGAAAACGCTAATCCAAATAAATGCACCACTATATGCATATAAACAAAATCGCCATACAGTTAAATTAGACATTCCCGCAAAATATGCTGTCAAATGGCGTACTCCTGGGATAAAATATCCAATCATTAATAAAACAGGACCATATTTTTCAAACAAAACATGTGTTTTTTCAATTTGTTTTTCTTTAATTCGTATCTTCGGACCATACTTTTTTAATACAGGAAGTCCAAGTTTTAACCCAAGTATATAACTTAAAGTAATTCCAAGTATCGCACCTGCCATTCCACTTAGAAAAGCAGCTGTCCCTGACATAGTTCCTTTCGAAATATTATAACCAACAAACGTCAGTAAAAATTCATCTGGTATTGGCAGGCCTACAATTCCACCCGCAAGAGCTATAATAATTCCGAAATATCCATAATGTGCGATTAACTCACCAATATGTTGTTCCATTCGGATGACACATCCTATGCACGATCGTTATTCCATATTGTGCCCTCTCTATCTTTTTAGCAAACATGGTATACATCTTCACTATACATCGTTTTTATAATGAACTCTACTCCTATTCATTTGACCTGTAATGAAATCTCTCACTATGTTTAATCGTCACTTTTCAAAATTTTGAGGTATTGATGCCTATCGTTCACCAATAGCGGGATAAATCTATACTTCACTTCATAATTATAAGAAAATCCGACTTCACAAGCTTGATTTTTGTTACAATAAAGAAAAGTTACATTTAGCAACGGTTTGACTCTCAAGGAAAATGATATAGGCAATAAACATATATTTAAAACTATAAAATGCAGCTTCTGTCTATATAGCGTACTATACACCCTTTTACATAAAAATCATTTTTCTAAATTATACAGGGGGAAAAAACATGACCATAGAAAAACAATTGATTCAAAAGGTATACTATGAAACATTCTTAACTGAACAGGATTCTATTCAAGCTCCTCAAGTTCTTGGAGAAGCATATGTAAATGAAGCTCAAAATCAATTTTCTAATATCTCTAACGTTCGTTTCGCACAAGGAGAAATTTATTATCACCATAAAGATTTCGAAACGGCCATTTTTAAATGGGAGAAAGTAAACAATGACCTCTCTCTATGGGCCAAAAAAAATATAGCAGACTCTTATTTTGAATTAGGATTCTTTTCAATAGCTAAAGAAATTTATACATCGATTCAAACGGAAGACGTTACATTAACAATGGAAGTGTCTTTACAACTCCTTTCTCTGTACATGGAACAAAATCGTTTAGGACTTGCCTTTAAGGTCATTAGTGAAGCTGTTTCTTACCAACCAGACTATCCAAATATCACTGCTATCGCTCGCTCCTTTTATGAAAAACAGCAGGATTGGAACAATGCGATTGACCTTGCTGTGCAAGAAGGAATTCGGACGAAATCATTACACTGGTTTGAGATTTTAACAAATTATGTGAATCAAGGATTCACAAAACAAATGAAACCAAAATATTTTTATGAAGCATTAAAAGTTTTATATACAGTCGATTCAATTCAATTTAAGCAACTGGCCTCATCTCTTTGGAAAAGCTATCAAGATGAGTCAACCTACTTATTATGGATTCAAACAATCAATCACCTGTTTTTACATGTCGAAGTAGATTCTTACGACGCATGGGATGAAATTGTTACGCTTTATCAAGACACATACTGCGAATTAATTACAGGACAATATTTGATGCATGAACTGCAAGAACTTATTCCAGACTTGTTGACGAATTGGTTTAGCTTAACAAAAACAGAACATTCTCTATTTGTTTCTGCTGCAACAGTAGCATGGAATAAAGTTTCACCTAAGAGTCTTGATACATTACTTGTAAAAAGCGCTGAAACGCTACTTTCTAGTTCCACAATATATAACGCAGTTGACCTAGACAATGTCTCAAATCTTTTTGAAACGATTGTCGTATGGGCAGAAAAGAATGATGTAGACTTAAGCCATTCTTTCACATGGCTTGTTCAGGAACTTTCTGATGTAAACGTACAACAAGTTCTCGTTACAGGTACAAATGGTACTAGTAAATCAGCCTTTATCAATTCTATATTAGGGGAAAGTATACTAAAAGATTCACCTGAAGCCGCTATCGTATTTAAGGATAATGCACAGACAGAAATTACAGAACTTACAGATTTAACAATACGAAAGACTTCCAATTTGGATGAATTTTACGAAATGATGGACATTCCTTCAAAAGTAGAATCTGGACAGAAATGTATTGAATTTAAACTACCATGTAGGTTTTTACGAAAAAATAAATTCTCATTTATCGTTACACCAGTTTTTGATGGCACTGGCAATAACAAAAATCTAGATCACTTACATGCAGCCGATAATCTATTATATGTTCTTAACGCCTCTTCATCTTTACTTGATGAAGAAATTGATACACTTCTGTACATGCAAGAACAACTACCAACTTTACAAGTTCATTTTGTTTTAAATCAAACCGATACCACTCTTAATGAGGAAGCAACAAATAAAGAGCTAATTGAAATCGAGTCTAAAATACATGTACATTTTCCAAATGCACATGTATTTCCTTACTGGCCTTTACAAGAGAGCAGCGAGCAGCTAAGTAATTTAACAGAATCCATTACTTCAAACTTTAATAATAGAAATATAGAAACCGAGCGCACAGAAAAACTATTATGGTTTATTCAAAAGACTATCACGTATCTCTTAAATGAACGCGTACAATTAGAAAATACGTTAGAAAAGTCCATCGGTTCGAACAAGCGCCTTTTAGTAAAACTAACTGGCTTTATTAATAACCTAACTGCTATTCAAAAAGATAAAACTTGCTCTATCACAGACTCATATCGTTTAACAAAAGATGAAATTATACATGACCTTCAAGATCAAATTCCTGAATTATTGCAGAGCTGCTCTGATTTAATTCAAGAAGATAGTGACTTTAAACAAGTTCCTGAAGAACTAAATGCAGCAATGAATGAAAGAATACAAAAACATTTGCAACAAGTGATATTACCTAAATTTACGCATTCTATTCAGGAATGGATTGAAAAAGCACATAACGAATTTATTCAAAGTCAATCTTATTTAGATGAAATGAGTGAAGCATTTAATAAATTATACAAAGAAGAACGAATGAAACTACCATGTGATTTTCAATTACTTGATGATTGGCGCCGAGATGTTGCAAGAATGACAAACCGAATTAAAGTTGATGACGTAAATATTTTACTACGCTTCACACCAACACAATTTCTATTAAAAAGTGCTGGAAAACTATTCGGTAACATGCAAAAAAATCAATCCATGCTTTACAACAAATACAAAAACTATATTGAGACCGAAGACTATATAGATGTAACAACAACGATTTCTGAACAGTTCTTCCTTCAATTTGAATTATTTGAAAGCTCATTAGAACGTGACATTATGATGTTCTTTAAAGAACCTCTTAGCATATTAAAGCAGACTGTAGAAGCAACACATCTCGAAATAAATCAGGATGAAAATGCATTAACAAAACTAAAAACAAATCCAGAAACATATCACGATCCTTTAACATTATTTAAATTGCAGTTATTACAATACAAATTCATGCTAAATAATAAACCGACTTCAACAAAAATAGAAAGTAACAAGGCACCAACAATTTAAATATGAACAAAAAAACCAAGCAAATCATAACAATTGCTTGGTTTTTTGCTTACATTCTATCTCACATATCCCAAATAACATCATTAACCTTTGCATCAACTCTTACACGCTGAATGAACTTCTTTCTCTCTTCTTCTTTATGAATTAACTTATGTATATACCGACGTTTACTTAATAAATTTCTGTATGCTTTGTTATAATTTAGAACTTCCTGGCAGCGCTTATTCTCATATAAAACTTTAAACCATGCATACCTCTTTAGCTTTTCCACATGCCTCTTCATTCTTTTCTTTTTCCGTTTTTCTCGTTCAAATAACCTCTCCACCACTTTCTCTACCACTTCATCTAACATAAAGTCCCCAGCTACTTTTACAACACCAATCGTTCCTCTAACAATGCCTTTCCCCGCATCAACACACACTTCACCTAATGCAATTACTGCCCGACCAATCCCTACTAGAATGTGTCCAATAATATCCTCCATATTATCACTTCCTTCTAGTTCACAATTCTCATATGATCAAACGGATAATAGATTGCTGTTAATGTTCCAAGCACTTCCGTTTTATGAATCAGCCCTAAGCCGTTACGACTATCTTTACTCACTAACCGATTATCACCCATAACAAAAATCTTATCCTTTGGAATTGTAATAGGACCAAAGTCTTCAGTTAAGTTAATAAGAAGTTGTTTCGCATGCTCTCTATTCTTATCCAGATAAGGTTCACTTTTTACCTGATGATTTACATATAATTGATCATTTTTCATCTCAATTACATCTCCTGGAAGCCCAATAATTCTCTTTACGTAAAAGTTATCAGTCTTTACTACAATAATATCTTCACGCTCATAAGTCTCAAACCTCTTTGCCAACTTATTAATAATTACCTTATCCCCATCTTGCAATGTTGGCCTCATAGATGCTCCTTGTACGGTTGTTGGAAAAAACACAAAAATCTTCATTAAAAAAAATAATAAACACGCAATTGCCGTTATTTCAAAAAGTTCACGAAAGCGACTTTTCTTTTTCATTTATTTCCCCTTTCTCTCTTATCCTTCCATTATAAGATCCATTTGTAAATAAATTCCATATTCTCTGTTAATTATCCGTATTACTTATCCTACATCAGTGATTGATCATACAGATTTCAATGTTTAGTAATAACAAAGTAACTACAAAGCTCTAATTGGTTAAGCTTAATAATGAATGAAGGATACTTCACTGCACCTATAGAAAAGAACCGCTTTTCACAAGCAGTTCTCTATTTTTCATCCCGCTATTTTCGTGCAGTAAAAGCCCGATTGGTGAGAGCTAGTAATCGGTGGGGAATGAAGAACCCCCACCGATTACAATTTCACTTTATATTCCAGCATAAATAATACACATCTGTGCAGCAACATATGTTAACCAAATCCAAAGCGGATCATACTTTATTTTGCGGCCGCCAATATCTGTCACACCGATAATAAAATCAGAAATCACAAATAGTAACCCACCGAATGCTGGGATCCACCATATCCCGCTATTGGCATAGTATAATGCAAATGCAAAGCATGCCATTCCACCAACCCATAAACCATATACGAGCGCACCAACTGTAAACAACTTATCTTGCCCTTGATTCCGAATAAAAAAGAACCAGCCAACTATTAAAAATAGACCGTAGGCAATTACACCAATCCAGAATCCCTTCCACGAAATACCCGTTTGTAAAAATGCCATTACATAAAAACAATGCGCAATTGCAAATGTAACCATACCACCGATTAGCCGATGCCCAAACGGTATGAGCCCCGCCATGAATAAATCACCAACCGTAGATAAAGTCATACCAATTGCAGCCCACTGTCGGTACTCTACAGATGGATCTTGTAACCAAATCCAAAGCGCACCGCCTGTTAAAGAAAAACTAAGCGTGAGACGAATCAATAATGGTAACGGCTCATTTTTGTTAGTTTGTCTTGTCTTCGCCATTGCAAAAAATGCTCCCAAAACAAATAAAAGGGCTTGCCCAATTAATAATATATAAATCTCATTCATAATATGTGCTCCTCTAATGAATAGATAATAATGTACTTTCGTGATATAACTTCTTTTTTCCTCTAAAATTTTAAAAAAAGAAGAACTTCTGTCCTTCTTTTTCGAGCATGAAAAAAACAATACACTCATTTATTTTAAGCTGCTTGTTTCTCTTGTTCTGCTTTTTGTATATTTGATGTTCGATTTACTACGATAATCCCTGCCGCTACGCACGCTAAGCCAAATAAAACAAATGAATGAATTGTTTCTCCTAAAATCATACTGGATAATAAAACACCAAATACCGGTATAAAGAACATATACATCGATACTTTTCCAACCTTGTTATACTTCATAACTGTATTCCAAATACAGAATCCTGCCGCTGATAAGAAGGATAAATATAGTAACATAGACAGTGCTTTCATATTAAATATAAAAGGCATAAATCCAACTTGAAAAATGCCAATACATAATAAGCCAATAGATCCAAAAATCATCTGATATGCTGTCATGTACCCTACATCTAATGTTTTACTTCCTTCTTTTGCCAATATATTTCCATATGAATACATCATCGCTGCCCCAAGAAGCAATAATTCACCAATTCCAAAATGAAATGCCATACTCCCATCACTTGGAACATTCACAAGAATTACACCACAAAAACCGATAGACACACCGATTACTTTTCGAATATTCAATGCATCATCTTTATACAAAAAATGTGCGAGTAAAATTTGAAAAAAAGATGAAGTCCCCGAAATAATAGCACCTTCAATACCAGAACTGTAACTCATACCAATATAAAAACACACATATTGTAGGAATGTTTGAAACAAACCAATTTGTACTAATTGCTTCCCTGTTTCTTTTTTGAAATGCATATCTTTTCCTAGTGCTTTAAAAAAGAATAAGAGCATCACACCTGATAAGAAAAAACGATAACCAGCAAATAATATTTGCTCGCCAACTTCATGTGGCCGAATTCCGAGTTCAGCATAACTTAATTTAATAAAAGGAAATGCGCTTCCCCATAGAAATGTCGCTGCGAGTGCTGCAACAAATACACCAATCGGATGAGTAAAAAATTTCTCTGTCTTCACTTGTTGTCTTCCTTTCCGACCTTTTTACGAACAATATTCATATATACTAAAGGAAAAGCAAAAAAACAAGTTTTTCAACTTTGTATATAAACAAAAACATATCCTCAAGTAGAGACATATGATATAATATAGAATAATTACAAGGTAATAATTGATAAAATTTTTCAATAGAAATGCTGCTATCCGTATGGATGGCAGCTTTCGTCGTTTTATAGGGCTTTCGATTTTGATTCTTTTTCTCAATAAGAATATGAAAGGAGCGAGTAATCATGAACTCAGAAGTAAAAACATTACCATCAAAAAACAGTATGTCTAACCCATCTTGGATTCAGTCATTTCAAAAACATTATGAACTAATCTTTGCAATCCTATCTGGTGTTTTCATTTTAGCAGGCTGGTTATTCACAAAAAACGAAGTAACAACTGCTGGAGTAGTTTTTTATATCCTCGCCTATATAATTGGAGGATATGCGAAAGCCAAAGAAGGCGTTGAAGATACAATAGAAGAAAAAGAATTGAATGTAGAAATGTTAATGATCTTCGCTGCCATTGGTGCCGCTATTATTGGATACTGGGCAGAAGGTGCAATCTTAATATTTATCTTTGCACTAAGCGGTGCAATGGAATCTTACACATTAAGTAAAAGTCAAAAAGAAATTTCAGCACTGCTTGATTTACAACCTGAAGAAGCTTTGCGCATTTCTCATGGAACAGAAGAACGTATTCCAGTAGCTCAGTTAGAAATTGATGACATTATTTTAATTAAGCCAGGTGAACGCGTACCTGCTGATGGTACAATTCATAGTGGTGAAACAAATATTGATGAGGCAGCAATCACTGGGGAGCCTATCCCAAATGAGAAAAAATTAGGTGATGAAGTATTCGCTGGAACTGTAAACTTACGCGGGGCTATTGAAGTTAAAATTACGAAAAGAAGCGACCAAACGTTGTTTCAAAAAATTATTCGTCTCGTTCAAAACGCACAAAGTGAAAAATCCCCATCCCAACTTTTTATCGAAAAATTTGAGGGAACATATGTAAAAGGTGTGCTTATCGCTGTTGCTCTTATGTTGTTCGTTCCTCATTTCATACTGGATTGGAGCTGGAACGAAACATTTTATCGCGCTATGATTTTACTCGTCGTCGCTTCTCCTTGTGCACTCGTTGCAGCAATTACACCCGCAACATTATCTGCTATTTCTAATGGTGCACGAAGCGGTATTTTATTTAAAGGTGGTATTCATTTAGAACGCCTTGCCTCAGTAAAGGCAATCGCCTTTGATAAAACGGGAACATTAACACAAGGAAAACCGACTGTAACAGATGTTTACGTACGTAATGGAATAACAGAAAAAGATGTACTATATATTACAGCTTCTATTGAAAGTCATTCCACACACCCGCTCGCAGAAGCGATCGTCAAGTACGCAAAACACGCATATGACATTGCATTAACGAAACCAGAAAGTGTAGAAGATGTCACTGGATTTGGATTAAAAGGTATGTTAGAAAATAAAACGTATAAGATTGGTAAGGCCGATTTTATTGGCGAAGAAGCAAAGACTTTTCATAGCGGTATCGCTACTACACTTGAACAAGAAGGAAAAACAGTAGTTTATCTTAGTGATGAAGAAGGAATTCTTGGGCTTATTGCTCTAAAAGATACGTTGCGCCAGGAAACAATTGCTGCAATTCGTGATTTACAGAGCATTGGTGTTGAAGCCATCATGATCACAGGTGATAATGAACAAACAGCTAAAGCAATTGCGACTGAAAGCAATATAAAAGAATACTACGCATCATGCTTACCAGAAACAAAAGTAGACACGATAAAACAACTAAAAGAAAAATACGGTACAGTAGCAATGGTTGGCGATGGAATTAACGATGCTCCAGCACTCGCTACAGCAAGTATTGGTGTCGCGATGGGTGAAGGGACAGATGTTGCCTTAGAAACAGCAGATGTTGTTCTAATGAAAAATGAACTCTCTCGCCTTGCACAGGCCATTCGTTTATCAAAACGAATGAATCGCATCGTAAAACAAAATATTATCTTTTCTTTAGCGGTAATCGCATTGCTCATTTGTTCGAACTTCTTGCAATTATTAGCTCTTCCATTTGGCGTTATTGGCCATGAAGGAAGTACAATTCTTGTTATTTTAAACGGATTACGCTTATTGAAAGGAAATAATTAAACGGGTTCCCTAAGTAGGGAACCCGTTTTTTCTTCCATATCCAGCTCTAGCAGCTAGATGATTCGGTAGCTTCACGCTTCAAGCGAGTCGCTTGTGCTTAATGGTAGCCGTTATGTCCATTCGCACTACTGCTCGTTTTATGTTTTGGATGTGAACTACTTTTTTGTTTACCTTGGCTTTTATTATTATGATTTTTTTTATTGTTACTCATCTTGAATCCCCCCTGTTCCTTTTTATTATGGAACAGAACGCTATTTTCCATTACGGGAATTATTGTCACTTGCTCGATAAGAATACAAGAGACCATTAATTTCACCACCAAGTAAAATAACCCAGGCCGTTAAATAGAACCATAACATTAAAATGATAATACCACCGAGACCACCATATGTATTTGCATAATTGGCAAATTTGTCTACGTAATAAGCAAATGAGTACGATACCACAATCCATCCAATTGTTGCAAATAATGCTCCTGATACAACTTCTTTTCTTTTTAACTTTCGATCAGGCGCAAATGTATATAAGAAACTAAATAAGGCAAATAACACTAAAAAGCTGGCTACTAATCGTGTAATACTCCATACGAAAGAAAAACTCTCTGATAAGCCGAGCGCTTTAAAAACAGCTGCTCCAATTACCTGTCCAAAAACAGGGACAATTAAAGCGAAGACAATCATAAAAATTATTGCCAGTGTGAGTACAATAGACAACGCTCTCGTTGTAATGTAAGAGCGTGTTTCTTTTACGTCATAAGCACGATTAAAAGCATTCATCACTGCATTTACACCATTTGATGCAAACCATAACATCGATAATAAACCAAATGATAGCAAACCACCATTTTGTTTGTTTACGACGCTATCGACATTCACCTCAATTAAATTCATTGCATCTTCTGGCACATAATTCTCTAATAAACTGAGCACATCCTCTGTATGAATGGGAATAAATCCAAGAAGTGTAATTAAAAAAACAAGCCCAGGAAAAATCGCAAGCAAGAAGAAATAAGCGAGCTGTGCTGCTAAGCCCGCTACGTCATCTCGCATCGTTCGGTCATATAGATCCTTTCCAAACGAATAGACACGATTTCCCCTTGCTTTCTCTAGAAACTTTTTCATATTTCTCTAGACGCTTTTCTTCTCTTCTTTATCTTGCTTCAATTCAATGTATGCTTCTGTTTTTTTTTCTTCAGCAATCACTGGTTCTTCTCCTTTTACTTCCTCTGATATTGGAGAAATTGCTTGGATTTCAATTGTTTCTGTTTTTTCTTGTGGCTCAGCTTTTTTCTTACTAAAAATTTCTTTCGTTTCTTTTAGTGTTTCAACAACAGCTGGTGTTAATTTCTTAATTTCCGCTACCTTAGCCTTTACTACATTAAAATCCGCAAGTTCGCGCCCTTTATCTGTAACAGTTTGCACTTTTTCTTTAATCTTTGCATTCTCGCCAATTTCAATCATTTTTGATTTTGCTTTTTCTGCTGTATTTTTCACTTTCTCACGATTTTCTTTCTTAAGCATGGAAACAGCTACACCCGCCGCTACACCAATCGCAATGTTTCGAGCTATATTATTCTTCTTTGCCATATTCCTTCACCCTTTCATTTCTTATGTTAGAAAGTATTTCTTTCTAATCTTTCTCATATTCCTTGCTCATTTCGAATGAATGCTAACAACTTTGCACACCCTTCTGTTACAAGGTCATATACTTCTTGAAAGTTCCCTGTAAAATAAGGGTCAGGAACATCCGTCCAGCCACCGTCTGGAACAAAATTGGACAGTCTACCAATATAGCCTCCAGCTTTACCTAAACTTTCTAAATCTGCTATATTCTTGTTGTCCATGGCAATAATATAATCAAACTTTGTTAAGTCTTCTTTTTCTACTTGCCGTGCTTTAATTCCTTCAAAAGAGACTTCATTTTCTTTTAAAATTTTTTGTGTTCCTTTATGTGGCGGATGACCAATATGCCAATCTCCTGTTCCAGCAGAGTCAATTTGAATCTTATCTTCTAACCCTTCTCGTATGACAAGATTTCGAAAAATTGCTTCTGCCATAGGAGAACGGCAAATGTTCCCAAGACAAACAAATAATACTTGAATCATCTTTGTTTCTTCCCTTCTTGGTGCTTTCTTAATATATATATAGTATAAACAACCAATTATTAATTATAAAGGAAATTCCTACTAATTTAATAGGATTGAAAAGATTCATTAACGAAAATGATAAAAAATGTTAAGATATCCTTATGTTATTTCAAAGGGGGACACTTCGGTGAATTTATCCGTAAAATCAAAAGAAAATGTTGAATATATGGTAGAAGCCATTAAAGAAAAGTTACGTATGGTAAATGCTGGAGCAATGCGCGCTGAAAGCTTTAATGAAGAAATGTACGAAGATTTACGTGACATTTATGATCATGTAATGAAACGTGAAACATTTAGTATTAGTGAAATGCAAGCTATTACAGAAGAATTGGGTATGTTAATTAAAAAATAATGAAGAGTCCCTTGAATAAAGGGGCTTTTCTTTATTTTTAACCCTTCTAAACGAAGTGAAGACGGAAAACACGTTAGAACCGTAATATGCATATGGATAGGCTTCATCTCGTTCTCAAACGGAACTATCAAAGGTAAGTGAGGGTAGTTCAATTCTAACAAATTCATGACATCCCCCCGTTTTTCTACATCTATTTTCCAAATACTGTACAATAATAGAAGAACCTCACCATCGAACGCACATCTACTACTCACCACATTACCATTGCTAACTGTGTTTACCGGAGGTGCTTATCTATGAGCAATTGGTACAGTAAAACGAAAGAGCAAACAATACTTTCACTTGAAACAAACGAGCAACATGGTTTAACAGCTGAAATGGTGCAAATTCGATTAAAAAAATATGGCCGAAACGAACTCATCACAAAACAAAAAAGAACTCTATGGCAACGTATTTTTTCCCAAATTAATGATGTCCTCGTCTACGTTCTTTTAATTGCCGCTCTTATTTCAGCCTTTGTAGGTGAATGGGCCGATGCCAGCATTATTTTCCTTGTTGTTGTGCTAAATGCTGCAATCGGTGTTATTCAAGAATCAAAAGCAGAACAAGCTTTAGAAGCATTAAAAAAAATGGCTACACCTAAAGCCATCGTAAAACGTGATGGTGAATTAAAAGAAATTCCATCAGAAGATGTTGTTCCAGGGGATATTATTATGCTTGATGCCGGACGCTATATTCCATGTGACTTACGCCTTATCGAAACCGCCAATTTAAAAATTGAAGAGTCTGCTTTAACAGGAGAGTCTGTTCCTGCTGACAAAGATTCTATGTATCATCCTTCTCTTCAAAATGAAGAGCAAGTACCACTAGGCGATCAAAAAAACATGGCATTTATGTCAACACTCGTCACTTATGGACGTGGCGTTGGGGTTGCTGTTGAAACAGGTATGAAATCACAAATCGGAAAAATCGCTACTATGTTACATGAAGCTGACGACGATGCAACACCACTTCAAAAAAGCTTAGCTCAAGTCGGAAAATATTTAGGATTTGTAGCTGTAGCAATTTGTATCATTATGTTCTGCATCGGATATTTTCAAGGCCGAGACACGTTAGAAATGTTTATGACTGCCATTAGCTTAGCAGTTGCTGCAATTCCAGAAGGATTACCTGCAATTGTTTCTATCGTTCTCGCAATTGGCGTACAGCGTATGATTAAACAAAACGTTATTATTCGAAAACTGCCAGCTGTTGAAGCACTCGGTTCTGTTACGATTATTTGTTCAGATAAAACGGGTACATTAACACAAAATAAAATGACAGTTATTCATTTTTATAGTGATCATACATACGATAAACTAGAGAATTTAAACGTAAAAAATAGCGCTCAACGCTTATTATTAGAAAATATGATTTTATGTAACGACGCATCTTATACAACTGAATCACAGACTGGCGATCCAACAGAAATTGCCCTTCTTGTTGCCGGTAGTGCCTTTGGTTTTCAAAAAGATACGTTAGAAGCACAACATAAGCGTGTAAACGAATTGCCATTTGACTCCGAACGTAAAATGATGTCAACACTGCATGAGTACAATGACAACTATTACAGCATGACAAAAGGCGCAATTGATAAACTCTTACCTCGTTGTACTCATATCTTTATAAATGGGAAAACGGAAGTCTTAACAGAAACAGATAAACAACAAATATTAGAAGCTGCTCAGTCAATGTCACAACAAGCTTTACGAGTGCTTTCATTTGCTTTCAAACAGTATGATACAGAAAATATTCGCATCAATCATGTAGAAGAAACCCTTGTATTCATTGGACTTGTTGGTATGATCGATCCGCCGCGAACGGAAGTTAAAGCATCTATTGCCGAATGTACAAAGGCAGGAATTCGTACCGTTATGATTACAGGAGATCATAAAGATACTGCTTTTGCTATCGCGAAAGAGCTTGGTATTGCTGAAAAGGAATCCGAAGTCATGATTGGAACCGAATTAGATTGTATTTCAGACGAAAAATTAGCAAATGAAATTAATCATCTAAACGTATTTGCACGTGTTTCTCCTGAGCATAAAGTTAAAATTGTTGGGGCACTACGTGCAAAAGGAAATATTGTTTCTATGACCGGGGATGGAGTCAATGATGCACCATCTTTAAAACAAGCAGATATTGGAGTCGCAATGGGGATTACAGGAACAGATGTCGCTAAAGGTGCGGCTGACATGGTTTTAACAGATGATAACTTCTCATCTATTGTCAAAGCTGTTGAAGAAGGAAGAAATATTTATCGCAACATAAAAAAATCAATTCTTTTCTTACTTTCTTGCAACTTTGGAGAAATTATTGCACTCTTCTTAGCTATTTTACTAGGATGGGCTACACCGCTTCGCCCGATTCACATTTTGTGGGTGAATTTAATTACAGATACACTCCCTGCTCTATCTCTCGGTGTTGATCCTGAAGACCCAGATGTTATGAAAGACAAACCACGTGGTGCAAAAGAAAGTTTGTTTAAAGGTAGTGTTTCTTTTCTTATTCTAAACGGAATTGTAATAGGGCTTCTTACTTTAATCGCCTTTATTGTTGGAGCAAAATTATATACTGGAGATACAAATATCTTCCCACTGTTCCCATCTCAAATTAATGACGATGCATTACAACATGCCCAAACGATGGCGTTTGTCGTACTTAGTTTTTCACAGCTCGTTCATTCATTCAACTTACGCTCAAGCACAAAATCAATCTTTTCAATTGGAATATTCACAAATAAATACTTAGTTTTCTCCCTACTGATCGGTGTACTAATGCAAATATGTATTATTTCAATCCCACCGATTGCTAATATATTTGGGGTACACGCCTTAACATTAAAAGATTGGGGATTTGTTATATTACTAAGTATAATTCCGCTTGTTGTAAATGAGATTATAAAGGTGTTTAAAAGAAGTTAAAAGGCAATGAGGGTCTCCTCATTGCCTTTTTATATTAACCTTGCAATTCTTTTTTTATATTCTCTGTAAGTGCCGCCATACGTTTACGACTTTCTTCACGCTCACGTTTGTTTTGCTCTTCGATTTGCTGTGTTTCTTGCATACCTCTTGAAATAATATTCCATGTTTCTTCAAGTGTTTCCATTTTAATACTAGAAGAACCAGAAAGTCTTGCTACCTCTACACTTTGCGTTGCAATATTTTGTGCATTTTTCTTAAGTAGCTCATTCGTGCGACGATCAAGTTCTGCCATAGAATCCGCAACAAGCTTTTGGCGTTTTGCATTCACAGCTTGAATAATTCCATTTTTAAAAATAGGAATTGTTGTAATAAACGCTGTATTAATTTTACCAATTAATTTGTTATTACCACGCTGAATCATACGAATTTGTGGTGCTGTTAATAGCGCAACCATACGAGCCTTCTCTAAATCATCAATACGTTGTTCTAAAATTTCAACAGAGTTTCTCAAAGATTCTAATTCAATACCTGCCAATTGATCATTATTACGAACGCGCTCTTCATACATTGGAACTAGTTCTGTGTTTAGACGATCTAGTAACATTTCTCCTGCTACTACGTATTTCTCTAAATCTAAATAATATTTTAAGTTCTGTTCATATAATCCATCTAGCGTACCAATTGATTTTTTCATTTCATCTTGATATTTCGTAATTTCCACATATACTTTGTCAATCTCACGGCCCATCGTTTGATACTTACTAAAGATTTGTTCAATCATTTTATCTGCTTTTTTAAACATACGGGAGAAAAATCCACTTTTCTCTTCCGCAAAATCCTTACTATCAAACCTGTCCATGATTTTGCCAAGTTGTTTTAATAAGTCACCAGAATCTTCTATCTTTGATAAAGACATTGTATGTAAAATCTGATCTGCAAAACGAGAAATTTCCATAGAAGGCTCTTTTCCAAGCTCAATTAATTCCAGTTGATCTTTAATATCAACAGCATTATAAATACGTTGCACTTCAGCATCTTGTCTCAGCTGCATGCGAAGATCTTGTGCAGTTTGCTCATTTAATTCCGTTTTTGGATCTAATACGATAGGATTATTGTTCATATGTTATTTCTCCCCTTCTTTATAAAAATGGACGGAATAGCCCTTTTATTGTTTGAGATAAATTCTTATAGGCCGATGGACCATGAAATTCAAGATCAAAATTCACTTCTTCCAGCCAATGTGAATCAAATGCTCCTGCTTCAATATACGGTTCAATATCATTTCTTCCTGTCGGATTAAAGTGCAGTACATCAATTCCAATTTGATTTAAGAACAACAGCAAAACAGCATCCGAACGAGTTAACTCTCCACTCTTCTCATTATTAAATATAACAATTTTTGGTACTTCTTGCGAATAATCAAATTTCTCAAGTAACTCTAAAATACGAGGCGGAATTTGGGAAAGCTGCGCAAAAACATACAGCTCTACCTCTTGTTTCGTTTCTTTTCCAACAGATTTACAAAGTTCACTTTCACACGTATGAATAATTGCCTCTGCAATTCCATGTTGTAGTCCTTCAGGTAAACGCTTATGCGGCCACCAATGACTGTTCATAATTTGATCGGGATGTAGTTTCCCCGCACGATCTAATGCATCTCGATAATGAAATTGAAAGTTTGCTTTTTGTTCTTTTGTAAATGGAAATGTATTAATTAATAAGCTGTTATCAAATGATGTGACCGCCTTTAATCGTTGGAAGTATTCTTTATCGTTTTTTGAAACACCTGATATTTTCGCAAATAAAGACGGAATATAAATATGTTTATTTTCCACAAAGAATGTTGGGCGTACAAATGCCTTCTCTTTCGTAATTAAAAATAGTTCATCATATGTTGTTTTCAGTGTACGTGCCACAGGTGTATAGGTACGGAATTGCCACGGTTTGTATAATAAAGAATTATCATGGTGGAGTACTTGTTCTATTTCTTTCGATGCTTGGTAAGCTACCGTTGCGACACGTTCCCTACGCCGATCTGGAAATGGTTCTAATGAAATACGACTTGGATAGGAAATAACAAAAGTTTTTTCGTCATCATCAACAGTTTCAAAGCCATCCTTTCCTTCTGGATGATAATATAAAACATCACAACCGAGCATAATAAGGAAATATAAGAAATAGATACGACTCTCTTTCGCATCTCCATACCAAATGATGCGAGGCATTTGTTTCTTATAATTAATTGTCGAAAACCATTTTGCTACATACTTTTCGCTTAATTTAATAATATCAATTAAGAAACGTCGAAAACCTTCTGTTTTTAATGATTGATTATGTTGTTTCTCATATAATTTCAATATAGAGATAAATGTTGTATGTATGTAGTGTTGTAAATCTGGATTATCAACTTTAGGCAACAACTGTTTTCCTGATAAATGTGCAACAAGACGATTTACAGTAAGACCATTCGGCGCTTCCTGGTGAAGCGTGAATACTTCTTGAATATGCCGGAGCTTCTCAGAATCGATCACTTTATTTAAATTCTGTTCGTGCAGTACAGTAATACCTTTTGCTTCGCTATAATCAAATAGTTCATTAAAATATTCATCTACATCGTTTGGGACGCCAAGAATGCGACAAGCTATATAACTAAAATTCATCCCATTCTCTGTTAATTCATACTGCGGACGCTTTTCTAAAATCGTTTCAAATTGTTTTAAATCAGCCTCTTCTTTTAATACATGTGGATGAAGTGTAAAACGCGAAAACACGACAGTTCACCTCCGAAAAACATTTACTTTTTAAGAAATAATATCTTATCTCTTTATTATAAACCATTTTAGGTTATAAAAAATGGGCGCTCGTATAACGAGCTAACCCATTTTCAATTATTTATCTTCTTTCTTAGTAGCAGCAACCTCTTCGCGAGCTTGTCCAGAATTTCGCATATAATGCAAAATAAATGTTGCACCAAATGCAACAATTAAAATAATAAAGAATACTGTATGGCTAATGTGAATATCAACGACAGATAACAACATTTTCGTTGCGATGATTAAAATTAAAATATATGCTGTCGTTTCAAGCTCTGGAATACGTTCTAGTAATTTTAAAAATACACCAGCAATACCACGCATCATTAGAATACCAAGCATTCCACCTAATAGTAGAATCCAAACTTCATTGGAAACACCAAACGCTGCAAGAACGCTGTCTACTGAAAAAGCAATATCCATTAATTCAACCATAACAACTGTTCCCCAGAAAACGCCAAATATTCTAAAGAGAATACTGTTTTGGTTCATACCATGAGCTTCTTCTTCTTCATTTTCACCTTTTTTCTTATCAATGAAGTACTTCACTGATAACCAAGCAAGGTAAAGTGCACCAAGTACTTTAACCCACCATAGTTTAATTAAGAACATCCCGATTCCAATTGCAATAAAACGGAATACATAAGCACCAATAAGTCCATAGAATAATGCTTTTTTACGTTTTTCCTCTGGTAAATGTTTTACCATTACCGCTAACACAAGTGCGTTATCGGCAGATAATAAACCTTCGAGTACAACAAGTGTACCGATTAGCCCCCATGATACTGGATCTTGTAACACCTTAATCCACATGTCCAAATCAAAAAATTGGGCATACGTATCAAGAATGCCTTGTAAAATGCTCATCTTACTATTATCCCCTATTCTCTGCTAGATTTATAGAAAGGCGAAAAAAGGAAACGACACTCGTTTCCTTCCTACGCATCCAAGCCATACGCTCTTACAAGCGCACCTAATCCACCTTGGAATCCACTTCCTACTGCATTAAACTTCCACTGTCCATTATGACGGTATAATTCACAAAAGACAACTGCTGTCTCAATGGAGAAATCTTCCCCTAAATCAAAACGAAGGACTTCTTCATTTGTCTCTTCATTTGCTAGACGAGCAAATGCATTTGCAACTTGTCCAAAGTTTTGATTGCGTCCTTCTGCATCATAAATCGTAACGGTAATTGCAATTCTATGTACATCTGCTGGAACTTTCGTTAAATCTACAACAAGTTGCTCATCATCACCGTCGCCAGCACCAGTACGGTTATCACCTGTATGTAAAACTGATTCACAAGGAGATTGTAAGTTGTTATAGAAAATAAAATCTGTTTCTTTCGTACATTTTCCATTTGCATCTAATAAGAAAGCAGATGCATCTAAATCATAATCAGATCCGCCGTCATATGATTTAATATCCCATCCAAGACCGATAACTGCCTTGGTAAGACCTGGGCTTGTTTTACCTAAATCAATTTTCTGTCCTTTTTGTAATTGAATCACCATTTATATTCACCTCTTGTACTATGATTCTAAAAATATATACATGAGTGAAGTACATATCCACTCATGTATATTTTTCTCATTACTCTACATCTAAACCAAAGTTGTTACATAAAGCACCTAATCCACCTTGGAATCCACTTCCAATTGCATTAAACTTCCATTCACCAGCATGTCGATATAATTCACCGACTACTACTGCTGTTTCAATAGAGAAGTCCTCACCAAGATCATAACGAATTAGCTCTCCACCTTTTTCTTCATCTACAATACGTACGAAAGAATTAGATACTTGTCCGAAGTTTTGGCTACGGCTTTCCCCATCATAAATTGTAATTGTGAAACAAATACGTTCAATATGCGCAGGAACACTCTTTAAATCTACTTTAATTGTTTCATCATCGCCTTCGCCTGCGCCAGTACGATTATCTCCTAAATGCTCTACAGAACCATTTGCTCCCTTTGGGTTGTTATAAAAAACAAAGTCTTCTGGACCTGATACTTTGCCGTTTGCACCTACTAGAAAAATACTAACATCTAAATCAAAATCATTTTGTCCATCATAACGATTCGTATCCCAACCAAGACCTACAAGAACGTTAGAAAGACCTGGATTTGTTTTTGTTAAATCTACCTTCTGTCCTTTTTTTAACGAAATCGATGCCATATATTATTCCTCCTTAAATTGTATTATTGATAACGTAATACAATCTCACTTAAATTTTTATCTTGTGTACCTTCTCCAACTGCAGAAAACTTCCATTCACTGCCATGACGATATATTTCACCTGCAACTAACGTTGTTTTTCCGCCGTAATTTTCCGATAAATTATAACGCGCTAATTCTTCACGTGTTTGCGGATTTTGAATCCGAATATACGCGTTCTGAATCATTCCAAAATCTTGACGACGATTCACACAATCATAAATATTTACAACAAATACTAAACGATTAATACGGCTCGGAACTTTATGTAATTCTACGAAAATCGTTTCGTCATCGCCAGCACCTTCACCTGTTAAATTATCACCTGAATGAATAATGCTTCCACAAGCAGATAGCTTATTACCAAAGTAAACAAGATCATTTTTATTTAAAAAACGATCATTTTCTAGCATAATCACAGATGCATCACAATCGATGTTTGGTTTGCTTCCAAATAACGAAGATAGAAATCCTCCTGATTGTCCCATCGGATCCCATCCTAAGCCAACCTGCAATTTTGCTACTCTTGGTTGTCCCTTCGTTAAGTCAATCTTCTGTCCTTTTTCTAAAATAATAGGCATGAAGTTTCTTCCTTTCTACAAGGTACTTTCCAAATGGGAAAATATTGTATTCTTCTCTTATATTGTAGCATTATTTGTCGATTGAAAAAAAGAATAAATTTTCAATTATATGAAAACATTCACGTCATTTATTCATAGGGATGTAAGAAGTGGTAAATCGATCCAATCATACCCGCATGATTACGATTTTTCGCTAGTTTGATTTCACAATTTTGATAGATTCCTTGTTCCAAATATTTCTGCACCTCTTTTTTCACTTCTTCTAACAATACATTCCCACGCTCCGTAATACCACCGCCAATAATAATCGCTTGTGGATTAAAGATATACGCAAGATTACTAATTCCAATCGCTAAATGTTTAAAGAATACTTGAACTGCTTGAATAACTTCTTTATCTTTCTGGTCGTATAACTCAAAGATTGTTTTTCCATTCCAGTTACTATCACCTTTATATTGCTTTACAAGACGAATTAATCCTGAAATAGATGCAATCTCTTCAAACCGTTCGCCTTCTACTCGCATGTTTCCCCATTCACCTGCACTAAATGAATGCCCTCGGTATAATTCTTCATTAATAATGATAGCCCCACCAATTCCTGTTCCAAGAGTAAGCATAATAAAGTTCTTTTTCTGCTTTCCTACTCCCTTCCACCTTTCTCCTAGCGCTGCACAATTCACATCATTTTCAATCGAGACAGGTACTTTTAGCACAGAGTGTAACTTATCAACAATAGGGATACCAGTATAGCTCGGAATATGATCCACGCCGCCAGTTATCATTCCTTTATGAATATCAACAATTCCCGCTGTACTAATGCCAATTCCAGAAATATTATGCTTACTCACTAAATTTTGAGATAAACTGATAAGCTTTTGAACAATTTGTTCGCCACCTAAATGTGCCTCTGTAGAAACAATTTGATGTACTAGTACTATTCCAAATTCTGAAACAATCCCATACTTAATTTGTGTACCCCCAATATCAAACGCAATATATTTTTTCATCCTGCCACTTCTCCCTACCATTATGATTTCTATTTTTCTGTACTAAAATAATAGGAGCTTACAAGATATACCGATCCAACTTTTACAGAAAATATCACCCTACTAATAATTTTAACATATCCTCTTTGAATCATTTTCTATATTAAAGTGAAAAACCGACCGATTCAAAACTTACTATTTTTTCTATATATGTTTTTTTTTGCGTAAAATCTCTTCTGCTATGAAATATTACAAAAGGATGTATTTTAGATGGAGTATTATTTGATATTTAGGAGGACACCAATGATAAAAATCACCACTTTAGCATTAGCACTATCTTTATCCTTTTTTAGCGGCCTAAGTAGCGGACATGCAACGAAATATGAATTTCATAACCTTGGCGTAAACGCAGTGGCTCAAGATGGCGATGATTCACAAGAAGGCGGCAATGGCTCCAAAGGTGGTAACGGCTCTCAAGGCGGTAACGGCTCTCAAGGTGGTAACGGCTCTCAAGGCGGTAACGGCTCTCAAGGTGGCAATGGTGCCAAAGGCGGTAACAGCTCTCAAGGTGGTAACGGCTCTCAAGGTGGTAACGGCTCTCAAGGCGGTAACGGCTCTCAAGGTGGTAACGGCTCTCAAGGTGGTAACGGCTCTCAAGGCGGTAACGGCTCTCAAGGCGGTAACGGCTCTCAAGGCGGTAACGGCTCTCAAGGCGGTAACGGCTCTCAAGGCGGTAACGGCTCTCAAGGCGGTAACGGCTCTCAAGGCGGTAACGGCTCTCAAGGTGGCAATGGTGGTAAAGTAAAAGGACAAGGTGATACATTACCTAATACTGCAACACATTATCCTGCAGCAATCTTAATGGGAATTACTACATTCCTATTTGGAATCACACTATTTGTTCGTAGAAAAAAAGTAAAATAATTAAAACAAAATAACTCCATCTATAAAATACATAATACAAATAGCTCAACTAAAATATAAATGGACTTTCACCTAGAATATTATAAATTCAGGATGAAGGTCCATTTTAAAACTTACACATTATCCTTTTCAAAATATCAGGAGTATTTATGAAAAGAAAATTTAGATCGCAACTATAAATGACCAAAATATTATTGTTAGAGAAGGCGAGATTCCCCTAACTTGTTATCTATTTTATTTCGTAGAGAATACGCCATATTTAAGCTAATCTTATTTTTATAAAACGGAATTTTCCGGAAATCAAAAAATCAATACGCCTTGCCCCAGTACACCATATGTTCAGCTTTTTCACCACAACATACGCACGCTTCTGCTAATGATTCCTGCTCAAATGGCATACACCGTGAAGAAATTCCTACTTCTTCTTTTAGTTTTTCTTCACAAGCCAGCTCACCACACCACATCGCTTTGATGAATCCTTGCTTCTCACCAGCTGCTTGCTTCATTTCTTCAAAGTTTGTAACACTATATGTGTGTTCATCGCGAAATGTTTTTGCTTTATTAAATAGAGAATCGTGAATCTCATCAAGTAATGATGTAATACGCTCTTCTAATTGATCCATTGACACAAATTCTTTTTCCTTCGTATCGCGTCTAACAAGTACCACTTGATTCTTCTCTATATCTTTTGGACCAACTTCTAAACGAATTGGAACGCCCTTCATTTCATACTCATTAAATTTCCAACCTGGTGTTTTATTACTAACATCCATTTTCACTCGTGCAACTTTTTGAATACTTCCTTGTAGCTCGATTGCTTTTTCTAGCACACCTTCTTTATGCTGAGCAATTGGTACAATGACAACTTGTACTGGTGCTACTTTTGGCGGCATCACTAGCCCATTATTATCGCTATGAACCATAATAAGTCCACCGATCATCCTAGTTGATACTCCCCAAGATGTTTGATGTACATATTGCCATTTTCCATTACGATCTAAAAATTTAATATCAAACGCTTCAGAGAAATTCGTACCAAAGTTATGAGATGTTCCTGTTTGAAGTGCTTTTCCGTCATGCATCAAGCTTTCAATTGTATATGTTGCTTTCGCACCTGCAAATTTTTCTTTTTCCGTTTTCTGTCCTTTAATTACTGGAATTGCTAGGTAATCTTCACAGAAAGAAGCATATAAATTCAAAATATTTAACGTTTCTTCTTGAGATTCTTCTGCCGTTTCATGGATTGTGTGACCTTCTTGCCATAAAAATTCAGTTGTACGAAGAAATGGTCTCGTCGTTTTTTCCCAGCGCACTACTGAGCACCACTGATTGTATAATTTAGGCAGGTCATTATAAGACTGGACAATTTTTGAAAAATGTTCGCAAAATAACGTTTCAGATGTTGGACGAATACAGAGTCGTTCGGCTAATTTTTCATCTCCACCATGCGTAACCCATGCTACCTCAGGTGCAAACCCTTCTACATGATCCTTCTCTTTTTGCAGTAAGCTCTCTGGAATAAACATTGGCATATATACATTTTCATGACCAGATGCTTTTAACTTTTCATCCATCACTTTCTGTATATTTTCCCATAATGCGTACCCATATGGACGTAAAATCATACAACCTTTTACACTTGAATAATCAACGAGTTCAGCTTTCTTCACAATATCGGTATACCACTGAGCGAAGTCTTCTTCCATTTTTGTAATAGCCTGTACTTGTTCTTTTGCCATATTCTTTTCCTCCTTTAGAAAATAAAAAAAGCCCATGTCCCCTAAATAGGGACCGAGCTTTTGCCGGCGTTACCACCCTGATTCATGCACAAATAAATTGTACATGCTCTCTTTTTGATAACGGGAATTTCCCGCTGCACATGCAGAACGCAAAGGTAGGTTCCATATCGCCTTTTCAAGAATCTTCCAGCCGAACGGATTCTCTCTCTACAAAAAAGGTGAGATATGTACTAATCCTTTTTCATCGTTATAACAAGATAAATTTGTTGAATATCATAATATAAATTTTATTTTAAAACAATAGCTAATTTTCTTATTTTTATATATTCTTTTCGTTTTTTTCAATTTTATACTGAATTTACACATAACTTTTCCGAAAGAGTTTTACAAATTGATGAGTAATCATGCCAATGATTGTTCCCACTAAAACAAAAAAACATGCAATGCCATACCCCATTCCATCCCACCCACCAATAACGAAGATGGTAAACGGAAAGAAAGCTAAACAAAGAAGAATTAAAATAAGTGCAAATATAATATCAAACGACCTCTTTGGAAATTGCTTCTTTAATAAAAATGAAATAGCAAATACAACGAGAATTGTTACGGCTCCAATTATAACAAAAACTTCAAATCCATCCATCCCATTCCCTCCTTCCATTCATTTCCTTATAATTTATTATATGTTTTAAAATTCAAAAAATAAATAATAAACTTTCTTCAAAAATAAGTTTTTATCACTAGGTATTAATAGTAATATATAATAATAAATTATATAACAGGAGGTATATGATAATGGAGTATCCATTAACAAATCGTGTAATTGTTTTATCTTTTGACTGTTTATCAGCTTTAGATTTTCCTATATTACAAGAACTTCCTCATTTTCGCTCTTTAATCGAACGAGGTGCAATTGCCAAAAAAGTAGAAGCCATTTATCCTTCTGTAACATATCCAAGTCACGCGACTATTGTAACTGGTAACTATCCTAACAAACATGGCGTTGTAAGCAATACATTACTTCAGCCTGGAAGAGAATCACCAGACTGGCATTGGTACCGCCATTCCATTAAAGGAACAACATTATATGATGAAGCAAGAAAAGCCAATTTAACAACCGCTGCCCTTCTATGGCCTGTTACAGGAAGAGCAAAAATAGATTATAACTTACCTGAAATCTTCCCAAACAGACCGTGGCAAAATCAAGTCCTTGTTTCGCTATTTAGCGGAAGCCCTTTGTATCAACTAGATTTAAATCGTCGTTTTGGCCATATTAGAAACGGATTATCACAACCTGAGCTTGATGATTTTGTCCTCGCCTCTACTGTACATACCATACAAACGAAAAAACCTAACGTCATGCTTGTTCACTTTACAGATTTAGATACACAAAGGCATTATCACGGATTTTCTTCTCCAGAAACAAGAGCCGCTATTCAAAGACACGATGAAAGACTCGGGAAGATTATCAAAGCATTAAAAAAAGCTAGTATTTACGAAGAAAGTACAATTATTGCTCTCGGCGATCATAGTGCTCTAAGTGAAAATAAAGCGATTCAATTAAACGTTCTATTCCATCAAAAAGGACTCATTTCAGTAAATCAAAATGGAAAATTAACATCTTGGAAAGCTTATTGTCAAAGCTGTGATGGTTCTGCTTACGTATATGTAAAAGATAAAAATGATATCCAAACGATACAAACTGTCCAACACCTTCTTGAAGAACTTCTTCAAGATAAACAAAATGGAATCGAATCTATCCTTCATGATGAAAATGCAAAAGAGCAGGGTGCTGATGGAAACTGTCTTTTTATGCTTGAAGCAAGGGAAGGCTATTACTTCACCCAAAACCATACAGGAGACTTTATAAAAGAAATCACAGAAAAAGATGTAACTCCTAGTAAAAAATACACATTTGGTACACATGGCTATTCTCCAACAAAACCAAACTATGAGACTATCTTTATGGCTGCTGGCAAAGGCATTCGTCAAGGTGCAATTATTCCATATATGCGCCTCATTGATGAAGGACCTACCATCGCGCGGTTACTCGGATTACATCTTGGTGAAACCGACGGAACTGTAATAGAGGATTTACTTCAATTGTAAAGAAGTTTGTATATATGTAAAAGTTACGTAAAACTTACCTCTGTTTCTCTTTTTCCTATTTTTATTTTTGTACACTAATGTTAGAACGATTTAAGGAGGAACATGATATGAAAAAAATGTCCAGACAAGAAAAAAGCTGGATATTGTATGACTGGGCAAACTCAGTATACTCCCTCGTCATTACAACTGCACTATTTCCAATTTATTTCAAAGCTGCTGCAAAAGAAGCAGGTCTATCTGGAGCAACTTCCACAGCTTTTTGGGGATACGCGAATTCTTTCTCTACACTTTTGATTTCTATCCTTGCTCCTATTCTTGGAACAATTGCTGATTATAAAGGATTTAAAAAGCGCTTTTTCACATTCTTTTTTGGACTCGGTATTATCTTTACAAGTATGCTAGCCATCGTTCCAACATCACAATGGTATTTACTACTAGGTTGCTATATGCTCGCTTTAGTTGGATTTGCCGGAGCAAACATTTTCTATGATGCATTTTTAGTAGATGTCACAACAGAAGATAGAATGGATCGTATTTCAACACGCGGATTTGCATTAGGTTATATTGGCAGTACGATTCCTTTTATCGGCTGCATTACTCTTATTATCCTTGCACAGAAAGGAACAATTCCATTATCAGTTGGCATCGCTAGTCAAATTTCCTTTGCCATTACAGCTCTTTGGTGGGGATTATTTACAATTCCGATGCTCAAAAATGTAGAGCAAACACATTATATTGAACGTCATCCAAAACCGATTACAATGAGCTTTAAGCGTTTAGCTCATACATTTAAACATATCCGTCAATACCGTACTGTCTTTTTGTTCCTACTTGCTTATTTCTTCTACATTGACGGTGTCGATACAATTATTACAATGTCTACAGCTTATGGAACAGACCTTGGTATTAGTGCGACAAACCTACTTATTATTTTATTTGTAACACAAATTGTTGCTTGTCCATTCGCTTTGCTATATGGGAAACTATCTGAAACGTTCAAAGGTAAGAAAATGCTATATGTCGGTATTATTATTTATATCATTATTTGTGCATACGCGTATTTCTTAAAAACAACACTCGATTTTTGGATTTTAGCTATGCTTGTTGCAACTTCTCAAGGCGGAATTCAGGCACTCAGCCGCTCATATTTTGCTAAATTAGTACCGAAAGAATCCGCAAATGAATTCTTCGGATTCTATAATATTTTTGGTAAGTTCGCAGCTATCATGGGACCTGTATTAGTCGGTGTGACTACTCAATTAACAGGACAAACAAATGCTGGTGTACTCAGTATTATCGTTTTATTTATAATAGGTGGATTCATACTAACACGAGTACCGGAAAATGCACCTTCTGTTACACCACCTACTCCAAAATCGGAAACACTATAATAAAAAATGTCCCTTTCTGCATACAGAAAGGGACATTTTTTATTATTCTATCGATACCTTCTCATCACCACATATACCCATTTAATCCCCGACATCTAAGTCGTGTTTATGAAAACAAAAGAAGTTCTCCACTCATTTTCTCCTTCTGTTTTCACATGGCATGGAGCTAAAAAAGGCACTAACCGCTTCTATCCGTGAGCGGATACTCTCTCCCATCTAAAAGGAATGGTTTTATCCCGCATTAACGGGCAGTAAGACCCCCACCTCAAGATTCAGAGAGAGGCGAGGAAGAGAGTTGGGGGATGAAGAAAACCCCCACTGATTAAAGTTTCACTTTATATCGATCTTTCAATACGTATTTATATAAAAACCCTACTGCTTATACAAAAATAATTGATCAACCGTTGTCCCTAACACTTCAGCTAAACGAAATGCCAGCGCTAAACTTGGATCATACTTATTATTTTCAATTGCATTTATTGTCTGTCTTGATACTTTACATTTATCAGCTAATGCACCTTGTGAAATATTATTTTCAGTGCGTAATTCGTAAATTTGATTTTTCACATTTTTTCTCCTAACCTGTAAAATCGTTTTTACAACATCAGTATATATTTGGCCGATATCGTTGTCAAAAAATTCCCATATAGAAAAGGAGCGTAAATCGCTCCTTTTCTAGTAAAATTACACAATAAAATTTCTACACCAAAGAATCCGTAACATCCTTTTGACTTGCATCCTCTTTTTTATCTCTAGCTTCTACATTCATTTTCATACGTAAAATTGGTAAAATCGCGAGTAGAATAAATGACATTGCCATACAAAATACAATAATAAGTGAGGTCAGTTCTTTTAATCCCCCAGCTAGTGAATTTCCAATTAGCATAGTTCCCATAAAAAGCGGTAAAATTGTACCATTTACACGTCCTATCATATTCTCTGGTACAAGCTGAATCATAAGCGTTCCAACAACAATGTTCACACAAGCTAAACAAATTCCCGTTCCAAATCGCATCAAACTAGTAATCCAAAATGATGTAGACAGTCCTTCCACAAGAAATGACATAGCCAATACAATCATACCAAACACAAACATTTTTTTCGGATTTACTTTTGAGGCAAAAACTGCCGCAACGACGCCTCCAATTAACATACCTATTCCATCAGCCGCTGCTAAATATTGAACTGCCTCCTTTTCCATTCCTAAACGTTCAATAACAAGAAATATTTCTAATGGATTTGTTAATCCTACTGCTAACCCCATAATTGCGAAAGTAATTGTAATCATACATAAATTTTTTGTTTGAAGGACATACCTCCATCCCTCTTTTATATCATTCCATAATGAAATACTCTCCGTTTTCTCTTTTTCTATCCATCTTGGTAAAAATGAAAGAGTAATAGCCGATAACACAAACAATCCAATTAAGCTATATAGTGAAATAAACAGCCCAAGCTGTGTATAAACAATCGATCCTACAACTGGCCCAAAAATCATAAATAACGACTGTAGTGTTTGATTTACTGCAATTGCGTTTGCAACATGTTTTTCTTCTACATAGCGTTTAAATATCCGTGAAGATGAAGGCTGAGAAAATTGTCCAACAATCGCTGAAACAAGCGTAGCAAAAAATATAGCCTGCCAATAATCAATCTTTAACAAGAAAACAATCCCTATAATAGATAACATACTTAGCACATCTCCTGCTACCATCGTTCTCTTCGGATTCCAGCGATCTGCTAGCGCACCACCAATGAATGCAAAAATAAAAATAGGCGCGTATTCCATAACAGATAATAATGAAACTGAAACGGGATCATTATTTGTTCGCTCCATAACGAAATACAAAAGTGCCATATTTCGAATCCAAATTGCAAACTGCTGTAAAATATCAGATGTCATAACAAGCATAAATGCTCGATTTTTGAATAAATCTTTCATATTATTCCTCCCTTTTTAAACCGACCGTCCAGTCTAATTTAATATAAAAGAAAAGGTGCTGATTTAAGATTCAGCTGCCATTCCTTGTAGCAGTACATCAATTGCCTTCTTGTAAATGCGCTTCATTTCTGTAGAGTCTAGTTCATAGTAAAGTACCCCAAGCCCAGATAATAAACCATTTACAATGTACATAAGATCCCTAGTATCTCCTTGACGGAATTCTCCAGATTGCATACCTTCTTCAATCAATTTTTCAAAAACACTGTATGATGCTCTTGCTAAAGCCAGCATTTCATCCAAAACTTCTTTACTCACGACTTGACTTGTAGAAAACTCTTCTACTGCACTAAAAATAGGCTGTTGTATATCTTCCACATGGTACTCTGCAAGCCCGTATAATTTTTCAGTGCTCGTATGAAACTGCTTTTCTTTTTCATTCCACTTTTCAAGCCAATCATACGTATGTTGTTTTACTACAAATAAAAATAATTCTTCTTTGCTTTTAAAATGATAATAAATGCTACCTTTACTACGCTTTGTAATTTCACAAATATCTTCCATAGATGTTGCAGCATATCCTTTTTGTGAAAATAATTCTTCTGCTTGGTACGCTATTTCTTTTTTTATCTCTTCTGCACTTTTTCTCATGTTCACACCTCATACAAACCGACTGTTCAGTCTAATATTAACAAATATAAAACCTCTTTTACAAGAGGAAATATTCCTTATTTAGGAAAAAACATTCTCAAACCATGTTCGAAGTGTATGGATAGCTCCAATCTTAAATCCAAGTTTGACTATAAATACTCCACCTGCAACGAATAAAAATAATGCTACCTTCCCTTTATTTTTGATCTTTGGTTTCTTCTCCATGCTTATTCCCCTTATAACATCATATATTCCTTATTTATCAATCCATTAAACTTATAAAGTGAAACTTTAATCAGTGAGGGTTTTCTTCATTCCCCACTGATTATTAGTTGAACCAATCGGGCTTTTACGGGCAGTTAATCCCCTACCTAACTTCTTTGCTTTCACTGAATTTTGAGGTGGGACCTTACTGCCCGTTAATGCGGGATAAACTCTTAAACAAACGTTTGTTTAGCTGATTTTATGCGGCTTCAAGCTAACTAATCAAACGTTTGTTTAAAAAGAAATACGCCCATAAAGAGCGTATTTCTCATTAATCTCCACCGCCGCCACAGCTACCACCATCACCGCCTGAAGAACCACTATCTCCCCAAAAAGAACTTCCGCAGTCATTTGAGTTGTCAGACCCCGCAAAGAAAAATGGTGTAGAGGTAGTAGTTGTCGTACTATCACCATTACCTGTTTTATAAAGATTTACTTTTCGTTTATTTCCTCTAATTGATTTGACAATCAACCCAATGAAAACTAAAAATAATAATGCCGCTATCACAAAACCCATATAAGCCCCTCCTTTATTCTTCTAATAATTGTAATACTCGTTCTATCTTCTCTAAGGAAATAAATCGTGACTCGCGCAGTATCTCTTTCCCTTCATGAAATAATAAAGTGAAACTTTAATCAGTGGGGGTTTTCTTCATCCCCCACTGATTATTAGTTGAACCAATCGGGCCTTTACGGGCAGTTTATCTCCCACCTAACTTCTTTGCTCCCACCGAATTTTGAGGTGGGAGTATTACTGCCCGTTAGTGCGGGATAAAACGGTTGGCCCTGTAAATACTAAATACTCCGCTGAAATTTTTTTCATATCCCGTAATGAAATCACAATATTTTCCACACCTTGATATTGTTTTAATAAGTGGTTTACTTTCTCTAACATCACATCACAAACACCACAATTTTCCGTTTTGATGAATAAAAGCACTACATCTTTTGCTTCAATATATGCTACTAATTCTTCTATCGTTTGAAAATTTCTCATGTCATCCCTCTTAACGCAATTTACGAAACATTTGGTCTTGGTACATACGAAATGCCGAATTTCCTTTTATTTTTCGCTTCTCCATTAACTGTTGAAATCGAAGAGTTTTTGCTGTTAACTCCTCTTTTAATTTTGCTCGTTCTGTTTCATCGTAACAACAAGCGATTAAATCTTCTATTTTCAATATATCCTTTTGTAATTCCATCTCTGCCGGAATCATTCCAGCATTCTTCAAAATTTTGTAGCTCATTCTAAGGTCTGGAGGTACCATTGAAAGGTCTTCTAATTGCAGTGGTTTCCCTTTACCTGGAAGATCATCAAGGTCACCATTATTGATTGCTTGACGAATTCTTTCTTCAGCAATGCTTAAGAAAACATCCATGCCGCTCCCTCCCTTACATATTTTTACTATTATTTTACATTAAAAATTCTAATTATACCATAATATGGTGCGCAAAAAATCAGATTCCATATTTATTTATACCTATATAATTTTGATTTTTCGACATATAAGTCACTGTTCCGAAGAAGAACAAGTGACTTTCACTCATTTTCTCTTTCCGTTTTAACCTGGCATGGTGCAGGAACAGAATATAACCGCCGCTATGCATAATCGCCTCCTCTCTTCCGCCTAAAAAGAAAGGATTTATGGCGTTTTTTATTTTGGTTTATATACTCCAAAAATAAAAAAATGCGGTAACTCTTATAATAGAGCCACCGCATTTCGTCAATCTTTCTTCAATTTTCTAGCAATCCCATTTCCTAGAGACTGTAAGCCTTGAACAAGAATAATTAAGATAAATACCGTTGCATACATCACTTCCGGTTCATACCGTAAATGGCCAAATCGGTATGCTAAATCCCCAAGTCCACCTGCTCCTACAAGCCCAGCCATTGCTGTTGCACCTATTAAACCAATCGTCGCAATTGTAAGTCCTAATACAAGAGATGGACGCGCTTCTTTCACCATAACGTGCCAAATAATCTTTACTGTAGAAACTCCCATCGCTTGATATGCCTCAATCACACCACGATCCACTTCTAATAAAGCTGTTTCCATTAACCGCGCAATATAAGGTGCTGTAAAAACAACAAGCGGTACAATTACACCTTTCACACCAATCGACGTTCCCATAAGCAGCTTCGTAAAAGGTAAAATGAAAAATAATAGAATAATAAATGGAAGAGAACGAATCACATTAATAATCGTATTCAAAATGGGATATACAATTTTATTCTCACGTTGACCACCAGGCCTTGTTAAAACAAGTGTGACGCCAAGTGGCAATGCAATAATGACTGATATAAGTAGTGAAATGGATGTCATTTGAAATGTTTGGATCGTCGCTTCCCATATCATCTTACTCCACTCATCCCAAAAGGACTTGCTTCCCATACTCTTCTTCTCCCCTTTCTACGATAATTCCTTGTTCCCTTAAAAACGTTAAAGCCCGTTTTACCTCGTGCTTTTCACCCTGCATATGAACAACGAGTTTACCATATGATTCTGATTTTAGTTGTGTAATATTCCCCGATAAAATATTGGGATATACTTGAAATCGCTTTGTAGCAACAGCAAGTGCCGGTTCTCCTGAAGAGTTTCCGACAAAGGACAACGTTACAATTTCACCAGTATTTTTTAGTTCTTTCTGTATTTCTTCTGGAATCTTAACCGCTAAAGCACTATTCACAAATTTTTTCGTTGTTTTATGTTGTGGGTTTGTAAAAATCTCTTTCACTGTTCCACTTTCTACGATAGCTCCCTGTTCCATCACAGCAACTCGATCACATATGCGCTGGATAACGTTCATTTCATGTGTAATAAGTAAAATCGTAATCCCAATTTTCTCATTAATTTCTAGTAGCAGATCTAAAATCGACTCCGTTGTTTCAGGATCTAATGCGCTTGTCGCTTCATCACTTAGCAACACTTCTGGTTCATAAGATAACGCACGTGCAATTGCAACACGCTGTTTTTGTCCACCAGAAAGCTCGCTTGGATACGCATCTTTTCTATCAAACAGATCAACAATACGTAAATACTTTTCTACTCTTTTTTCAATTTCCGTTTTTGAAATCCCAGCTAATCGTAAAGGTAATGCAATATTTTCATAAACGTTGACTGTTTTTAATAAGTTAAATCCTTGAAAAATCATCCCGATTTTTTGTCTCGCCTTTGCTAACTCTTTTGTAGATAAGGTTGTTAAATCCTTTTCATTTACAATTACATTACCTGTTGTTGGTTTTTCTAATAAGTTTACACAGCGAATTAATGTACTTTTACCTGCACCGCTATATCCAATGATTCCAAACACTTCTCCTTTTTCTATTTTAAGAGAAGTTGGTTTCAGAGCTTCTATCTTACCTTTTTTTGTTGTAAATACTTTAGAAACATTCTTCAATTCAATCATGATATTCAGCTCCTACCAAGACGGTAAAACAGAACCATCGAATTTTTTCTCGATAAACTCTTTTACTTCTTTAGACTGATACGCTTTCTTCAGTTTTTTTACAACTTCATCATCCTTATTCTCCGTACGAACAACTACCCAGTTCACATATGGTGAATCTTTTCCTTCACGGAAAATAGAATCTTTAGCTGGACTTAACTTTGCACCTAATGCAAAGTTTGTGTTAATCGCAGCAGCTTTCACTTCACCTAATTGCGTTGGTAGTTGCGATGCCTCTAATTCAACAATTTTTAAATTCTTCGGATTCTCAATGACATCTTTTGCAGTTGCTTTTTCTGTTGCTTTTGGATCCACTTTTAAAACGCCTGCTTTTTCAAATAGTTTTAACGCTCGAAGTTCATTCGTTGGATCATTGGGTACAGCAATCGCATCTCCATCTTTTAACTCTTTTACATCTTTCAAACTTTTAGAATATACTCCCATTGGGAACGTGACCGTTGAAAATACTTCTGTCAGTTTCATATTACGTTCTGCTTTAAATACATCTAAATAAGACTTCGTTTGGTAACTATTTACGTCAATGCTTTTTTCATCTAGCGATACATTCGGCGCTACATAATCATTAAATACTTTTATGTCGACTTGCACCCCATCTTTTGCTGCTACTTCTTTTACTTTTTCAAAAATTTGTTCATGTGGCCCCCCAGTCACACCAACTGTAACTTTTTTCTCTTCTAGCGCTTTTGCCTCCTTACCCGAATCAGCACTACATGCACCTAGTAATAATACCGTTCCGCTTACAATACTTAACAACAACTTTTTCATATACAGTTCCCCCCACATATATTCTCTCTCTTCAAACCAAAAACACCTCTCAAATAAGAGAGGTGTCGAATAAACAAAATAGGCTCCTCTCTTATCTTCCAAAACGAAAATCGTTTTGCAGGAATTAGCACCTTAGCTTATTATTCATAAGCTCGGTTGCCGGGCATCATAGGGCCAGTCCCTCCGCCTCTCTGGATAAGAGTATTTGTATGAATTTTTTTAAAAGTTATGGTACTAATAGTAAATCTTACAAATTTTTTTGTCAATCATATTTTTCAGAATATATTTTATTTTCATTTTGAAACATCATAGCAATAGTGAGCAATTACTATGTACAAAGTATGTGCATCATTACTATACTTAGTAACAGCACATACACGAAAAGAGGTTACATTTTATGAGTGAATCATCATCTATACAAACCCTACTCCTATCTCAAATAGAAAAACTAACACAATCCTTTCATTACGATTTTTTATATGAGGTTGAACAACAAAAAACGCTATGCCAAATTCTTTTAAGGGATGATAACGGATCAATTGTAGCGACACCTCTTAGTTTTCATATGTCAATAGACGAAGTTGCCGGCAAAGGTGAATGTATTTTTTATCACGAACATGGTGAATTTCATCGACAAAAATTTGATATTTACACAGAAGACAGCATCGTTAAGTTGCTGTTGTTCATTCAAGAACGTTTGCAAGTAAATCAATGAACATAATGAAAGCAGCCACAAAAAGTGGCTGCTTTCATTTTATATTCCTAAATAACTTTCCCTCTTATTTTTTAGTACGATTCATTTCCTCCAAATTCCAAACTCGTGTCACCCAAGACTCATAAAAAGATGGCTCGTGAGAAACGAGTAAAACCGTTCCTTGATAATTTTGCAAAGCTTCTTCTAGCGCTTCTTTCGCATACACATCTAAATGATTGGTTGGTTCATCTAAAATTAATACATTACTCCGCGTTAACATAAGCTCACATAAACGTACCTTTGTTTGTTCTCCACCACTTAACAAGTGAAGAGACTGCCGAATATGCTCTTCCTTTAAACCACATCTTGCTAAAGATTGCCTGATTTCTTTTTGCGTCATATCCGGACGTCCTGACCAGATTTGCTCAAGTGGTGTAATTTCTTTCGCAAATTCTTCTTGAGCAAAATATGCAGGGTGTACTCGTTCTCCAATACTTACGGTTCCACTTATTGGTTTTAATTGCCCTAGTAATGTTTTTAACATTGTGGTTTTTCCAATTCCATTATGCCCAACAATTGCAATCTTTTCGCCCCTTTTCACTTGTAAATTAAGGGCTGTAAACAATGGTTCTGCATAACCAATTTGGATCTGCTGCGCTTGTAATATGCGGCTCACAGGCTCATTGTGAACCTGAAAATGAAAACGCGGCCTGTGTGCATCATTAGGCTTTCCAACCTTTTTCATTTTCTCCAATACCTTTTCACGACTTTTTGCTTGCTTTGCTTTTCGGATTTTATTTTTTTGAATAAAACCCTCTAAATTTGCAATTTCCTTTTGCTGCCTTGTATAAGCTGCTTTTAATTGTTGTTTCTGAAGTTGATAGCTTTCTAAAAAACTTTCATAACTCCCCGCGTAGCGCTTTATTGTGTTCCCTTCTAAATGATAAATCACATTCGTAATACTGTTTAAAAATGATTCATCATGTGAAACGACAATATAAGCATGCTCATACGTTTGTAAATATGCTCTTAGCCAATCAATATGAAGCGTATCTAAATAATTTGTCGGCTCATCAAGTAATAAAACGTGTGGCTTCTCTAAAAGAAGCTTGCCAAGTAATAACTTTGTGCGCTGACCACCACTTAATTTTGAAACATCTTTTTTCATCCCTAAATCTAACAAGCCTAAACCAGTTGCTACTTCTTCTATTGTTGTATGAAGTTGATAAAAATTTGAGCCTTCTAGCTTATTTTGTAATTCCCCATACTGTACTAATAACTTCTCTAAATCTGTTTCCTTTGCCATCTTGTCAGCAATATCCATCATTTCACGTTCAACCTTATACAGATGAGAAAATGCACTTTGCAAATATTCTTCAATCGTTGTTCCTTCTTGTAAATCAATATGCTGCTGTAAAAAACCGACTTTCACATGTGGAAACCATTCAATTGTTCCCCTATCTGGTAAAATCTCTCCTGCTAAAAGACGAAGCAATGTAGATTTTCCGGCACCATTACTTCCTACAAGCCCAACATGATCACCTTGTAATAACCGAAAGCAAGCATTATATAAAATGGTTTTATCCCCATACATATGCGAAAGATTTTCTACTGTTAATACACTCATTTTTGTTCTCTCCTTTTCTTTATCGCTAACAAGCCAAATAGAGAGAACAGCAAAATAAAGGTCTTATTAAATTGTGTATACATGAAAAATGGGTAAGGTGAATACACCTTACCCATCACAAAATATTATTGTAAAAAAGGATTAAGGTTCTTTATCTGCTGTCTTCAATTTGGCTTAAACTTTAAAAATGGGCAGACTTCTCCCATATCAAGCTAAAACCATTTGAAGAACAGTTGATAAAGTCATCTTATCCTTTCACTCCTTTATAAATCATTATTGTCTTATAATAAGCATGTACCATGCTCTTATATTTTATTCGTTATAAATCTGTTTGTTCCTCTTTTTCACAAAAAAATTTCTTCATACATCTTCTCCATTGCGTAAGGTCTTGTAACATCTAAAGTTAACGATTTCCACATAAAAAAGCCTCTTAACAATCATTATACCAAAAATTGTTAAGAGACCTTTTTCACTTCCGCATATAAGGAGCTAATATCTCTAAAATCTCCGCTTTGTCTTCTTTTAACTCAAGGGATGTCAACATATCCATCGTACGAGGACGTGGTAAATTCACTTGTACTTCCCCTACAATCGTTGCTGGCCTTTGCGATAGAATAAATACACGATCAGATAATAGAATTGCTTCATCCAAATCATGCGTTACCATCACAATCGTTTGCTTCTCTTGATGCCAAGAATCTAAAAGCCAACGATGCACTTCCATTTTTGTAAATGCATCTAACTTACCAAAAGGTTCATCAAGCAACATAATCGGTTTTTCACATAAATACGTACGAAGGAAACTAATGCGCTGACGCATACCACCTGACAATGCATCTGGATAATGATTTGCGTATTCAGCTAAACCAAACTGCTGTAAAGCTTCCATTCCATCTGCAAGTCGCTCTTTCTTTGGCTTTCTATCAATTTCTAATGGAAGGACAATATTTTGCAGTGCTGAGCGCCATGGAAGCAGCAAATCTTGCTGCGGCATATAACTTACAATATCCTGCTTTTGAACGAGAGTATCGTTGTAGATTACCTCACCGCTAGTCGCCTCTTCAACGCTCGCAATCAGATTTAATAACGTACTTTTCCCGCAACCACTTGGGCCTACAAATGAGACAAATTCACCTTCTTGTATAGAAGCGCTAATCTTTTCTAGTACATTTTTTCCATCAAATGCTTTTACAACATCTTTTATTTGTAATCCGTTCATTTTTCACTTGGAAGGAATTCATTTGTAAAGGCATCTTTCACATCAATTTTCTTTTTAATAACTTTGTTATCATATAAGAAATTCATGTAATTCGTCCAAACTTCTTCCTTCTGTACTCCCCATGCTTTTGCATCGTCTTGATACTTTGTGCTTAGCCACTTTTGGCTCTCTTGTACTAGTTCTTTATTAATATCTGGTACATTTTTAATTAAAATATCAGCCGCTTCTTTTGGCTCTTTAATTGCAAAATTATATCCTTTTGCTGTTGCATTCATGAATTTTTTTACAAAGTCTTTATCATTTTTCGTATGTTTTTCACTTGTAATAATGACTGGGCTATAGAAATCTAATGCTGGGTCTAAGTCTTTTACCATAATTGTATTTAATTCTTTTCCTTGTCGTTTCGCTTCGATACCATCCCAGCCATAATAAATCCATTCAAAATCTGCATCTCTACCAATTGATTTAAAGAAATCAGTTTGTCCAAGAACAATCTTTTCTACTTTACTAAAGTCAGCTTGATGTTTATCCATAATTGTTTTTAGCGTCGCTTCTTCTGCTGGTGCTCCCCAGCCTCCATAACGTTTTCCTTCAAAATCTTTTGGAGAAGTAATATTGTCTTTTTTCAACGATGCAAATGCAGATGTATTATGTTGAATAATTGCTCCAATAGAAACGACCGGGATTTCTTCAACACGAGCTGATGTTACATTTTCTTGATAACTTACACCGAAATCCGCTTTTCCTGATGCAATCATTTGCTCTGCCGATACGTTATCACCTGGCTGAATGATTTCTACATCTAACCCTTGCTTTTTATAATAATCTTTCGTCTTTGCTACGTATAAACCAGTATGGTTTGTATTTGGAAACCAATCTAAAACAACTTTTACTTTCTTTTCTTTATCTGGACTCTCTTCTTTCTTCGCCGCATTACAACCGACCACGCCTACAGCTAACAACGCTGCTAGCATAACTTTTAAACCTTTTTTCATTTTTTATCGTCCTTTCTATAGATCCATGGTGCTGTTAGTCTTGCCATAAATTCTACGATAAAATACAAGAGTAATGTCACCATGACGATAATTGCTGCGATTCCAAATACACGAGCTGTTAAAAAGGATTTTGTTGCACGCGTAAGCATGACACCTAATCCTTCACTCGCGCCAAGCCATTCCCCAATAATCGCTCCCATCACGCTATATGTAACGGCAATTTTCAGCCCCGAGAAAAAGTATGGAAGCACGGCTGGAAATTTTACCTTTTGGTAGATTTGCCATTTGGTTGCACGCATTGTTTGTAATAACTTAAGCATGTTTTTATCTACTGTTTGAAAGCCTTCTAAAATACTAAGAGCAATCGGAAAGAAACAAACAAGAATAACGACCATCACCTTTGGAAGCATCCCATATCCAAACCAAATAATAAATAAAGGTGCTAGCACGACAATCGGAATGGTTTGTGAGATAACGAGTAACGGGTTAATTAAAATGCGAAATAACGGAATAACATCCATAATAATTGCAATACTTGTTCCAAGTAAAATCGCAAAAAACAAACCAATTACAACTTCTTGTAGTGTTTGCATTGTATTTGGTAACAATAAATCTTTCATTCCAATTAGCTCTTGAACAATCGCAGAAGGTTTTGGCAAAATCCACGGTTCAATTCGAAATAATGAAACAGATCCTTCCCATATAGCAATGAGAAGGATAAGCCAAATTGTTGTAATTGTTATGTTAGATTGTTTCTGGTTTTTCATATTCATCACGGTACTTCCAAACTTTCTCATCAATCGTTACACCAGTACTTGGACGATAATGAATTTTAATAGAAGTAATCACTTCTTCTGCTCCAGCATCGACACAAGCTTGTTGTGCACGCTTAATAACATCAAGAAGCACGTCTAATTCTCCTTCCAGCGTTGTTTCCATTGCACCTACTTCATAGCGAACACCAGATTGTTGTACGACTTCAATCGCCTTATCAACAACGGAATACACATCTTTCGTTTTCGCTTGTGGTACAACTGAAAATGAAATGGTAACTTGTTGTGACATACTAAAATCCCCCTTGCAAAATATGTTTTGTAAAAAGAAAAGGCTTTCCTACGAAGTACGCAGGAAAGCCTTGTATGCAAGTTATTATACAATAACATTTGCTTACATCACTTTAAGTAACTCCCTACGCTGGCATTATCCAGATCAGGTTGAGGGTCGATGCTTACTTACATCCTCTCAGCCAATTGGCTCCCCAGTCTTAATTCGTTTTCATTGTAGCATGATTTATTTTTTCAAACAAACAAATCCACATTTTTTTTCATAATATGATACTGCTTACAATCTATTGGTCATATATTTTATCATAGCAAAAATACAAGCATATTAAGGAGGGGAAAAATGGGAATCCGTTTTATTCAAATCTCTTCTATTTATTTTGTCATCGGTGTTTGTATGGGGTTATTCATGTCAATTTCATCTAATTTCAAATTGACCGCAGTTCATGTGCATGTTTTATTACTAGGCTGGACTTCTATGATGGTAGCTGGTATTTTATATTATATTTTCAAAGAAGCTGGCACCTCAAAACTTGGTAAATTACATTTTTGGCTCTTAAATATCGGACTACCGATTATGATGATTGCACTTGCCTTTGAGATTTACGGTTACCATGCAGCTATCCCTTTTGTTGCTGGTGGAAGTATTCTTGTTGTTCTTTCCATTATTATCTTTACTATTAATATTTTTGTGCATATAAAAGAAAACAATAGCATTCTTTAAAAGGAAAAAGCAGAAACGAATAAACTCGTTTCTGCTTTTTTCTTTCCCCCCTCTTAACATCCTCATTTCACATTTTCTTAAAATATTTTTACTAAATATAATGAATGTTACTTTTTATGTGTTATATAATAAAAAAGGTTTATATAACAGCACTTCATTTGTTTAATTTAATAATTATCACTCAAATTAAATTATTCAAAAATATCTTACCATATGGATTTTGGAGGTATTTTATCATGTTTTGGCTACAATTTCTTACCTTACTAGTCTGCATTTTTATCGGTGCACGCCTTGGCGGAGTCGGCCTAGGAGTAATGGGTGGAGTTGGTATGGCAATCCTCGTTTTTGTCTTCCACTTACAACCTACCGCTCCTCCTATTGACGTTATGCTGATGATTTTAGCAGTCATTACTGCTGCCGGTGCCCTGCAAGCTGCGGGCGGAATGGATTACCTTGTCCATCTTGCAGAAAAAGCACTTCGTAAAAATCCAAAGCGCATCACATTCTTCGCACCAATTGTAACTTATTTATTTACATTGTGTGCTGGAACTGGACACGTTGCCTATTCCGTACTTCCTGTTATCGCAGAGGTGTCACGCGAATCAGGAATTAGACCGGAACGCCCGATGTCAATCGCCGTTATCGCTTCACAACAAGCAATTACAGCAAGTCCAATCTCTGCTGCAACAGTGGCCCTTTTAGCAATGCTAGCTGATTATAAAATTACATTGCTAGATATTTTAAAAGTGAGTATTCCTTCTACTTTTATTGCTTGTATGTTAGCCGCTTTCGTTGCAAGCAAAATGGGCAAAGAGTTAAATAAAGATCCAGAATACTTAAAGCGTTTAAAAGAAGGTATGATTCCTAAACTTGAAGAAAAGAAAGAATTTATCGGTGCGAAAGGTGCCAAATTATCTGTTATTCTTTTCTTATTCGCAACTGTTCTTGTTGTTCTTCTTGGTTCATTCGAAACACTTCGTCCAGGATGGATGATAGACGGAAAATTAGTTCGTCTTTCTATGCCAAATACAATCGAAATGGTCATGCTTACAATTGCTGCCCTTATTATTATCTTCTGTAAACCAAATGTAGAAAGCATTGTATCTGGAAATGTCTTTAAAGCCGGTGCTACAGCTGTTGTGGCAATCTTCGGTATCGCTTGGATGGGAGACACATTCTTTAACGGAAACTTAAATATGATTCAAGGATCAATTCAACATTTAGTAACAAGTGCACCATGGTTATTCGCTATTGCGTTATTTATCCTATCTATCTTACTGTATAGCCAAGCAGCAACAGTACGTGCTTTAATGCCTCTTGGATTATCACTTGGTATTTCACCAGCACTTCTCATTGCGATGTTCCCTGCAGTAAACGGATATTTCTTCATTCCAAACTATGGGACAATCGTTGCCGCAATCAATTTTGACCGTACAGGAACAACACGTATCGGTAAATATGTATTAAATCATAGCTTTATGATTCCTGGTCTTGTCGCAACGTTTGCTTCCATTGGAATTGGGGTGTTGTTAATTTCAATTATGTTTTAGTGTTACAGGTACAAATCTTTTATCATAAAAGGTTTGTACCTTTTTTTACACACATAACTTAAAAAAGGGATTTTTTGTTATATAATTCATATGAGAAGTATTTATTCGAGGTGAAACATGGTACAAAGCGAGAAAAAAGAATTGTTAATCGATATAAAAAAGTGCACAAAAATAGCTAATATTTCTCTTCTTCTATTGGGAATTATCACTTTTATTATTTATTCTCTATTATGGGGAATTTCTATTAATCTTGATTATATATTTTTAACAACCTCTTTTGTGCTTTACTTCGTATTAATAATTGCGCACGAATTGTTACATGCAATCGGCTTTATTGTTTTCGGAAAAGCCGTTTATAAAGACATTAAGTTTGGTATTATCCTGCGTTATTTCATGCCCTATGCTCATTGCAAAATACCTATGCAAAATCAAAATTATAAAAAAGCCCTGCTACTCCCAGTCATTGTGACAGGAATCATTCCGCTCCTAATCGGTATTACATTTGAATATGGTTTACTTACTTTTGTTAGTGTAGGTCTAGTGGCTAGCGGTGTAGGTGATATGATGATTTATCAACTCATCAAAAACCTTCCCAGCGAAACAATGATTCAAGATCATCCGAGCGAACCTGGATGCATTGCCTTAGAAAATAAGAGCTGACAATTTCGTCAGCTCTTATTTCATTTCATCAAACGTTTGTTTAAATTATTCATTCAACAATTTCTACGTTGTACCCTTTCTTTTCTATCCCACTTAACACTTCTTCAATATGGTTTTTATCTTTCGTTTCTAATGATAAATGGAGCTGTGCATATCCCGGAAACACCTTTGTTCCAATCCGCTCTAAATGAATATGTAATACATTTGCTTCAAAACTTGTTACAATTTCCAGTAAGTGCTGCAAATGTCCTGGTTTATCTTTAATCATTGTTGCAATGTGAACAAAGCGGCCAGCTTCAACCATCCCATGTTCAATAATGCGAGTAATAAAGTTAACATCAACATTTCCACCACTTAAAATCGACACAACTTTTTTCTCTTTCACAGGAATCTTTTGATAGAGCAATGCGGCCAACGAGCTAGCACCTGAGCCTTCTACTAATAATTTATTCCGTTCCAATAGCATTAACATCGTTCTCGCAATTTCCATTTCATCTACACAAAAAATATCATCTACATATCGCTCTACAAGCTGAAATGTAAGTTCTCCCGGCCTCTTCACTGCAATTCCATCTGCCATAGTTGGTGAAGATTCCACAGTAATTACTTTCTTTTCTTCCAGAGATTGCTTCATTCCTGGACAAGCAAGCGCTTGTACACCATATACTTTCACCGACGGTTTTTGTTCTTTAATCGCCATCGCGACACCTGCAATTAAGCCACCACCACCAACAGGACAAATAACAGCTTCGACATCATCAAGCTGTTGCAATATTTCTAAACCTACCGTTCCTTGACCAGAAATTACAGCATCATCATCAAATGGATGTACAAACTTCGCTCCTGTTTGTTCTTTCAAATCTAGCGCATAAGCTAATGCGTCATCAAATACATCACCTTGCAACTCTACATGCGCGCCATATCGTTTAGTCGCAAGTACTTTACTAAGCGGTGCACCTTTTGGCATCACAATCGTACAGGGAATATCAAGCATATTACTTGAATAGGCAACACCTTGTGCATGATTTCCAGCAGACGCTGCAACAACCCCATTTTCTAATTCACCTTTATCAAGAGAAACCATCTTATTATAAGAGCCACGCACTTTAAAAGAACCCGTCTTTTGTAGATTTTCGAGCTTTAAATACACTTCATTATGTGATAGTTCACTAAATGTGCTCGAATAATCTAGCGGTGTCATATGGACAATGCCTTTCATTTTCTCATGAGCAGCTATAATATCTTGTAAAGAAATCATGCATTCGCCTCCGAAACAATATATGTTCATATATACTTAGTTTAAGCGGCTGAGTTTGTTTTATTCTGTAAAAAAGAACCATTTCTATAATCGGCGCTTTTCTATATATCGGAATTTCAACGCTGTATAGCATATCCTCCAAAAAAAAATGTCTGTCAATAAAGACCAGCCATTTTCTTCGTACTTTCATAAGGTGAATCTGCTAAACTTATCGCTGAAATAACGGAAATCCCATCTGCCCCAGCCTCTATAACCGAAGCAGCATTTTCAAATGTAATTCCTCCAATTCCCACAATCGGAATTGTAATCCCCGCATCTCTAAAATGACGCAGACCTTTCGTTCCTTGTACTGCTTTTGTATCTTTTTTCGTGCTCGTTGGAAAAATAGGCCCTACTCCTAAATAATCCGCTCCATTTGCAATTGCAAAACGAGCTTCCTCTATCGTATGAGCGGATACCCCAACAATTTTATCTCCCATTTTTTCACGAACGGATGTGATTCCTTCATCATCTTGTCCGACATGAACGCCATCTGCATCTAATTCAATGGCTAATTCCACATCATCATTTACAATAAAAGGAACATCATATTCTTTACAAAGCGCTTGTAACTGCTTAGCAAAATGTACTCGTTCTTCTCCCGTTAAAGCACCTTCACCTTTTTCACGAAATTGGAAAAGTGTCACTCCGCCATCTAACGCTTCCTTCATTACTTGCAACGGTTCTTGCTTACAGTTGTTACTTCCCATAATAAAATACACTTGCAATAATTTAGATATTTGCTGTTGATCCATACACGCCATTTCTCTCATCCCTTCTTACTGCACCTCTTGGACATTTCCATATTGTTCAATATCGCATTTAGTAGTGTTTGCTAACTGATTCAAAAATTCGATTTGGAAACTTCCTGGTCCTTGCTCCACTGTTTTATTTGCAGCTATTTCTGCTGCTACCCCATAAAACGTTAATGCAGCCACCGCCGCTTTCACATAATCCTTTTCAACTGCTGCAAATGCTCCCATGACTGAAGTTAATAGACAGCCTGTCCCTGTCACTTTCGTTAAAATTGGATGACCATTACGAATAATGATTGTTCGCTCACCATCTGTTACAACATCTTCTTTTCCTGTAATGACAGTGACTGTATCTAATTCATCTGCTGCTTGTTTTGCAATTCCTACAACGTCACCATTACCAGCGCCAGCGTCAACACCTTTAATTTCCCACTTTTCATTAATCACATTAGCAATTTCTGCTACGTTCCCGCGAATCATCGCTAAATTCACTTCACTTGGAATGTGTCTTGCAACTTCTGTTCGATAAGACGTTGCTCCTGCACCAACTGGATCAAACAATACAGGTACATGATGTGTATTTGCAGACTTCCCGGCAATTAACATCGCTTCTACTTCTTCAGGACGAAGTGTACCCATATTTAAAACAAGCGCCCCAGCAATGCTTGCCATTTCTGCCACTTCTTCTTTTGCATATGCCATAACAGGTGAAGCTCCTAATGCAAGTAAACCATTGGCTGTAAAGTTTGTCACAACGACATTTGTAATATTATGCACAAGCGGACTTACTTCCCTTACTTTCTCTACTACTTTTGCGATTTCTTGTATATTCATTCTCTTCATCTCCTAACCTTATAATGGGAGATACACAAAAAGACACTTCGCGTATGCAAAGTGCCTGAACATGTGCTACTTACACTCTCCCTACGCTGGCATTATCCAACAGGTTCAAATGGTCAACGGGCGGTTTAGCCGTACTCTCAGTCTGCATCCGCAAACTCCCATGTGTTCTTATTCATCTACTTCAGAGTCTACTCTTATTCTAGTAAAATAACAAGTTACAAGTTTTTATTATCTGAATGTATAAGACTGATATAAAACCATTTCTTTTAAGTGGGAGAGAGCATCCGCTCATGCATAGAAACAGTCAGAGCCTTTTTCTGCCCCATGCCTTGTGAAAATAGAAGGAGAAAACAAATGGAGAATTTCTGTTGTTTTCATAACCGTGACTTATATATAAAAATAGTGGTAGGAAATCAAATTTCCTACCACTATCTTTCACATTATTTTAAGCCTTTAGATACTTCTTTCACCATTTCAGAAACAGACTCAAGTCCGCCGCCAGATAGGTACCAGTAGTTTGCATCTAAGTAAACTACATTACCATTTTTTGCAGCGTTTGTTTTGCTAACAATTTCATTTTCTACAACTTGTTTTGCAGAAGATTTGCCGCCAACAACAGCCCCTCTATCAATTACAAATAAGTAATCTGGGTTTTTCTCTAAAATATATTCAAATGAAACTTTATTACCATGTGTATCTGCTTTAATTTCTGTATCCGCAGGAGCTACACCAAATACATCATGAATAATACCGAAGCGAGAATTTGGACCATATGCACTTACTTGACCGTCATTCGCTAAGATAATTAAACCTTTTTTATCACTTTTCGTAGCTTTTTCATTTAATGCTTTTACATCTTTTTCAACTGCTGCAATTTCTTTTTTCGCTTTATCTTCTTTACCGAAGATTTTTGCTAACATTTCTGTGTTTTCTTTAAATGATTTCATATAATCTTTTGTATCTTGTTCTACATAAATTGTTGGAGCGATCTTTTCGAATTCTTTGTATGAATCAGATTGTCTTCCAGAAATAATAATTAAGTCTGGTCCAATTTCGTTAATTTTTTCGAAATCTGGCTCTTTTAGTCCACCAACGTTTGTATATTTTTTATCTTTGTATTTAGAAAGATATGCTGGTGTATTTTTTTGTGGTACACCCGTTACTTCAACGCCTAATTTATCTAACGTATCTAAAGAACCAAAGTCAAATACTACAACTTTTTTCGGGTTTGTTTTAACTTTCGTTTCTCCTAATTTGTGCTTAATCGTAATTTCTTTACTTTCACTTGCTTCTGTCTTTTTGTCAGAAGAAGCATTATTGCTACATGCTACAGCTACAATAGCAAGCATGAACGTTAATAATAACATTGCTAATTTCTTCATTTCCTTCACCTCTATAAATTTTTTAAAATTATTTTAAATTGATAGTAAGTGATTACTATCAAAATAACTTCCACTATGAAAAATAAATACATATATTGTTGCCAGCTATTTCTTCAATATGAATATCCATATCATAAATCTCTTTCAAAACAGCCGGATCAATAATTTCATTTGTTGCTCCTTCTTTCATTACCTTTCCATCTTTCAAGGCAACAATGTGATCGGAGTAACAAGAAGCGAAGTTAATATCATGAATGACAATTACAATTGTTTTGCCAAGCTCTTCAACTAATCGTCTCAGCACTTTCATAATTTGGACAGAATGCTTCATATCTAAGTTGTTAAGCGGCTCATCTAGCAAAATATATTCTGTATTTTGAGCAATGACCATCGCAATATACGCCCTTTGTCGTTGCCCGCCACTGAGCTGATCTAAATACTTATATTGAATATCTTCCAGCTCCATATAACGGATTGCTTCTTCAATATGATTCCAATCTTCCTTTGATAGATTGCCTTGTGAATACGGAAACCTTCCAAAACTCACTAACTCTCGAATTGTAAGTCGTAAATTGATATGATTCGTTTGTTTTAGAATAGAGATTTTCTTGGCAAGTTCATTACTATCCCATTCGCCAATCTCTTTATCCTCTATATGAATTTCACCAGCATCTTTTTTCAAAAGCCTACTCATCTTAGATAGAACTGTACTTTTCCCAGCTCCATTCGGTCCAATAAACGATGTTATCTTCCCTTTTGCTATTTTAATAGAGACATCCTCAACAACATTTTTATTTCCATATTGTTTTGATACATTTCTTACTTCTACCATGTCTTGCTCTCCTTTAATAGAAGATAAATGAAGTACACGCCACCAACGAAATTGACAATAACACTTAAGGTCGTATTAAACTCAAACACTCTTTCAACAATTAGCTGTCCACCTACTAAAGCGATAATACTAATAAAGATGGATTCCTTCGCCCATCATCTTAATTTTTTGTTTCAAATCCTTCGCTACATCACGTTTTGATATTTTTCCATAAAAAAGAAAAACATACTCAACTATTCTATCTATCCGAAACACGAAAGCTTTCACCTCTTCACTACTTAAAGATGTAGAGGATTTAAGTAATAACAAAAGGTTAGAATCTTCGGCATAACTGAATCCGCAAAGGATGTATGCTATATTTAACTTACGGAAATTTGAAAGGATGTTTGAAATATGGCAAAAAGTGTTGTAATTGCTGAAAAACCTTCTGTTGCACGTGATATCGCACGTGTACTGAAATGTGATAAAAAAGGGAACGGCTACCTTGAAGGTAGTAAATATATTGTTACTTGGGCTCTAGGTCATCTCGTTACATTAGCAGATCCAGAAAGCTATGATGTGAAATATAAAAAGTGGAATTTAGAAGATCTGCCAATGTTACCTGAGCGTTTGAAATTAACAGTAATTAAACAAACTGGCAAACAGTTTAATGCTGTTAAAAGCCAACTGATTAGAAAAGATGTAAATGAAGTAATTGTAGCTACAGACGCAGGTCGCGAGGGAGAATTAGTCGCTCGTTGGATTATCGATAAAGTGAAAGTTCATAAACCGATTAAACGTCTATGGATCTCATCTGTTACCGATAAAGCAATCAAAGATGGATTTGCAAACTTAAAGCCAGGTAAAGCCTATGACAATTTATACGCTTCAGCTGTCGCACGTTCAGAAGCTGACTGGTATATCGGTCTGAATGCGACACGTGCATTAACTACAGGGTTTAACGCACAACTAAACTGCGGTCGTGTGCAAATGTATCCCGTCAATAGTTAGGGTGAAATTAATATTTCTAGTATTTATATGACTTGTATGATTTCCTCCCAAATTTATATGGTTATAATGATAATTTAAAGTAGTAAAAACCTCGATTTGCTTGTAAAACACCTTCCTTTTTATTAACAGCGTATTCCCACCACTTTGAAATTGATTTAAAAAAGTTTGCAATTAAGTGTATAGGTATTGTTTTGTCTCATTTCCCTGATATTGGTTTGGAATAAAGTTTAATCGGAAATGTTTTGCAAACCCTTATTTGATAAGAAACAAAAGGAATCCATCTTGAAAAAAATTCATCAAAACGAATTCCTACTTCGCGAAGCATTATACAATTTTTGCGAAAAATTTTAATTAAAATGTTGGTTTGAAATAAAGTTTGATTAAAAATTAATTTTAATAAGAAGAAAACGGACTCGTTTTGAACAAAGTTTGATCAAAACGAGTCCGTTTTTTACTATTGATAAATTTATTTTTATAAAGAAATTCATCAAAATACTTACTATCGATATTTTACCAAAAGTAATTATATATTCCGAAGTCTTTTAAATTCCCAAGCTTAAAACACACCTAAAGCTTTATATACTGCATCAATTGGATCTGAATAAAATATTGGTTGCACCTTAATTAAAAGGTCAGATGGTACTGTCTGAAAATCTACGACAGACGAAGCTGGAATTAATACTTTTTTTGCTCCTGCATCTACACAAACTTGCAGTATGTTAGCAAGTTCTTCTACTTTTTCAATTGTTCCTCCTACGGTCATGTTTCCAAGTACAACCGTACTTTCTTGCACAGGTTTTTCTAATGCTCCTGAACAAAGCCCAATTAATTCGGCAATAGCTAATTGAGGAGTTAAACCTATTCCCTGCAAATCAGCAATATGCATAAGATAGTCTCTTGTTTTAATAGATATTGTACCACTAATGCTTTTACTGTTCGCAGTAAAGTAACGATATGCTGTATCTAAACCCTCTTTTACCCCCCTGTTAGTTCCAATGCCTGACTTTTCAAATTTCCCTGATCCACTAACAACCTGATTTTCAAGTTTAAAGACTCCTATCATACCTGATTCCCCAACACCTACAGTATAAACATGTCCAGGTTTCCCCATTCCTTCTGGTATAAGTTTACCACCGCCTTGTTCAGGAACAGATACATATTCTTCTTGCAAAGACCTCTTGTCAATGTAGGAGAACATTACATCGTAGAACTCCATGCCGCCAATTTTCTTTAATTGCTCTTTTACACGTCTACGACCCTCAAGCGCATATTGTAGAACTTCTTCGACATCTTCTTTTGTATATTCCCCATGAGGATACAGTAACTTCATAAGACCAGAAGCTGTTTTCCTTACACCGATAACATCACGTTGATTCAAATTATTACCAAGCTTAAAAAACTGATCAATTGAATCGCCGTATGATCTTTTTCTCATTTCTCTAAAATACTCAGCCAAATAATCAACAATAAATCCATATCGATCCGTAAAGAAATCGGGTCGCATTTTTGGAATCTCCCAACCTGGAAGATAGTAGTGCATCCGATCAAAGAATGCTGAGTCATTATTCATTCCCTCTGGAAATGGTGCAAATAAGTGAGATGTCTTGATTAGAGAATCAACACTTTGATTAATATTTCCAACAAAAACCATGGAAGCTGATGCCGCCTTCTCTTCTTTTCCTCTAGCAAAGGAACCACTTGCCATATAATCTTTCATGATTTGGATGCCGTCTTTATCTTTAAACTTAATACCCGCTACTTCATCAAATGCTACGACATCCCACATACCAACAAGTCCAACCGTTCTTGATGACATATTGTAAAAAAGGTTGGCAACTGTTGTTTGTCCGCCCGAAACTAAGATAGAGTTCGGGGAGATTTCTTTATATACATGACTCTTACCTGTCCCTCGTGGACCAAGCTCACACACGTTATAGTTGTTTTCTACAAGTGGAACAAGGCGTAATAATAGATGCCATTTCACTCGATCATTGATTTGTGTAGGCTCCATCCCTGTGGAACGGATTAATATGTCGATCCATTCATCTTTTGTGAATTGTTTTCTACCTTCAATCATTTCATTTAGATCCATGTTTGGCATCTGAATCGGTTTAAGGTTACTTATACTGAATGGATTTATATTTCGCTGTTCTTCATCATAGAAGTAATCCATTTTCAGCATACACCAAATTCCGCCAGCCAAAAGTTTATCGTACTCTTTTACATAGTTCGATGAGATAGGCACTTCTCTCAAGCCAAGATTAGAAAATTCTGCTTCGTATGTGTCCCTTTTCGGATTTAATCGAACCGTTATCTTATCTATAATGGAATATTGCCCAATTTCTCGAATTTTGCTTTTTATCTTTTCTGCTTCATCTGGGCGAACAAAATTTTCAGAGAGTATTTTCTTTACTCGGTAAACGCCTTCCTTGATGCTTTCATCATCATCTGTGGCACAGTACATTCCCAGCAAATATTCTAATACGTAAACAGGCACGTTGGCACCCTCTTTAATGAGCTTTGTGAGATCTTTTCTCACGACACGTCCCGCAAATACTGAATTTAACTTTTTGTCTAACTCCAACGTATTGATTTCATTCACGTTCTCCAACAGTTTCCCTCCTTTTCTTTAGAAATCAAAATCACTTACAATGCCAAGATTAATCGTAAATGGTATCTGTTCAAGCACCACGCCGGTTTCCATATCTTTCAAGATTAAGTAATAGTCCTTATTCTTGTCATAAGTGATTGTTTTTAATGCGAATCGCAGTTTGAACATACGCCCTTCTGGTTTATCAGATGTACGGTCTCCAATAATGGTTTCTTCATTTGATATGCCATTTCCCTCTTCATCAGTCATGTAAATGAGGACTGTTCGTGGAATCATTTTCCCTTCTACTTTTTCTGTTTGGAAAAACGACAAGTGAAAAAGACTATTTGTTATTTTTCTTGTACTACTTGTAAGCTTGACATCTACCTTCGTGATTTCACGACTGTGCGACTGCCCTCTGCGGATATTTTTATACTTAATTAATGGAACAACAACTTCTTGAAGGCTGGCTCCTCCATGAACAAAGTTGGCACCAGAGCCTGGCATCTGAAATCGAATCGTTGCTTTTGGAACATATGCTTGTAATTGTTGCTCATTTTTAATGATTGAATCCAAGCCAATTGTAAGAATGCCATTTATTTTTCTTTTTTCCTTTGAAAGTAAATACCTTCTTTTAACTTCAAGTGTTTGGATATCTTCTTGTTGAATTTTATCACTCTCAACCAGTTCTTCACGCTGATAAACAAAACCATGATCTGCTGTAATCAGAATATTAGTTCCAGACACATCATCACGAATAATCTTAATGAGTATAGAGATTTCCTCGATTGCTTTCTTTACTGCATCAAATGTGTAAATTTCAGTAGATGCTTTATCTCCCATCGCATCAATCGTGTCATGATAGATGTAAATGAGCTTCTTCCCTTTAAATCGCTCTCTTCTTCCTGTTTTATTCATCGCAAATACTTCTTGAGCATGAATTGCAACACTATCTGAAATGGCTGACTCAATGATGGCCTTGCGCTTTTCAAGTCCGTTTGACGATTTCCCATCGACTATCACTCTTGCATTTTCATCCAAATCAATCTCTCTGTGTGGAAGTAAGGATGCCATACCAAGCTTTGTCACGGAAGGAATTACACTCAACATCGGCTCTATTTCACAAGCCCCGAGCGTTTCTGCGTTTAACTTCTCTGCAATCTCTACCCCGACTTCATAACGAAGTGCATCAGAAATAATAACAAATACTCGCTCACCTTTCTTCACTTTCGGAGCAACATGTTGCCTGTAAAATTCCTGTTGGTTTATCACACCTGGAAGCAACCATTTTTCCGTTAAATCGTCTTCTACTGCTTGAGACCAGTGTGAATTTAAATTACCCATATACCAGTGTGTATAAAGATTTTCGACCATCCCTTTTAACTTTTTGAGAAGTTCACTGTTTGGTTCTTGGTCAACTGCTACATAAAACTTACGATAATATGTATCCATCTCGTAGTATTCATTGATGTAATTCTTCCATAGATCGATTGCTGGCAATGTCGGTATGCCTGCCTCATACTTTTTATAGAAATCATACATTTTTACGGTATAGAACAATCCCTCATAGATAAACTCAAACTTTTCATAAAAATGCTTTACTCTTCTCAAATTGATCAGTTTGATATATTCCTCATAATCTTCATGTGAGGCTTCCAAACTGTTCGCAATGTAGATAATAATGGCTTTATCGAAGTAAGGGAATGTATCTGCCTTTTTAAAAGCATCAACTGGCATTTTTGAGACAACACTTACCAGTTTGAGTTCCTGTTCTACCATTTCAGCCAACTCATTATAAATAGCATAATCTGTTTTATGATGCATCCAATGATCAATAAATACGAGTGCATTGGACTTGTTTCTCTTCGCAATAAACCCCTTAAAGTTATCTAATAATGATTCATCAATCGAATGGCTCAATGCCGTTACAGTCAGGTGCATAAACAACGTTTTTAATGATTTTTCTTCTCGATCATACCCGTAAAGATTGGATACATACGTCCAGAACACTTCCACATCAAAATACTTCTTGAATAAATCAATATATTTATTATCCTCTTCGGAAAGGCTTTCCTTCAAAATTATTTTCAATACTTCTTCAAAGTTAGGTATCTTCAAATTACAGAAAACGCTCATAATGGTAATTTCAATCATCTCTTCTGTGAAGTCATGAATTCCATAAGATTTGAACTTTTGCGTGTGCTTTTTATTAAAAAATTTCTCATATTTCTTTACGATTGCTCGTAATGACGGATCAATTCCCAAATCAGCTAACAGCAGGGAAATCTTATCCGCATAAAAGGTTTTCGAGTAGGACACTGTATCGATTAACCAGTTATCCTCCACAATCAAATCACCACTTGTATAAATAAGATAATGAGAGGTCGGGTCTTCCTCTTCCAGCAGATGTTTTGTATAAAACTGGTTCCGTTCAGTTAAATGATGAATTTTCACACCATCGATTGACAACCGATTGATCTCTTCTATAAACTCTCGATCCTTATCGACCCAAAATATAATTTTCCGCTGTTCCTCATCATTTAATGGTTCGTTAAATGAACCTTTTAATGTATCAATGACTTGATTTAAATTCAAATCTACTCACCCCTTTACAGTTAACTCCATACAACAAGGATACACCAGTCATAGCTGGCATATCCTCAATAACTGCTTATATTTTCGCAACAAGCCCTTTGAATTTCTCATAATTGACTTTTATACCATCATCTAAATCAATTTCTATTTGCATATCAGCCATATGATGTAACAACTCATCGTACTCTTTCAACTCATCAATCTTTTTATCTAAAGTCTTCAATTCTTTCTTCGCATTACTAATTTCTTTAGTCGTATAATCCCCTTCAATAATATTCAACAAATCTTTCTTCTCAGCATCCAAGCGAATCTGATATTCATGTAAATAGTCCGTACGAATACGTGATAAAGTCGTCTCATCATAACGATGCATATAAATTAAACAATTAAACGCCTTCTGCTTACCAGAAGTAAATTGCCAATAGATTGGTCGCTTTTTGTACATTTGAACGTGATCCTTAAAGAAATCATTTAAGAAATATCGTCTAATTGTTTCTTTAGCTGTTTCACCTTTCTTCTTACCAAGTGTTTCAGCAATAAATTCAAGATTTTCTACTGATGTTGCTTTACCAAATGTAATCTGCACAAATTCAATAAACTTTGATACAATATCATCTTCAAAATAAGCACCTGAGAGAATAGGAATTATATTATCCTTATCTACTTTAAATGATGAATACTTTTCTGGATTAAACTTTCCTCCTGCATAAACAAGACCTTCTTCATCTAAAGAGTATCTTCCTAAAATACAACCAACAGCATATGAGATAAAAGACACTATTTCTTTTTCTTTATCTGCTATCCTTACAGTTATATCTTTTCCCTCTACTTGAGGGGACATTTCTTCATTTAAATTATATATATCAATGAAGGATTTGTTTAATTTTTCCTCGTTTGACTTTAATTGATCAAATTGCTCTTCTTTTAATTTTCTCCATTTTTCATAATTTTCTTCAATGCTTAGATTTCTATCTGATATCAAAGGATGTATTTTAAATTCCCATGAAGTTTCATAAGAGTCCCAATCAGATTTTGATAATGTGATACATTCTTTACTTAACTCATCAATTTGTTTTCTAATATCTTCATTTACATTAAGAATAACAGGAAGCTTAGAAATATTTTCAACTTGGAAATTTAATGTTGGATTTTGCAATTTTAGAAACTCAAATGTTAATTTGCTACAAAGAAGAGCAATTAAATAATACTTATCCTCTTTCTTAGGAAATACTGAAGAACCTGCAACATCGAATAAAAATCCCCTTGGAGAATAACGCACACCAAATTTAGATGAACTAATGAAAGACCAAGTAATTGACTCTTTAAAATAGAGTCTTGGTTCCCGTAATCTATAATTATTTTTACCTCCAAAGTTTTTTATGGATTCTCCATTATTCTCCATATTTACCACATAATCATTATTACCATACCATTTTCTGAACTCGCCACCTTTGTTATAAGGGAACCACTTATAACCATATTTATTAATATCAGCGAACTCCGTCATGTTAAAGCCAATTTTATTCAGGGGAACTTCAAACCAATATCTTAAAAAAGCAGTATTATTCCCTGTTTGTATCCCGGTCTTGGGTTCAGCAATTTCACTTAATTTTACTTCTTGATCGAAGATATCTCTTATTCTTTTTGTTGCCCAGTAAGAAATTGGATACCCTGATATGTCATTAAATGCTGACGTTAGGGTGGAGTATCTGTAAGGAACTCTAGGATCCATTACCGCCTCTTTAACTTTTTTAGGTTGATTTATTGCTCCAGGAAAATCCGAAAGTTTTACAAACTCACCCGTAATTGAGATGTTATAATTTCTTAACGTAAATGCACATATTGGAACAGTCGCTTCCTCGAAACCAGAATATTCCAATTGTATTAAACTACTTATATTTTTATTGCTTATTAGTTTACTTCTTAACTTTTCATAAGAAGATATAAACATCCATACAAAAGGAGTCATGAAGCCAATTTGCCCATATTTTTTTGTCATTGAAAAACTGTATTCAATAAACATTGAAAAAAGGTCGGCCTTCGAATCCTTATATTCCAATTCAGCATAATTAATTAACTCTTTATTCATATATCTATTTCCAATATAAGGTGGATTGGATACTAAGATATCGAACCTTTCATTCATTATTTCAGCCTGTATTATTAATTTTGGTAATAACTCACATGCCTTTTTTCTAACCTCTTCTTGAAAAAGGTCTTGAGCGGGATTTTCCTCTATTTGCTTTAATCTTTCTTTAAAGTAATCAATATCAAACTCTTTTGTTTTTATTAATGAGCCTATAATCTTTGCATTTTCAAATTGATTTATAAAATTCTTTGTCTTTTCATAACCTTCTCCACTACCTTCACCCGCTATATAGGATATCTCTTCAGTATTAAACACATTTGTTTCTTGAATAGAAGCTAAGTGCAATTCTAAACCTTCTCTTTCAATACTTCTAAAGAAACGACTGTTGTACTCCAAAGCTTTCATCACTACAGAAAAACATGCCAGTTGATATGCTCGATCATCTATATCCAATCCATAGAGATTATTTTCCAAAATTAATCTTGGAATTTCTCTCTCCATATATCCACACTTGCTGTAAATCTCATATAGAACATCAAACATATAAACAAGGATATGTCCACTACCCATGGCAGGATCAAAGCATTTAATGTCCTCAATATTAAGTCCTTTATTAATATAAGTAGCTAGTTTCCCCTCGAAATCTGGTTCAGGATTCGGGTTTTCCAGGTAGAATTCCCAATTCACTAAAAGGTCTCGGTGTTCTGGATGTGATTCCACCCAATAACGCCCTAATGAATTCTGTACCATATAACGTACAATCCAATCAGGAGTGAAAAGTTGTGTTGCAAATGGGATCTCTTGTGTTTTGTATTTCTTTTTCGCCTTGATTACACGATCTTTTTCTTCGGCAATATAATACTGATACAACCAACCAACAATCTCAACATTCTGCCAGTTATCCTCTGGAATAAAATCCTTATCTGTCATTCGACGAACAAATGATTCTTTTGCTAATAACCCTTCTGGAAAGAGAATTTCTGTATAATCGTCAATTGTTTTAAACATAAATGGAAGGTATTTATTCAAGTGATTACAGTGTTTAATAATTAGATATTTAAATAGCTCTTCTGTCTTATTGTTCAATTTTAATTCGTACACATATTCTTTATCAATCTCTAGATCCAACTCTAACGCTTCATTGAGCATATCCGGATCGGCACTGTTTGGATTTAAAGAAGATAATACCCTTACTCCTGTTGGAAGATATTCGTTTACCTCCATAAACCGCAATGCTGTAAATCGGTTAAACCATGTATAGGCGACTTCTTCCAAGACTTGTTTGAAGCCGATTTGATTGATACGAGCAATCAATTTCTTACGCTGAATTTTCTCTTCTTTGGAAAGCTGTTTGCCATCAATAAAGATGGCATCCGAGCTTTCAATATCTGCTTTTTTGATCGTTTCTTCTGTAATTCCAATTTTCATTGCCTTTGCTTCTACTTTTTTTAGCAGTTCTTTTCTTGCACTGGGTGCAAAGGTCTTCAGTGCTGATTTATTCATTCCCTCATCTCCCACTTAGTCAATAAACTCGATTTCTTTATTCAACTTAATGATTTGTTTTAATTTGTTTGAAAGCGTATTGATATATTGGTCTACATCTTCTTCTGACCGCAATGTCTTGACAATTACGAGTTCAGATGCCCATATTTTTTCTTTTTGGGCAGGTAGCTCCACTTCTCCGCCACCATCTATAATAATTTCTGGCTTCTGACGTTTCTTCCAATCCTCAATTTCTCGACTAATGATTCTTTCATATCTTTCTTTAAAGCTATCACTTTGGGAAATCGTTGCATCCACTTTATAGATATCCATAAAACTGTCGAGCTGGTTCTTCAAATAAGAATAATACTGCTCAATTTGTTGTTTTGTACTATCTGATACACCATATTGCCTTGCCAATAAGGAAATATGGTCATATACCAGCCGAATTTTTTCATTTGCGTTCTCTTTTTTTTCATTCAATACCGCCTGAATGCTACTTTCCATTTTGTTAATGATTTCTGGGATGAATTTTATTTTCCCATATGGGACGGGGTTATCGAGTATTTCTTTTAATTTGCGAGCCTCCTCGTCAGCTTCCCCATCCATAAGATATGCCCGATTCTCTTCGTGTTTATTGATAGCTGAAAGACCCTTGTCGAAGATATCCTTTTGATCAGTATTAAAAAAGCTCTTCAAATAAGCCATGTCTTCTTCCCAATAGCTTAAATCTTTCTGTAGCTCTTTCATTTTGGCGAAGAAAGAGGCATTATCCATACCCTTATGGAATTCTTCAAAGTGCTCAAGCCCTTTATCAAGCAGACTCATACCGGGATATTTTCTTCCTTCATAACGTGCTTTATAAGCCCCTATATCTCTTATTTGGTTTTCAATTAATAAACGAATTCCTTTTACTAATCCATCTTCATCGTCTGGTAAATCTGTTTTATTGAAAACTTCTTTACATACTTTTTTTGCTACTCGAATAAGTTCAGGATCAACGACTTTTCGTTTAATAATAATTCCTTTACTGGCTTCCGATGTCTTCGTAAGAATAGTGACAATTTTACTTGCATCATCTTCTGGCTCTAAATACTCCGAATTGTAGCGCATACGAATTTTTTGATCTTTCATTAACTCTGCAATTAGACGCTGAATGTCAAGTAATCTCCATCCATAAGGTTTCTCATTGAACCGACTCATAATTATTTCAACTCTGATTTGTTTCTGAATCGAATCCTGAAGGCTAATGAAATCCATTATTTCTTTCAATGCTAATTCATTAGGATTTTGTCGAATATCCTCACCTAAAGTTAATTGTTCTTGCTTCTCATCCAAGAGAACAACTAGCTCTCTCTCACTGTCTAAGAAGTCTTTTACATATCCTAACTTTGTATAGACGTTCTCCACTAAGACACACATCGCTGTATTGATTTTTTCTTTCACTGTCGAGCCTTTAATATCTGATTCATCACCATTGATAAAGAATTTACCACCTTTAATCGCATCTTCTAACATTTCTTTTACTCTTCTTCTTCTCTCTCGAACTTCAGCCTGCTTGTTGTTTAAGATATTTTGAATACTTTCAGGGAGTTGAGTAATATTCTTTTTTTTACGATATTCTTCAATTTTTAGTACTTCTTCCATTTCTTCAATGTAAGATTCATTGCTACCCAATTTAATGAGTAGTTCATGAGCACCAGAAGACATCAAAATCAATTCTTGGTCAGATTTGACGTAATGATCGGACAATGGAGAAAGAATATTTATGCTAATACTTGAAGTCTGATTTCCGTAATTTTTCTCATCCATTTTCTGATTATAAGAAAAGGAATATTCCGAAGAATAGCGATATTTCTTTTCGTCATAGAGATCCTGGAAAACATAATTCGCAATCTCTCTTTTAATCAGATCTTCATCTATATTGATTGAATTGATTTCACGATTAATATCTTGTTCATCATCTGTCAGGAAAATATAGTAGTCACCATTTTTCTGAACAAGCGTTTGAGCAATAAGTTTGCGTAACGAGATCTTTATTTTTTCTTTCAGTTCCAATTTGTCTTCATCAATGTTCGTTACCATTAAAGTTGCGATATTGTCAATATTTGAAGGGAGTTCTTTTACGTATTTAATCATGAACAATACTTTGAGCAAATTCATATTGAACTTATCATCTTTTAAAGCAGGGTTCTCGTAAGCTCCTTCAATTACCCTTGAAATCGAAGGATTTAGAAATTCTTTAATCGTATCGTAGAAAGCATAGAACGGGATGAGCATGCCCTCTTCTTCGTCTTTATAGCAAAGTCCAGCTTCTTTAAAAGCTGATAACATGGAACGTTCTCCTTCAGACAAATGTTTCCCTGAAGAGCCATGTCGCCTTACCTGCTCAAAGACATTTTGAAGGAGCTTGAATTGATAGGGAATAAAGGGATAAACGTCTGCAAATTCTTGCTCATTATCATATCCCCTTAAATCTGCAGTACTTTCTTTAAAGCTAATCAAGTTTTTCAAAATGGCACTTTTCTCAGGGAATATCAATTTGAGCTTATCATTGACAAATTCCTTCTTTAAAAGAATTCTTTTCTTTATTACTTCATCAACCGAAATAGAAGATAGGGATAGCCTTGTATCAAAACGGCCTTGAATACGAGAAAAATCGTCTCCTTTTACTTTGACAATACTGTCAATGCTCTCTTGAGATGTCACCATAATCCATACTTTCCCTTGACAATATGTACCTAAATCTTCTGCGACTGTTTGAAGGTTGAGCATTAAACTACGGCTATCTCCGATAAATTGACCAATTTCATCCACTAAAAAGACCAGATGAAAATTCTTTCCTTTCTGATCAATGTAGCTTTTTACATCTTTAGCGAATTTCTCGATGCTAATTTCAAAGTTATTTACACCATTTTCGAACCAGTTACGGGCTGAATCTTCACTCATATCTGTTACTTTTGTTAAAGCTCCAATTACATAATCGGCATCAAAATAAAAAGTGTTTCTGCGATCTATCCATTCTTCTCCAGACAACAATTTAAATTCCAACTGAAAATCGTTAAACACGCCTTTTCCATCTAAATACTTTTCCATTTCAGCTACTCCAGGGATGTCCCCGTAATATCCTCTGTGTTCATAGAAAACTTTCATAAATACACGCAAAATAGCATCTTCTTTGGATTTGCTATCCAACGATGCTTTAGATTCAATATTGAAAAGAATAGTTTCAGTTTCCACATCAGCTGTACGATTCATGTTCGCTAGAATCAATGGGTCTTGTAATTTATCCTGGAAAAAACCAATCGCATTCTTCTTTTTGACTTGTTTATTTTCAATAAGATAAGCAAGAATTTTTAGGAAATGCGATTTACCAGAACCAAAAAAACCACTAATCCAAACACCCATTTTATCTGTAACACCATCAATTCCTTTTTGATAGTTCTCATAAAACTTTGATAGGTGTTTGTTCAATTCTCGTGTGACAACATACTCATCAAGTTCTTGGTAAATATTATCTTCATCAGTTTGTGCAACCTTAATAACCCCTCTTATATCCCTCTCTATATTCTTCTGGAACATGTCTTTGATAATCATATTGTTTCCCCCTAACTGTTAATCAACTAATGGAAATGCTCTATAGTAGTTATCATCTTTAAATTTACCAAACAATTGAAGCGACTGACCATCATATCTCCCTGGAAAAAACATGATGACAGGAATCTTATCAATTACTTCTTGTAAATTATTTAGGATGGTATGCGATCTCACAAATGGATAAACTTTTCCTACACCTGTTATCAGCACTACATTATGATTCCCTAGTTGTTCCTTTATTTTTCTTAAGAAAATCTCTGGTTTTGCAAAGGTAGTCATCGCTTTAAAAAGAGCTTCTCTCCCCTGTTTTTTCTCTACTTCAAAAACTCGTTCAAAAATCCGCTTCTCCTTGGCGATTTCAAGAAGCATTTTGTATAAATCAAATTCAATGATTCTCCTTTCTGCCCCTTCATATTGAAACTCCTTCTTTATGTGTCGGATATAATCACGTACGATTAGTTCCTCATTCGGTTCATAATCGAAGATATAAAAACTTATTTCGTTGCCCAACCCTCTACCTTGTGTAAATTTATCTTCTTGTATTTTGGGTATAATTTTATCAAGCCTTCGATTAATATTTGCCATATCAATGTTCCTTTCACTCACCCATCGCTTGTACATACGAAAAATCGCCAATACTAATAAAATGACGTTTTAACTCCTCGTCAATCAGCAGCCGGTTTAATTCACCTGATTTTTTATCTCTTAATAAGCCCGCTTCTAACAACAACTTTATATAAACCTGCTTTAATTTATTGATGGTCAACTCTGTCCATTTTGCTACTTTTTCATCTTGTTCAGTTTTTGAGAGAAAAAAAATGTTTAAGTCTTTCTTCTCCAGCAAATAGTTGTTAACTTCGAATTTTTCTTGAATCACTTCTTTCATAAATTCAAAAAATAGTCTATCTGTCTTCATGATGGCATATAAATTAATAATTTTACTTACTTCTAACGGACTTTCTAATAATAAATCGTACAAATTATCATCTATTACGTTTGCTCTTCTGATAACTGAAGGTAAGCTACGTTTTAAACTAGATATTGTTCTATACTCAAAAATATTATCCTCTACTACTTTCTTTTTAATTTCAGCATCTGATAATCCTTGCCTCTTTAATTTCAATACTTGCTTTAATTCGTATAACAAAAACGAAGCACCTGTTAACGCTGCACTGTACTCTAACCCTTTAACCATGAATTCATTCTCTTCCTTTTATATAGAGGTTTTTACTTCTTCGTTTACATCAATCATAATAATTTTCCCTATCACTTCGAGTCTTCTTTTACCACATTGTTGTTTAAGGACCGTAGTAAATGCATCCTTTTTCATCATTTTTTCCGGATTATTTTTATACAAGCTTCTTACACTTCTAATAAACGCTTCTTCATTTAATTCATCATTCCAATAAGCATCTACCATTTTATTAATTGATAATGCAAGCTCTCTTTGTGTTTTGTAAAATAGCTTCATTAAAAAGGACCTCCCCCAATAACCTACACCCAATTATTATCTTATTCTTATTCTATTCTTACAGAGTTTAAAAAGCAAAAATAATTTATTCACATTATTCCCCAATAGAACTCTTTCCTAGTAATTTTAGATTAACTTTTTGCTAACAATCGTGCTCTATGAGCAATCCCCTTTCTACTATGCTTGGCCTTTTTCACCAAGATCCCTTGACTTTCGATTGCCATGATTAACTCGCTATTGCAAATGCTACTTTTTTCTACTAAATTTAATAATACATTTTGAATAATAGAAAGCCATTCTACATTAATCGTTGAGTACAATACTAACATTAAGAGCGAACGACTTTCACGCTCTATTTCTAAAACTTTATACTGTCTTCCATTAAATAATTCTATACTAGCTACTATGTACTTACGATTTGTAATTCCATCATCTAAGTAACTAATTTTCCGCTTTTCGCTCCCTATTGTAATACACCTGTAGTCACTTTAATTGATTGAACTTCTGAGTAATTTTTTGAAGATTCGGCATTTTTATAAAGTCCAATAATTCACCTTGTGCCTGTATCTCATATAAAGATTTGTTTTCTATTCCTCTTAAAAACTTATTACACCAACACCCGCGGTAGATTTTCTTCCGTTATCATCAATAAAATAACACTTTGTATTTTCATCTTCTTGTGTTCGTTACTTATTAGAATTCCTACGAATTTCCGTTACCTTCGGAGGCTTTTCGTATTCATGAATTTGATTATCCATTTCTATTAAATTAAAATCATCAGTTGTTCCATCAGCTTCTTCATCTAATTCCATTCCAAACTCACCTGTACCATCATTCTGATTCGAGTGAACCGTATATTTTTTCGCTTCGCTTGATCTTTTATTTTGCACTATCTCTGGATGAGTAAATGAAATCTCTTTATAAGGAATCTTTTTATTTTTAACACTCTTTATTCGAAGAATAGTTCCCTCAACTACACTTGATTTCACTGTTGGTTTGGAATAAAGGTTGATTAAAACACAGCCGTAAATGCTAATTTGAATAATAAATCAAAAAACTCCTAAGACTAATATAAATCTTTTTTCTCATCTATATTAAATTTTTCACTATCACTAAAAGTAAGACAACTATTTTTGAATACTAAATACTCATTTATAGACAACCAAATCGAGTCTAAAACTATTTTTAATCAAACAATTTTGATAAAATCACATAATTATCAAATGGGCACAAATATGAAAAAAGTAAAAGGTTGATACATATTAGTCATGTATCAACCTTTATTTTTTATGGCCTTTTACAAATTAGATCTTGATAAATTGCAAATGTCCAAAATAATTTAGAAAGAATGGAAAAGATACTGCAATTAAATAATAAATTCAGATGAAAAAGCTAAGTCATGTTGAATTTCTTGTATGCTCAGGCTTTTTGTTAGTCGAACTTCAATCCTTTTAGCGCTTCTGCCAGTGCATTATTTAATGGTTCTTCTTCTTTGTTCTGTTGTTTCATATATTTTTGAACGTCGCGTTTATCAGCTTTGTTTCCAGATTCTTTTTTACGTCTTTCTTGGAATGTGGATAATTTCTCGCGATAGCCACATTTACATGCGAAAATTTGGCCTGCACCTTCCCCACGTAATTCTAGTTTTTTCTTACATTGCGGGCAACGGGCATTCGTTGTACGAGATACATTTTTACGATGACCACATTCACGATCTTGGCAAACAAGCATTTTGCCTTTTTTACCGTTTACCTCTAGCATTGGTTTACCGCAGTCTGGACAAGACTTTGTTGAAATGTTGTCATGTTTGTATTTTTTGTCACTTGCTTTAACTTCTGCAACGATTTCTTTAGTGTGCTGTTTCATTTCATTAATAAAGGCATCTTTTTTCAGCTTGCCTTTTGCAATTAGTTCAAGTTTTTGTTCCCACTCTGCTGTCGTAGCTGGTGAACGTAATTCTTCTGGAACTAATTCTAACAGTTGACGACCTTTTGATGTGATGTAAATATCCTTGCCACCACGTTTTTCGATTAAAAATGAATTAAATAATTTATCAATGATATCTGCACGTGTCGCTACAGTACCTAATCCACCAGTCGACTTTAATGTATCAGCAAGTTGTTTATTTTGCGTATCCATATATTTTGTAGGATTCTCCATTGCTGATAGTAAAGTTGCCTCGTTAAATCTTGCAGGTGGCTTTGTTTGACCTGATGTTTGCATAATTAGCTTTATAGTTAATGTATCGCCCTTTTCAATGCGAGGTAGAAGTTGCTCTTTTACCTCATCAGTTGCATCATCGTCTTCAAAGCGATTTTCGTATACTTCCTTCCAACCAGCATGTAAAATTGTTTTTCCACGTGCAATGAACGTTTCATTGCCAACTTTGGTACGTAACGTTAGTTGCTCGTATTCGAATGCTGGGAATAAAACAGCTAAGAAACGTTTTACAACTAAATCATAAATTTTGCGTTCTTTATCTGTGAATGCTGAGAAGTTAACGTATCCTTCTGTTGGAATAATCGCATGATGATCGCTTACTTTACTATCATCAACAAATGATTTGTTAGGTTTGATAGGCTTTTGTAATACTTTATGTGCTAAAGAGCGGTATTCTCCTACACCACATGCCTTTAGACGCTCTGGAAGTGTTCCGACGATATCAGATGAAATGTAGCGTGAATCCGTACGAGGATACGTTAGCACTTTATGCTGTTCATACAACTTCTGCATAATGTTTAATGTTTCTTTAGCTGAGTAACCGAACTTTGTATTGGCATCACGTTGTAGCTCAGTTAAATCATAAAGACCAGGAGAGAATGACTTCTTCTGCTTTTTATCAATCTCCACGACAGTAGCATTTTGTTTATCTAAGCTCTTTACGATACTATCAATTTTTTCTTTGTTAAAGTTTCGATTATTCCCCTTAGTATCTTGCCAAGTTAGTTTGACTGAATCAGTTTGCGCTTCAATACCATAGTACACTTGTGGTTTGAAGTTTTTAATTTCATCTTCACGTGCAGCTATCATGGCTACAGTAGGCGTCTGAACACGCCCACAATTTAACTGTGCATTATATTTTGTCGTTAAAGCTCTAGTGGCATTTAGTCCGATGTACCAATCTGCTTCAGAACGAGCTACGGCAGCAAAATATAAGTTTTCGTATGCTTTACCAGGTTTTAAATTATTGAACCCATCTTTGATTGCCTTATCTGTTACGGATGAAATCCATAAACGTTTAATTGGTTTATTTACTTTAGATTTCGCAATAATCCAACGGGCCACTAGCTCACCTTCACGCCCCGCATCTGTTGCGATAATGATTTCGTTTACGTCATTACGATTTAACTGTGATTTAACGGAATTAAACTGTTTACCGGATTGTTTGATTACTGATAGTTTTAAACGATCAGGTAGCATTGGTAAATCTTCTAAATTCCATTTTTGATATTTCTTATCATACATTTCTGGATCAGCTAGGGTTACTAGATGTCCTAGTGCCCATGTCACGATATATTTATCGCCCTCTAAAAAGCCGTTCCCTTTTTTATTACATTTCAGTACATTCGCAATATCACGAGCTACTGATGGTTTTTCTGCTAATACTAAGCTTTTTGCCATATCTTCATGCTCCTTCAATATCTTGTACTTTATACTATAACACAGTTCTAATACATGAAATATGGATAAAGGATTAGTTCTATTTTGAAGTCATTATTGTCATTGCTTGTTTAAGTATTTCTACTTCCTGTTTTAAACGTTTATTTTCTTTTTGAATAGCACTAAATTCTTTAAAAGAAATAGCCGATTCATCAGCATATAGTTTTATCCAAGAATAGATTGCGGTGGGTGACACTTTATATTCCTTACCCAGTTCAGTTGTCGCCCTTCCTTCAAGATGTAATTGAACAATTTTCTTTTTAAATCTTTCGTCATATTTTTTACTAGACATAAAAAATCTCCTTCAAAAAATGTTTATTAATATTGTAGCACCACCTCTTTATGATGACTATAGTCGGTCGATTAAATTAGTGAATTTCTTAGTTAATTAACTAAGAGGTGAGCTTATGGAGATATCGAAAGCTTTTGGTACCGTGTTAAGAAAACACAGAAAACTAGCCGGTCTTTCCCAAGAACAATTGGCGTTACAATGCGACCTAGATAGAACTTTTATTGGATTACTAGAACGCGGACAAAGACAGCCTAGCATTACTACGATATTTATTATTTGTGGGGTACTAAAAATAATGCCTCATGAATTGATTAAAGAAGTTGAAAGTTTATGCGTTATTTAAATGATGTATTTCACAAAACACAGAGGGAAATTGAAGAGCGAATATACTATACGAAAGCATGCCTAGATTAAGAGAGCCCATGCTAGCTGAGTAAGGTTCTCTTAATTATAAGCAAAATATATTTTTTATCTTTCCACTTTATCGGAAGACTATAAATCTAAGTCTTCGATAAGTGTATTTTTTGTCTTCGTTATTGTTACTACATTATCAATTTTATTGTCAGTATTAAGCTCTAGTATAGCCTTATTAGACTGTTCTTTAAACATATCCTGAAATAGCTGTTCCACTGTAGCAGATCTAGTTTTTCCAGTTGTAATTAAGTTTATTAAATCAAGCTCTTTAATACTTGATAAATTTGCCCATTGAAAAAGAACATTTTGATAGATTTCGTTATTGTCCTTAAGATTTGCAATCTCAGCCTTAAGTTCGACGATTTCTTGTGTCATTTTAGCTTCTTTTTCTTTGAGTTGCTTGTAGCGAGTAGATATTTTACGATAACCATACTCATTTACCTTCAGTTGATTAATAATTTTCTTTTTAGTAGCTGGAGTGTCTTGTGATAATCTGTTTATAACATCATTTGTTGAGATAATTTCAATGTATTGATTATTGTTTTCTATTAAAGCGCTTCTCTTTTTATTGATTTCATCAACTAACAATTTTCCTTGGCGACCAGGTTTTCTCCAAAAATCTTCACTCAATTTAAAATCTAATATTCCTTTGTTATATTCTTCTAGCGCATAAAGAAAGATTTCTCTATACCTTATAATTTGAACATTTGCCTGATTTCTTAAGAAATCATCAATAATCTTTAGAAGAATATCTTTAGGATATAAATTAGGCTTGCGCCCTCGACTTTTCATACATTTCAAACCTTTCCTTTAGCTTTGCTAATTGGTATAATGCATCTTTTACTTCCTTAGAGCTTTCTACTAATTGATAATTGAACTGTGAATTTTTTTCATCATATACATCATTTTTATGATGAATGAGACCAGTTTTATGGAGTGCTAATAGTTTATCGATGCATAATTTAAGAACAGACTCTTGATTAACAAGAATAGTTTGTAGTTTATCATAATGTTTTTGATAATCATCTAAGGTTATTCTCCAATGTTTACAGAGATGGTGTTCATCTACGGGACAATCTTGTAAAGGATCTGTACAATAACCGATTTCTAATGGGATTTTAACAACCTCAGAAACTTCCGTAGTAGTATTCATCGCATTTTTGAAAATAATTTCTTTGAAAAATTCGTTTGAAAGTTCACCTAAGTGTCTTTTTTGATTCGTTAATAATTTTATTAGATCTGAATCAATCCAATATTCCAAGTGGTTATGATAAGTCATTTGAGAATAAACAGAATTGTGTCCCCCTAATCTAGCAATCTCACTGGGATGATAACCTTGCAACATTAAATTCAAAAATGCAAAATGGCGAGTATCATTTGGTCTTATTTTCCTATAGATATTGTAAGGTGATTGGGTATGTGGCTCCGAACTATTCTCTAATAATTTGAGGCCATACTTCTCACAAACAATTTCCCTATAAAATTTGCCTAATAAATTCCTGAAATTTCTGTAATTAAAGATTTCTGGTTTTATATTTCGAACCGTACTAGGCGTTTGTAATAATGTTTTAGACGGTTTAACTGAATATATTTTTTGTTGATATAATTTGATTGACTTAGCAATTTTATCCGAAACCAAAATTTTGTCGTAAGCGATTTTACGATTCCTTAGATTTTTACTTCGAGGTAAAGATAAAAAATATCCTTCTTTATTAAAAGTTAAACAATCAAATTTCAAATTACAAAATTCATTAATACGTATCGGGATAATATTTGTTAAATTCCACCATAAATAAATCGGATAGTAGTCCACATGTTCTTTATCAATTTCCTCATTAGAAAAGTATACTTCAACTACTAAAGAAAATTTTAGAACATCTTGGCTTGATGGTAATTTCCTTATTACCGTTGAATTCTGTGTTTGATAGTATCCTAAAATTAGTTCCAGATACTCTTCTGGCACTATCAGGTCTTGGCAAAAGTCTAGAAATTCTAGTAGTAAAGATGCTTTATTTTGCAGAGTACTAGGTTTAAGATTTTTAGAAAAATAGTTCAGTTCAAATTCATCTATTGCTTCTAGATTAAATCCTTTACTTAGGATCAATGCATCCTTTGCTCTTCTTGTTTTCTTTGTTAAATGATGGAAACTATTCCCCCCTTCTAAAAGTAAAATAAACCAAGATTTTAATAGCAAAATGAATTGGTCAGTATTAAACTTCTTTGATGAAAAAGAATCGAAGCCAAAGTCTACAAAATATGTTTGTGAGAAATATTCATCATAAATATTCCACCTGTTATTGGACGCTTCGGCTGTAAGATTTACCCCTGTATCTTTAAGATTGTTTATTCTATCTTGTAAAGTGCCACGGAGACTCTCGTTATAATGAGTTGAGGTAGACGAAAAATCTAAACTATGATTATTGTCCATATTAAGTGCCTCCAATTGTTAGATTTTCATTTATACTCTCTAAGCTGCGTATGTTATTTAAGAAATCTGAGTAGTCCTTGCCTAAAAATGAGCTGAGTACATTTTCTCCAAATTGTTTTTTAGCAGTACTTATTAAGGAAAGGTTTTTGTATAATAAATTAGCCAATCTAACTCTTTCGCCTTTATAAGAAATATTTTTAATCTTTTCTAATTTAGGTATTAAATTATTTAGGTTGTAAACAGTCTTTGTTAGTACATAGAAATGTGGAATTGCAAATGGGCAACTGTTACATTTTCTATCTAGATATAAACAATCACCGAGAATACATTGCCAAAAGGTTTCTTTGGCCGGCAATTGATTCATATTTATTAAATCTAATACTTCTCTCTGTTGTTCTTCCGATAAACTCTTAACGAACTCGTATAAAGGTTTTTTCTGTTCTTCAATTGTATTTAACGTAATAGAAAAATTTTCAATTTTATATATATCTCCAAAAACTGTGGCTAACAGATTTTTTTCATTGTTTTCAATAGAATTATTTTGAGATTCACCAATAACAATTTGTTTTAAATAATCGTAGGCATAGCCAAAATAGCCTTTATCAAATAATTGCTTACTAATTTTATTTAGATGTTCTTCATTTACATGTACATATCTGTTGGTAGTGTCTAAAGAATCATGATTTCTAATGAATTTAGTAATCTCCAAAGGATTACGATTTGTTTTTTGTTTTAGGATTGAATTCACAAAGGTTATAAATGTACTGTTAGCCATTAGCGATTTAAATTTGAATTTTTTTATAGGAAAAGTTTTGAAAAACTTATCATGCATGCTAGTAGTCAATTCGTTTGAATTACCTAAATCAATCAAGTTATTTCTTTTTGAATTTATTAATTGAGCCTTAAGTTCACATAAAACGATGGCATTAGCTACAGGGACAATCATATCTTCAGAAATAAAGAAAAAAGCCTTTTTACCATTTTTGTTATGATAAACATTCATTAAGTTTGATGTTAACTCCCAGATGATTTTTGTAGCTTCTTCTAAGGTTAAATTGTGGTTTTCAAATGAGTTATAATCCTGCACAGGGATAGACAAGGGGATACGAGGTATCTTTTCAATAAAATCAGTACTTCTCCATCCGTTATTTAAATGAAGCATTACATATAACCAAATGGATTCATAATTCCCCTTTGTCCCATCAATTGGTTTTGTCTTATATTCAGAAATAGCATTATCTTTATGGAATTTAATGTCTTTAACATAGTCCAGTAGTGTTAAAAACTCATTAATCGAATAGATTTTCTTATTGTGTTTAGAGTTTGCTAAACGCTCATTTTTTTCCACATATGGATTATTAAGCTCTGAAATCAAATACTTACAATTAGAAAATCTTAAAAGTAGGTGATTAAAGAAACTATATAAAGTTTCTCTGTAAGTACTTGGAACTTTATTGTTTAAAAATACGAAATTAATTTCATTAGAAGTCATGTCCATAATTTCTTTTGAAATTAATTTCGATTGCATCAATTCTGTTATTTTAATAAATCGAACAAAAAGTCTCTTAATTGTTTTAATATTTCCGTTTGAACTTAATAATTTTTTCGAAACAAAATTATGCCATGCTGTTTCTGTCTCTTTAACTAAATTCTGAAAATTTAAATCCAATTCTTTGACTACTTTTAAAAAGATTTTATCTGGGAGAGTATTATATTCTAATTCATTTTTATATCGTTCAATTAAATTGGAAAATTTTAATACTTTTAAGTAATTATCAATAACTTTCTTAGGATATACGTATTTAAGTTTTTTTAGGCGACCAAATCTTAAATGAGGTGGTATTTGAACCTTTTCTCTATTTTTATATAATACGGTGCTAGGGACTTTGGCAATTGCTTCAACATGAGTATAGTTTAAACTTAATAAATTGTTTTGCTCTTCATATAACTTTTTTAAAAGATTAGAACAATCCTCTAGCAAATAATAATTAATATTTCCATACTCCCACTTTAAGATGCGAAAGTGTTCTTTATTTTCATCAAACTGTTTCTTTGAATAGTCTAATTGGATTATTAAATCTTTTTCGGAAATTATGGTTTTAATTTTGTCATTTATAGAGGGCGTTGAATAATTTGTTATTTCCTCTACAATTTGTACAATCTTTTCATCTTCTAAATGTCCAAGTACTTGAAGTAAACTCTTTATTTCTGAGATGGTGTTTGGATCATACTGTATAACATCAATAGACTCCATAATAGTAGTTGACTGATTAGTTTCTGTAGGTGAGGAATGTTTTTTGATTTTCTCAGTAATCAGTACATTCTTTTCCTCTTCTAAATATTCAAGCGTTTGAAATGAAGTCTCTGCTCGTGGGATAATATTTGAATCCTGCTGTATATCATTAATAGATTCCAAAGCATTGGCCGTTTGATTATTAGTAATTTGCTGTTGTTTGTCATTTATTCTCGCAAGAATGGTATCGATTTTATTTTTTTGAAAAGCTAAATGACATTTATTAAATTTATTAAATTTCACTTCAGTCGGTAATTCTTCAGAAATAACGAGAATATTAAAATTTGAGCAGATTCTGTAGAACTTACTTATGTTACATCCTAGTAAATATTCTACGTCACTAATTAAATAATAATTCGAATCGTAGTAGTTATATAAATCAGTTCTCCTTTTAACCAAATCATCAATCTCGCCCTTGGACCAATAATTTTGACGTGATGAAGAAATTTTTATAGGAGAGATTCTAAATTTAGCCATATATCTATTAATATTATTTGGTATATTGAGCAATTTCATTAATTGTTTAGAAGTATAATATTCAGTTAAAACATTATTAGTTTCAGCTAGATCTTGATATTGTTTCTTTAAATCGAGAAATTGTTCCTTATCATAGAAAATAACGGCGTTCGCAAACTTATATACGTTATCAATAGGTCTTGTATGGATAGGGGTTAATTTACGAATAAGTTTTTTAGAATATCCTAAGGCTTTTATTTGGGCACCGGTTATTTTGGTTTCAAGGTTATGTTCATAATTTTTATCTATAATATTTTTCAAGGAATCTATACTTGACTTGTCATAATAATTAATTTCATATTTCCCGTTTGACGTTAATGCAATGTCATATTCTTGAATTACCTTTTTGAACTTTTTAGTATTTGTATAGCCCAAATGTTCTTTAGCATCCTTTTCGCAAACAGTATGAGTTAAAAATTTTCTGAATTTTAACCCCCTCTCCACTTCGGTTTTATCATAAAAGGCAAGTCCCCCAGCGTCAGCATACTCATTAATCCTATCGATAGGTTCTGCCTTAACCTTTTGAAATACTATTCTATCATTTTTTTTAAATCCTAGTTCCTGCATTTGTTGAGTACTCAAACGATTTGCTTTATTGAATGAATACCTTTTTTTAACCAAGTCAATAAAGAACTTTATATCTGATTCCTTATAATACTTGAAGGAGCTATATCCTCTTTTTACTTCTTTAATATTGCAATCATTTAATGCATGTTGAAGTTGTTGGAGTGTTTTAAAACCCACTAATTCCATTATTTGCAAAAGTGATAATAGTTCAGAACCACGGCTTTTAGATGCTAAATATGCATTTACTTCTAATTTGTCATAGAAATAAGAGACTCCAGTAAAAGTCCTATATCTATCGAAAAGCGCAGTAGGTTCGCTCTTAAGAATAGCTCTATCGTGTCCAGTACATCCTAACGTGATAAGTTCTTTAGGAGTATATTTATTTAAGCAATTGTCTTTATATCGTTTTTCAAGAATATCCCGTAAATTATTTATAACATTGGTATCATAAACAATTTCTCTAGAATTATTAATACCTATTTTTTGTATTGAGGCTTCTTTAAGAAATAATCTAGTTTGATATATCGATAAGTTAAGGAGGGTTGAAACCTCTTTTAATGTCATATGATTAGGCAAGTCCTACACTTCCTTTAGTATGTCAAAATTATTGATTGCTAAATTCATAGAGCTAAGTAATGTATTTTCATCTACATAACTTAATGCAGACTGTAAGCTTCTATCGCCTCTAGCTAATGCAATTTGGGTAGGAGTTAGACCAAAATCTATTAATATGTTCGTGAAAACGCCTCTGCCAATATGCGTAGACCATTTATTGTTTGTTAACAGTATATAATCTTCGACTTGATTTTTTGCTAGTAAGTCATTTAAAAACTGTTGTTTAATCTTATCAATTTTTGCTGAATATCTTTTGCCCCTTAAAGCTTTAAAATTCCTCGCTGAGATAAAAAGTGCTTCGGAAGTTCCTTTAGTTAATTTGGTTAGTATTTTTAGGTGTTCTTCATACAGGGGCTTTATAATTTCAGAGCAAATACATATTTGATCTCTTGGATATTTAACTTGAATATCAGCCTTATTTATTGCATCTGCAAATAAGATGTTTTGATTGTCTCTAATCTCAATTATTAGGTTACTATTAGCCCACTTTAAACTAGAGCATTTTAAATTAATGACCTCAGAACGTCTTAATCCTCCAAAGAATTGTAAAGCTATACCTAATGCTATTAATGGTTCAATACGCTTTGCTGTCATAATAAAATCTATAATTAGTCTATTTCTATTTTTACCGAAGTCTTTAATAACATTATTTTGAATGGAATTTCTTATTGGTAAAATAATATCTAAGTCATTAGTGTTTTCAAAAATATTAGTCTCAATTTTTCGACTTTTTCGACCGTAATAAACAGTCTGGTAATTTACACTAAAGACCTGGTTAATTATGTTTTCTGATTTCAACCAATGGAAAAGTTTGTTTAGATACTGTATCTCAGTTTTTACATATTCACTCTTTAATTCACCTGCTCTACTTTTTAATGATAAATAGGAGATATAATCCGCTCCATGTTGAAGAGTTAAACTACTTAGTCCCCCTATAATTAATTCAGGATAACTATCTTTATTTTTATATAAATAATTTAAAAATCTTGTTACTGCATAAGCTACATTTCTTTGACTATTAATAGACTTTCCTTTATTTTTATATTCTCTTTTTATAAAATTTGAAAGAGGTGAGGGAAATATTAAATAACTATTTTCTTTAATTCCAATACCAATACTACTGAATATTTCTCCATTTCTTGAAGTTTCATCAAATTCCCTTACAACAAATCTCATAGTTTCCTCCCCTAAGTTCTATTACTATGCTTATTTACTTTTTATACCCAAAATAAAAATGTACATGGGTGAAATTATTATTGATATCATTACTATTAAAAGAATATATTAAATTTCGCCCTAAAAACAGTATACATGTCCAAACACCTACTGTAGCTATCATTGCTGGACGTGAAGACGAAATTAAAAACTTCAAAGCGCAAACATACTATGGTATTGAAGCTCAAACAACTAATAAGTTAAAACTAACTTGGCAAGATGCTAAAGGGAATGGTCGCAGTTTTGATAAAGCCAAAATTGATACGATTGTGAAAAAACTCGACAAACAAAATGCAACTGTGGTGGAAATCGATAAAAAGGTAAAAAAATCATTTGCGCCTGGTCTTTATGACTTAACAGAACTACAACGTGATGCAAATAAAATCTTTGGCTACTCGGCAAAAGAAACATTAAATATTATGCAAAAATTGTATGAGCAACATAAAGTATTAACCTATCCTCGTACAGATTCACGCTATATCTCATCGGATATCGTCGGAACACTTCCAGAGCGTCTAAAAGCGTGTGGAGTAGGAGAATATCGTCCTTTCGCTCATAAAATTTTAAATAAACCTATAAAATCCACTAAAGCATTTGTTGATGATAGTAAAGTAAGCGACCATCACGCAATCATCCCAACGGAAAGCTATGTGAACTTCTCTGCTTTCACAGATAAGGAACGTAAAATTTATGATTTAGTTGTAAAGCGTTTCTTAGCAGTTTTATTCCCAGCCTTTGAATATGAACAGCTAACATTACGCACGAAAATTGGTGATGAAACGTTTGTTGCACGTGGCAAAACGATTTTACATTCCGGTTGGAAAGAAGTATATGAAAACCGATTCGAAGATGACGATGCAGCTGATGATGTCAAAGAGCAAATTTTACCTCGCATTGAAAAAGGCGATACATTAAGCGTAAAACTAATTGCTCAAACATCAGGTCAAACAAAACCACCTGCACGTTTTAATGAAGCAACATTACTTTCAGCAATGGAAAACCCAACGAAATACATGAATACACAAAATAAACAACTTGCTGATACATTAAAATCAACTGGTGGATTAGGTACTGTAGCTACACGAGCTGACATTATCGACAAACTATTTAATTCGTTCTTAATTGAAAAACGTGGTAAAGATATTCACATTACATCAAAAGGTCGTCAGTTACTCGATTTAGTACCAGAAGAACTAAAATCTCCTACACTAACTGCTGAATGGGAACAAAAGCTTGAAGCGATTGCAAAAGGAAAATTAAAAAAAGAAGTATTCATTTCAGAAATGAAAAGCTATACGAAAGAGATTGTTACCGAAATTAAAGCGAGCGATAAAAAATATAAACATGACAACATTTCAACGAAAACTTGTCCAGACTGTGGTAAGCCAATGCTCGAAGTAAATGGGAAAAAGGGAAAAATGCTTGTATGCCAAGATCGCGAATGTGGTCATCGTAAAAATGTATCCCGTACAACAAATGCACGATGCCCGCAATGTAAGAAAAAACTAGAGCTTCGCGGTGAAAGAGCTGGCCAAATCTTCACATGTAAATGTGGATATCGTGAAAAGCTTTCTACATTCCAAGAACGTCGTAAGAAAGAGTCTGGTAGTAAAGCTGATAAGCGCTACGTTCAAAAATATATGAAGCAGCAACAAAAAGAAGAAGAGCCATTAAATAATGCATTAGCAGAAGCATTAAAAAAATTAAAGTTTGATTAAAATAAAAAAGTTCCTACCGCTCTCGGTAGGAACTTTTTTTAGTGAATAATTTTACTTCCTTTTGCATTCTCAACAAATTTTTCACTCGACTTGTTAATTGGTGTTTTCAGTAATAATGCCATAATAAGCATGATTACGACGAAGACACTTAATACAAGAAGGTCCCTCAGGACAACATCCCAAAGCATTCCTCCCACTGTTTCACGAATTGCACTGATTGCATACGTAAACGGTAAGAACGGATAAATTGTTTGGAAGAATGTTGGTGTCATTTGAATTGGGAATGTTCCGCCTGATCCAGCTACTTGCAGTACAAGTAAAATGATTGCCATCGATTTCCCTACGTTTCCAAAAATAGAAACAAGTGAGTATACAATACAAACAAAGACTGCACCGATAAATAAACTGAATACAACGAACCAGAACTTATTAACCACGTACGTACCAAGTAGGAATATATCTCCCATTGATACGATAAACGCCTGCATAAGACCTATTGTTAAGAACGTTAAGAAACGTCCAAAGTAAATCTCATGGCTCTTATAATTCGCGCCCGGCTCATGTACTTCTACTGTTAATAACGAAACCATTAACAATGCCCCTACCCATAACGCAAGCACCGTATAGAATGGTGACATCGCAGAACCATAGTTCGGCATCGCAAATAATTTATTTTCTTTTAAATTTACTGGATTTGCAAAATAGTCACTTTGCTTTTCAACATCATTTTTCAATAAACGGATGATGTCTTTTATATCTTCTTCCGATTCAAACTTGCGAATTTTATCTGCTAATTCTTTAATCTTTTTCTCAGTAGCTGGCATCTCAGCTTTAATATCTTCCACTTTCTTTTTACCTTCTACTAAGCCTTTAGATGAATCTTCTAGCAGTTTTTTTACATCTGGAAGCTTTTTATCTGCATCATTTAAAATTTTAGATGTATTTTTTGACATCTCTTTTGTACGAGCAATTGCTTCATTGAAATTCGGAACGATTTCTGAATCGTATCTTGCTAAAATGTCACCTAATTCAGCTGAAACATTTTTCGATACTTCATTAATACTTTCAATAACATCTTTTGCTGGTTGCTGTCCTTTATTAATAGCGTCAATCCCTTTATTAGTTAAATCCATGCCTTTTTCTAAACCATTTTTTGCTTTTTTCAACTTCGCAATTTGATCATTAAAGTTTTTATCGCTATTTACATCAGCTAAAACTTTGTTGGCATTCTCTAAGACAGGCATCATGTCACCAATCATATTTGAAGCTGCTTGGAATTGACCGTTTAAACTATTTAAGGCTACTTTCGTTCCATCTAACCCATTAATACCTTTATTTTGTATATCTTCCACTGCTTTTTGAGCGTTAGATTTAGCATCCTCAATACCATCTCTTACTTTATTATATTCAGTCTTTACTTTCTCGTAATCCTCGTTTATTTTGTTTTCTGTCTGTTCTTTAAACTGAACTGCTTTTTTATAATCCGCTACAAACGTTTCATTATAATCTTTTTCAGCTTGATCAATTAAAGCATTTGTTGCATTTAATTTTTGATTAATCGCATCTCTCACATCTTGTTTCACTTCTTGACCTGTGCTAATTAGGTCATTAAGATGTTTAAATCGATTGTTCAAATCTTGTTGACCTTCTCTAATAGCTGTTAAATGCGCTACTCTATCGCCAAAGAACTTCTTACCAAAATCAGTTGTTGCATTCTGTTGAAGGGTTGACATCATCGTAATGATTGAAGAAAGATTATCTATATGCGTTTGGAGATTATTGGACACAGTTGCGATATTTTTCTTTGCTATCTCTGGATCAATTTTCCCATTCTGTAACCCATCCATTACACTTTGCGCATATGCAGTTCCCGTACGCGCCGAGTTCAACACATTATTTACGGTTTGATTAATATTTTGTGCAATATTTCTATATCCTTCATCATTCAACTGTGGAAGGTTAGAAAGAGATGGGAACTCAGGAAGTGTTGGGATCTTCGAAAAATCAGGAACTTGTAAATTAACTCCTGGACCCATTAAAAAGTCAGTTATGGCCGCCGCACCATTCATACCTTTTTTCAGTACCGTTAAATCTCTCTTAATTGTTCCCGGAGCATTCTTTAACGTTTCATCATTTCGTGCGAAAAATTCATCTAAACTTTTCAACGTTGCCTGCCCATCATTAATCACACTTTCTACGACCGGTAAATCCTCTTGCGCAACTTTCACAAGATCTTGTGCTCTAGTCGCATCATCTAATGCTGTATCCACAAGCGTATACATTTCTGGGAACTGTGCTTCTAGCTTGAATACAAGATCTTTTACTTTTTCAATACTTGGTAAGTTTGTTTCTAAATCGATTCCAAGGTCATTGAAAACTTGAAAAATCTCACCGTTTGCTGTTTTAACGAAGTTTTTGCTGATTTCTTCGGTTATACCTGATGCACCTTTTGCTGTAATTTTTGGTGCAATCGCATTTACCTTTTCATTCACATAATAATCTAGTTCTGGTTTTTGTGGATTATCGCTAATTACTGTTGCAATTTTTTCAGAGAAATCTTTAGGAATTGTAATACTTGCATAATAGTCTCCCCGCTCTACTCCATAAATTGCTTGCTTTTCATCAACGAATTTCCACCCAAGGTTTTTATTCTTTTTCAAAGAATCTACAATTTCATTCCCGATGTTAATATCTTTTCCTCTTAGATTTGACCCAACATCTTGGTTAGAAACTGCAATCGGAACTTCTTTCGTGTTTCCATATGGATCCCAAGAAGCTTTAATGTTAAACCATGCATATAACGATGGTAAAATCATTAACCCTAATACAATTACAATTGCAGCCCAATGTTTGGCTACATTCCGTAAGTCCGTCTTATAAATACGCCATATTTGTTTCATATAAGCTATCACCTAATTATATATTTTTCCTTCTTTAGAAAATGATACATGCATTTTGCCATTATATCATTTTCTACATCGTGGATTAAACGAAAGTGTAAGATTTTTCCAATCAAAACACTTCACTTACTTCATTATATAACGAAGTCGATAAAGTATTCATACAAAATGACCAACTTAGTTTTACATTCAGTAATAACAAATATATAGGAAATGTCATAAAAAATACAAGTATTTTATCTTGGAAATACTTGTATTCGTAGAAAAAAATCCTCACAGCGCTTACATAGCTATGAGGATTCCTTCTATATTATATATCCAATTGAACTACTACTCCGAAATGATCTGAAATAACATTGCGATTTACACCATTGAAAATAACTTTTGAAGAAATAACTGTTGTTGGTTTGTTACTTAAAATAAGATCAATTCGTAAGTTTTGCTTATTTTCATCCCAACCAGCAATTTTTCCTTGTACAGTTGTTCCTTCATCTTTTTTCAAAGCTAGCTCATATGTGTCATAAAATCCTTTTTGCATAAGATAATCGTATCCTTCACCTTGCAAACGAGCATTATTATTAAAATCACCCATTAAGAATGAAAGTTCATTTTCATTTCCATTTACATACTCTATTAAACGATTCACTTGTCCTCGGAACGATTCTTCCTCATCATTCCACCAGCCAAGATGACAAGAATAAAATGTTATGTTCTTACCTTGATAAGAAATTGTTGCATGAACAATCTTACGTGTTTTCCAATACGCTGTATCCTTACTTTGTGAGACAAAGAAAGAACCTTGTTTTTCAATCGGATGTTTCGTTATAATCGCTGAACCTTCTTCATATATGTCATAACCAATATGCGAAAAATCCCAAACAATATTGTAATTTTCTAAACCCAACTTCTCAAGCTCTGTAAGTAATACAAGTCCAAAGTTATCCTTTTTCTTGTTACCGCATACATTTTGAGCTTTAATAGACTGACTAACCTCTTGTAAGGAAATCACATCGTAATCTTCTTCTTGAATTGTCTTAGCAAGATGTTTTATTTTTTCTATTTGATTCTCTTCTTGCCAGGAATGGCAGTTTAAAGTAAGTAACTTCATTATTATGCACCTAACATATCTTGAATGTCTGATTTCAATACATCAGCTTTCGGACCGTATACCGCTTGAACACCTTTATCTTTTACAATGAGGCCTAAAGCTCCGTTTTGCTTCCACTGTGCTTCTGGTGCAACAGCTTCTAAATCTTTCACCGTTACGCGTAAACGTGTCATACAAGCATCTACGTCCGCAATATTATCTTTCCCGCCTAGAAGGTCAATAACCTTTGTTGCTAAAGATCCCTCTTTTACATTCGCTGCTGTTTCTGAAGAATCATCTTCATTATCAATATAGTTACCCGCACGTCCTGGTGTTGGTAAATTGAATTTCTTAATTAAGAAATTGAATAATGTAAAGTTTAATCCAAAGAATACCGCTGAGACAACAACAAAGTTAATTAAATCTCTTGTTAATCCTGCATTAACCATCATTGGTGTACGTGTAAGTAGTTCAATGAATCCAAATGCATGCACACGTAAATTAATTAAATCTGCTAGTGCAAATGCAAGTCCCGTTGTAATTGCATATACTACGTATAATACTGGTGCAATAAACATGAACATAAATTCAATCGGTTCTGTTACACCTGTTAAAAATACTGCTAATGCTGCAGAGAAGAACATTGGTTTATATTTTGTACGTTTATCTTTATCAACATTACGGTACATCGCAAATGCAATACCAATTAATGCTGCTGTAGATCCGATAACTTGTCCTGCTTTGAAACGTGCTGGAACTACATTGTTTAATAAATCGTTATAAGCTTTCGTATCACCATTTGCTAGTAAATTATTCAAGTCTGTAATCCAAGCAAGCCATAATGGATCTTGTCCTGCAACTACTTGACCAATTTTTGATCCAGTTAACATCGTATATGTGCCGCCAAGCTCTGTATAGTTCATCGGAATCGTTAACATATGATGTAATCCAAATGGTAATAACAAACGCTCTAATGTCCCGTATACGAACGGTGCAACAACTGGTGCACTATCTTTTGATTCTGCAATCCAGCGCCCAAATTCATTTAGTCCACTTTGAATGAATGGCCATAAAAGTGATAATACAATTGCAGTAACTGTAGACCAAACAATTACAACGAACGGTACAAAGCGCTTTCCATTAAAGAACGCTAATGCTTGTGGTAATTTGTTATAGTTATAATATTTATTATATAAAGTAGCTCCTAAGAAACCTGTAATAATCCCTACGAATACTCCCATATTAAGTGCTGGTGCACCAAGTACAGAAGTGAAATAATCTTTTACAAGTAAATCTCCAGCTAATAATGAAGAAACTTTCGCTTTTGAATCCGCTAACATTTCGGCGTTAACACCAAATATAGCTCCTGTAATCCGGTTCGTTAAGACGAATGCTAACAGCGCTGCAAATGCACCACCTGCTCGGTCCTTCGCCCATGATCCCCCAATTGCTACCGCAAATAAAATATGCAGGTTTGTAATAATTGCCCAACCAATGTCTTCCATTACTCTAGCAATCGTATGTACTGCATTAACATCCCCAGCAGACATACCAATTAGCTTACCAATGGAAATCATTAAGCCCGCTGCTGGCATAACTGCTACAACAACTAGCAATGCTTTTCCGAACTTCTGCCAAAAATCAAAAGACGTAATTTTCATCTGTTTCTTCCTCCCCTTTATTTATAAAATCCCTAATGATATAGATAATAATTTCTTTTTGCTTATGAAAACGATACCTTTTAGCGCAAACGTTTTCATAAACCTATTTTAATAAAAGCGTTTTCACATTGCAATATAAATTTATTATTTTTCATAAAAAAAGATGCTCTCGTAGCATCTTTTTTTATTAAGAAATATGATAAACCCTTGTTTCATAAGGCTTTAATGTCATTGTAGTACAATCATGATATTCAGCTACTTCATAGTTATTTAAAAGCAAACGTTTGCGCTCTAATGTAAATGAGTTCTCATTATACACAGCTTCCTCATTTGAAATATTACTAATAACCATCACTTTTTCATCATCTAACGTACGTGTATACGCATAAATTTGTGGATCATTCTCTAAAATTAAATCATATATTCCATAATTAAATACATCATGCTCTTTTTTTAGTGCAATCATCTTTTTGTAGAAATTAAAAATAGAGTCCGCTTCTACTTTCTGCTTTTGAACATTGATTTCTTTGTAATTTGGATTCATACCAAACCACGGTGTTCCAGTTGTAAAACCAGCGTTTTCTTCATCATTCCATTGCATTGGTGTACGTGAGTTATCGCGGCAAGATGCCCATATAATTTCCATCATCTCTTGATGAGGTACACCTTCTGCAATTTTTTCACGATATAAGTTTTTAATAGCAACATCATCATAATCTTCAATATTCGGGAACTGAACGTTAGTCATACCAATCTCTTGCCCTTGATAAATAAACGGTGTTCCATGCATAAAGAAGTACATTGCTCCTAAAGCCGTTGCACTTTCACGCCAATACTGTTTATCATCTCCCCATGTAGAGACAATACGCGGTTTATCATGATTCTCAATATAAAGTGCATTCCAACCTTTATTCTCTAATCCTTTTTGCCACTTTGTTAACACCTTTTTCAGTTCCACAACATCAAGCTCTTTTTTCTTTTCTGCATCCCATAAGCTTAAATGTTCAAACTGAAATACCATATTAAATTTACCGTTTTCTTCCCCAACCCAAAGATCAGCATCTTCAATTTTGACACCATTGGCTTCCCCAACAGTCATAATATCGTATTTTGAAAATGTACTCTCCTTCAATTCCTCTAAAAGTGGCTGAATTCCATTTACATTCATATGTTTATCAAAAGAAGGCACATACTTTAACCCTTTTGGATTTGGCATGTCTTTTAGACCCTCTTCTTTTTTGATATGACTGATTGCATCTACACGGAAACCATCAATTCCTTTATCTAACCACCAGTTTACAGTGTCATATAAAGCTTCACGGACCTCTGGATTCTCCCAGTTTAAATCTGGCTGTTTACGTGAGAATATGTGTAAAAAGTATTGATCTGTTACTTCATCATACTCCCAAGCAGAACCATTAAAAATACTCTCCCAGTTATTCGGTTCTTTTCCATCTTTTCCATCACGCCAAATGTACCAATCACGCTTTGGATTTTCTTTAGAAGAACGGGATTCAATAAACCAAGGATGCTCATCGCTCGTATGATTAATAACTAAATCAATAATAAGTTTCATGCCACGTTTATGCACTTCATTTAGTAACTCATCAAAATCAGCCATCGTTCCAAATTCATCCATAATGTCTTGGTAATCGCTAATATCATATCCATTATCATCATTTGGTGATTTATACATTGGACAAATCCAAATTACATCTATTCCTAAATCCTTTAAATAATCGAGTTTTGCAATAATACCTTGTAGATCTCCAATACCGTCGCCGTTAGAATCCATAAAGCTGCGTGGATAAATTTGATAAGCAACCGCTTCTTTCCACCAAGTTTTCTTCATAATAATCTCTCCTTTTGCATCCTTTTAAAATTTATGCAAACGTTTTCGTAACACTATCATAACAAAATATGGAGAGTTTGCAACGAGAAATTTTATCTTATTATTAAATATCTACGTTTCATTAAGAAATAATACCCCCATTTGATTGCCCTTGCGCATTTTTATATGACTTCAAGTTTTTAGCTCACCTTTGATATTCAAATAATGGCAAATAAAAAATCATCCAATTTATGAAATGGATGTCTCAGTTTCGCTTTTCATTTATAGTTATTTCTCCCACATGTACGCCTCTTGTTGATTAACTAATTATATGTTTGATGCTTCTCGTTTAACGATTGTAAATTAATATTTGGTGCTTTATTTTCTAATACAGTCGCCCCATCGACAAGCGGTATTTGAAATTCAAATTTCTTTGTTTCATGGCGCTGTAAATAAATCGGGTTTGGTACCTCATACCTCTTCCCTTTCTGATTTTTATCTTGATATAGAACTAACTGTAATGCTTGCGAATGATTACGATAATTTTTTAAAGTGACGACACAATTTTGCTTAAAATGATTTCCTTCTTTCACCAATCTACATTGGCTATCATCTTTTTTATATTCAATTGCTGCTAGCCCTTGCTTTCCTGCGTAATGCCACGTCTTATCAAGAGTCTGAAGTACTTGATTTAAAGTAAATGGCACCATAATAATCAACATACTTATACACGCTACTTTTATTATATTAAGCTTTTTTAACCAATTAGAGTCCTTCTGCTTTAACCATTTCAGAAGAAATAAAAATGCAATTCCTTGTAATGCAAACGAGAAAATCCATATATTCGAAACTCTATAACTCGTATAAATATATGTATCTACCGGAATCCCATACGCTTGAAATAATTTTTCCCCTATTAATTCGTTATCATTTGGTAATTTTATTAATAGTAATACCCCGATACTGTAAAAAATAGCTACTAATCGATCATATTCAATCCGAATCATTTTTTCTCTCTTCCCCTTGTTTTATTATCGATTTTAGCTAAAATTATCGGAATATACAATCTCTTTATAGTGAATAACATAAAAAAGTTCCTTATAAATATATAAAGAACTTTTTTAATATACAATATGAATAAAAGAGTTATTTTATAGATTTCTCTTATTTACTATTATGAAGTTTTCACATCGAAACTTCTTCAAAGTATGTCGGGTCATGTATCGTAATTTTTTTGCCTAAAACTGTAACAATACTATCACTCTTCAATTGCTTTAACACACTACTAACAGTCTCCCGAGATGTTCCAGATATTTTGGAAATTTCGATTGTGGTGAGCGGTGTTTGAATGACGCGATCTTGTGCGTTTGGGATTGTAATATTTTGTACGCGGTTCTCATTGGTTTTTAATATAGAGGATAGCTGCCGGACAACGTATATCAGCTGCGTTCGACTTGATTTAACCATGTCTTCAAAAATCATTTTAGGAATATAATATACATCCACATCTGTCATCGCTTCCGCTGTATAAGTATAAGATTTGTCTGTAAACATACCACCATAAGGAAAAACCGAAAACTTCTTTACGTAATCCTCATATAACAAATTTCCACTTTGATTCACTCGCTCTAACTTCACGAAACCATCTAACATAAAGTAGATCCTTTCTCTAGAATCACCTTCTAAAAACAAAAATTGACCTTTCTTATAAGTTCGCCAATACACAAACTCTGTTAAGCCTTTCAGTTTTTTTTCTGTGATATGAGCAAATAATTCAAACTGCTTCAAATCTTTCACTACATTTCGGTTATTCATAAAACTCCCTCTCTCTTTCTATATCTGGAGTTAAACGTTGAGAAAGCGTATTCAAACTTAATTTTACCATATTTAACCTCCCTACCTCTTTATGATCATGACTAATTTATGAACATTAGCCTCCTAAAAATCACCAATAAATAAAAAGAATGAAGTGGCTAACTTCATTCTTTTTATAATCGGCAGAACAAGTTTATACACAAACACATGCATCCTGCTTAGAAATGATAGTCCCTGCTTTTTCTTCTAATGCATCATATACCTTATCTAAAGAAGTGATAATTGTTTTTCGCTTTGGATCTGCATTCGCAAAATGAATAGCTGCTTCAATTTTTGGAAGCATACTTCCTGCAGCAAATTGATTTTCTCCTATATATCCCTCTAACTCATCAACTGTAACAGCCTCTAATTTCTTTTGGTTAGGCTGATTAAAGTTTACATACACATAATCAACTGCAGTTAAAATAACAAGCGTATCAGCGTCCACTAATTCTGCTAATTTTTGAGCTGCAAAGTCCTTATCAATAACAGCTTCCGTACCTTTTAAACCTTCATCAGAGGCAATAACAGGTATTCCCCCTCCTCCAACAGCAATTACTATGTTCCCGTTCTCTACTAATGAATTGATTATTTTATGTTCATGAATGCTCACAGGTTTTGGTGATGGTACAACTCGTCTCCATCCTCTTCCTGCGTCCTCTTTAAATACAGCTTTTGTTTCTTCCATCAACTTTCTTGCTTCTTCTTCTGTATAGAAAGGTCCAATTGGCTTTGTTGGATTTTGAAAAGCTTCATCTTTTTCGTCCACGACTACACGTGTTATAACTGTTGCTACTTCTTTATTTATTTTATGCTTTTTCAATGCCTTTTCGATTGCATTTTCCATCCAATACCCAATCATTCCTTGGCTCATAGCACCACAAGTATCTAACGGCATCGCCGGTGTTTTCTCTGTATCCGCTGCTTTTTGTTGCAATAGAATATTCCCTACTTGCGGTCCATTGCCATGTGCAATCACAATATCCACGTTATTTCCCATAATTTTAACAAGCTGTTCTGCTGTTTTTTCTAATGCCTCTTGCTGCGCCTCAGCAGTAGCATTTCCAGATTGTATAGCATTTCCCCCTAGTGCAACTACGATTTTTCTTCGTGTCATATTTCAGCCCTCCAATTGATTTCATTTTCACAAACTTTATAAGCTAATACTTCCTGTAATTAATCCATAAATCGCAAAGAATGCTAAAGCGCCGATCGCTACAGAAGATGCCAATTCCACACGAGTAAATATTTGCTTTGGATTCGTTTGTTTTTGAACATTGTAAAAGATGAAAATACCTGGTGCATATAAGGTCATTGTTAATAATAAATAATCTAAGCCAGCTGCATAGACTAACCAAACTCCATAAATACTTGCTATCAAACCAATGATTATATTTTTTGTTCGATCTTTTTCTTTAGATTGTAAACTATGCTTAAATTGATAAAATGCTGAAAAGGCATATGGAATTAAAATAGCTGAGGATGCGAGAGAAAATGCAAAATTATATGCTTGGTCGGAAACAACAAATGTTAATAAGAAGATTTGAATTAAACCATTTGTGATCCATAATGAATTGACCGGAGCTTTGTTTTTATTTTCTTTCGCAAACCATTTTGGAAATACTCCATCTTTAGCCGCTAAATACGGAATTTCAGATGCAAGTAAAGTCCATCCTAACCAAGCACCTAATACAGAAATTACTAAGCCTAAGTTAATAAAAATAGCGCCCCATTTTCCGACAACACTTTCAAATAAATATGCCATAGATGGATTTTTTAAATTTGCAACATCCGCTTGTTGCATAAGTCCAAGAGATAGTAGCGTAAGTAATATGTAAATAATGAGTGTACCAATTAATCCGATAACAGTTGCTTTCCCAACATCACTTCTATTTTTTGCACGACTGGATAGGACAACCGCACCTTCAACACCGATAAATACCCAAAGTGTTACAAGCATCGTACTCTTAACTTGGCTGCCTACCGCTCCCCAAGAAAAGGAACCAGCTTGTCCCCAAAATCCATCTAAGAAAATATCGATATGAAAAGCGAAAATTCCTACAACAATAAACACAAAAACAGGAACTAATTTTGCAATTGTAGTTACTAAATTTACAAGTGCTGCTGATTGTACCCCACGTAAAATCAACATGTGTACACACCACAATAATATGCTTGCTCCGATAATAGATGCTACATTTTGGCCTCCTTCAAAAACTGGGAAAAAATAACCTAATGAAGAAAATAATAATGTACCGTAAGCTACATTGCCAAGCCAAGCAGATAACCAATATCCCCAAGCACTATTAAATCCCATAAAGTTACCAAAACCTGCTTTTGCATAACTAAAAATCCCGCCATCTAAATCCGGTCTTTTTATAGTTAAGTTTTGAAATGATAATCCAAGCGCAATCATCCCAATACCTGTTATAACCCAACCAATAATAATAGCTCCGGCGCCAGCACCTTTTGCCATATCACTCGCTAAATTAAATGCTCCACCGCCAATCATCGAACCAACAACAAGAGCCGTTAACGTAAATAACCCTAATTTTTTTTCTTCCCCCATTACACTCACCTCTCTTTAATTACAAGTAAGAATAAATAGCAATAGTGAATGATAGTATTTAAAGGAGGAGAAAGAAGGAAGATTCCCTTCCTTCTTTACTCCATATTTCCTAAAGTAGCTGCCATAACAGCCTTAATTGTATGCATTCTATTCTCTGCTTGATCAAATACTTTTGAATGTTTACTGCGGAATACTTCGTCAGTTACCTCCATCTCTTTTAATCCATATTTTTCATAAACCTCTTCTCCGTACATTGTTTCCACATCATGGAATGCAGGTAAACAATGTAAGAACATCACATGATCGTTGCCAGTTGC